>CP107246.1:2403869-2704353 GCA_030246985.1 Candidatus Nitricoxidivorans perseverans | reverse complement strand
CGACCTTTGGCACGATCAAAGAACAAGTTTGTCGGCGCTCACTGAATTTTGTTGCAGGGTATCGCGCAGACCATGGGTGAACAAGTCTCGACCAACGGCGCTCATGTACTCGTCCAGTTCTTCGCGGTCGAACGCAACTTTTTCGAGCACACAGATATTTGGCTTGATTCCCTTATTGAGAAGCGCCGTTGTTTGGCGCGAGCCTTCATGGTCAGGGCAAATGCAGCCAACTCACCCGCACGTTCGTCCAGCTCGATGCCATAGAGATTGTGGGTAAGAATCTTTTCCGGGATATCCGCCGAGTCGTAGCCCTCTTCCTCGTAGATGGCGTACAGCAGGTCGAAGGTGTAAGTGAGCATGTGGCCGGATCCGCAGGCCGGGTCGCAAATCCTGATTTCTTCAGGACTACCGATCTTGAGAAAGTCCGTTTCGGGCTGCTCAGGGGGAATGTAGTACTCCATTTTCTCCGCCAGCCGGGAACCGGGCGGTTGAGCAGCCACAGGCGACCGAGGGCGTTTTCCACCAGATAGCGCACGATCCAGTGTGGAGTGAACAGTTGCGTGGCAGCCGGGATATTTTCCGGAGTGATTTTCTGGTTTTTCTTCAACCCCTCGAACACTGCGTCCTTTTTCTCGGAGATGTAGAACTGGTAGAGCCAGCCAATAACCTCGACATCTTGGCAGGCATCGGGCGTCATGGCCTCGCGGGTGTAGGCCAGAATGGAATTGCCCGAGAGCAGGTCGTCGGGCATCAGTAGCTCGGTGTAGTCGTTGATGCGCTCGAACAGAAATGGCATGGCCTTGTGCCAGGCGTTGCAGGCTGCGACTACCAGCAGGCGGTAGGCTTCACCCTGTGGGTCATGACTGGGGACTCTACCGGCCAGTAACGCAGAAATTTTCTGGCGGGCCTTGTCGGCTACCATGTCTTCGTCGATGTGGCCCATCTTGGCCTCAGCCAGAATCTCGGGCTGGAACTGCCCTTCGGTGGGCGACACCACTCCGATGCGGGTGTACCGGCTGACATCCATGAAACGCAAGGCGCAGAAGCGGTTGAACCAGGTGTAAGCCACACGCTCGATCACCTGCTCCTGGCCAGATTGCTTGATTGCTTCTTCAAGTTTTTTGACCGCATCGGCGTTCTCGCGCCGGGCGACGCTCTCAGTCTGCATGACGAGTTGCAGCCGCGTCTCGACCAGCTCCAGCAGGGTGCGGCGGGCGTATTGGGCGAAGCGACGTAGTTTGGTGGTTTCCATCAGTCGCTTTTCGGTGCGGGCAACTTACCGGATAGCTTCTCCAGTTTTTTCTCGTCGGACTTGACCCGGCGTTCCAACTTCTTGATGTCCTCTTCGGCGGGAAGTCGTTCCGGCTGGATTCCCCGTTGCCCCAGCATGTCGCGCACACTGAGGTTGTTCTGCACATGCTCATCGGTGACGGCGGATTCGCCTTTCAGGTCTTCTTGCTGAACATTGTGATTGGTCATTTCCGTCGCCAGATTCTTTGCAGCGATGGTCAAGGTGGGCAGGAAATCGGCGAGTGGGCGTGTCGCTGTGATGCCTAGCTTGTCTTTCATCATCTGCGTGCTGTGACCGCCGAACAGCGCGGTGTCGCCCTTGGAGCGGATACGACCAAACCCGGCATCGTCGACGCCGCGCTCGTAAATGTTTTGCGACAATGCCTTTTCGGACTCGCGTAAGCGGTCCCGCGCATCGAGGCGTGCCTGCAAGCGCATGCGCTCTTCGATGACTTCCTGCTTCCGGGTCTGTGTTGCAAAGTAGCTTTGGGCGAAGGCGATCGGCTCCTTGCGCGGATCGCCGTTCATGGCGATCAGGTAGCAGGCGTAGCGGGTGAGCATGAAGTCTTCGATGGGCCGCTCGGCACCGCTGCCGAGTGAGACCATTTTCGTGACGCCACGAAAATGGTCATCCGGGCTATAACCTGTTGATTCGCAAGATTCGATAGCTCGCCGGATGGCGGTCAGGAAGTTTTCCCAACGGGCATAGCCAAGGGGTTCCTGGAGATCCCGGGCAAACCAGAATTCGACGTTCTCGCCCGGAACCATCTGGACAACCGTGTCCAGTTGATTTTGCATTCGCTGAATAATTTCAATCTTCATCGGACAGATTTCCTAAATCTGCACCCGTTTGCCGGCGCTGATTTCATTGAGCCATGCTTGGCGCAGGGCATCCAGGTAGCGGTTGAGGTCGGCCTCGTCGGCGAGCCAGGCTTTGTCAAACGGAACTGCAATGGACCGGGCGGCGACGATTTGTGGCTGGGTAGCCGGTGTAGCAACTGGCAGAGTTGAAGACCCCGATGGCGGCGTCGGCTGCTTCGGCTCGGCCGGTCGCGACCAGCTTTCAAGTTGTGCCAGAAGTTGCGGGTAGTCCTGATCCTCAAAGCGCCGCCGAAGGTCGCGGATCATGGCGATGCGCTTCTGGCCCGTGATGCTTTCCACTGCAAGTTGGAAAGGCTGCACCATTTGTGCTTGCCTGTCGGTCGACAAGGCGGAAAACTTGGCTTCACCTCGCAGGCGGGCTTCCAGTGCGCGTAGGGCCGCCGTGGCATCAATGGCCTCGCGGTTACGCTGGTCGGCGATTTTCTGCTGCAGGATATCGAGCTCGCCTTTGACCTGTTGCAGGCGGTTGCCCTTGTAGCCATTGGGATCGGTCAGCGCCGCCTTGATCTGCGCCGCCTCGTCGCCCTGAACGTAGGCAAAATTGTCCTCCTGCTCCTGGACTACGCGGCTGGCCTCCTCAAATATGGTTTTCTGCGGCCCATTCATGAATTTGCGCAAGGGGGTCGATTGCTGTTCCTGAGTTCAAACAGCACGTCTTCCTGCTGGGGCAGTTCGGTGAGGAACCAGTTGGTATTTTTGGCGGCGACTTCCTTGAGGGTGAGCAGCACCGGTGCGAGCGCGTTGAGGAACGGGAACAGTGCGGACTGGGCGTGGAGTTCCGCCAGCTCATGCTGCAAGGCCGAGATGGCCTCCGCGTTTCTCGCGCCAACGCCTTGGCTTCTGTGGCTTTGGCCGGGCCATCGAAGAATTCGGAATAAAAATCCTTGAGCGCACGCACCTGGGATGCCGTGAATTCGACTTGCGGCTCCAGCACCACATTGCTGTGGCCGTGGGTGTTGCGGAGTGCGCGCTCCAGCGCGTCGTCCTCCAGCACATTGCTGTCGCTACGCAGTTCCAGCTTGCCGCGTGCGCACAGCAGGGCCACATTGCACAGAATGGCTGCGTAGTACCAGCCGTAAGGCTTGCGCTCGAAACGTTCGAGCAGGCTCTTCAAGGTGGTGCGCACGCCGCCGCGGGCGTTGCTCTGGACAAAGGCGAGCAACTCCTGTTCGGGTTCACCCAGGTTGGTGGCATCGTTGCCGAGCAGGCCTTCTTGCGAATGGCGTAAGTAATTGCCGACGTCGCCTTCGTTGTAAGTCACGCCACGCAGCATGCGCAAGTTGGGATAGCTATATTCGATGAGTTGGTGAAAGCCTCGCAGGATGCGCGCCTGACCGTCGTCACCGGAGACTTCGACATCGCCGCTGTTGATGATTAGTTTGGCCTGCCCCAGTAGTAGCTGAAGGCGGTTCTCGATTTCGACCAGACGCTCGCGGTTCTGGAAGCCCTTGTCGTTAAGGATGCGCTTGACGATTTCCTGTTGCGCAACCGAGACATTCTGTCGGATGTATCTTTCGGTGCGCTTGTACATCAGCAGGTCACGCACCAGCCGTTCATCCTCCGGCAATACCACACGCAGTTCGTCGCGCCCCATGCTTTGCATCCGTTGCACGGTGTCGTTGCCGGCGCTCTCGCTGAATGGGGTGACGACGTGGATCGCTAGTTCGTGTTCGCGGCCCTGCAGGCGATCATCCATCTTGCGCGAATAAGGATAGTCCTGACCATTGTCGTAGCGGATCTTGCGCTGCTTGATGACATGGTCGAACACCAGTCGTTCCAGCTCGGCCATGACATCGGTGGATTCCACCTCGGTATTTTTAATTTCCTGCTCGATGTCTTTTTCTTCGTCGGTCAGGTATTCGTACAATTCTCCGTTGCGTTGAATGTAGGTTTGCTGTTCAAGTAGGTTGAGCGCGGCTTCGATTCTTTTTCGCAGCGCCAGGATGTCCTGGTCGAAGCGGTCGAGCATCAAGACGCTCAGGTTGCGCAGGGTCGGTTTGAATTCCTTGACGTATTTGACGAGGAACAATGCCTTGAGCAGGCGCACGGCAAACGGGTCGCCCAAATGCTGCTCGGCCTGCCGGATCGCACTTTGAATACCGGTTTTCAGCGATGTACGGATGCCTTCGAACATCAGGTCGAAAGTGGCCAGCTGTCCTACGGGCCGGCCGGCAATGGCGATCGCGACCTCGCGGAATACGCCGAGCATGGATCGCTCGCCCACCGAGCTATGCTTGCCCTCAAAGCCATTGTGTGGGAGATGCCCTGGATGGCGACCTGAAACAGCGCGAACTGGTAAGGAATGAACGGGTAGGCACTGACAAAATGGTCAGCATCCTTGAAGTTGCGATAGGTCTGGGCGCCATCGGCAAAGTCGAACAGTGTCTTGAAATTGTTTGATTGCTGAGCGTAGACCGCAGCAAGTTGCTGCGCGCCGGCATCGTTCTTGAGCAGCAGTCGCTTCTGGATGACTTCAGCGACGTCGGCGCTGGTGAGCTTCATGCGACTGTTGAAGCGGGCCTGGATCTTGGTGAAATCGTTGCTTTGCTGCTTGCTCATTTCGCCAACGACAGCGTTCATGTCCTCCTGCGCGGTAACGATGATCCAGGCGCGGCCATTGCACTTGGTTGCCAGGCTTTCGGCGACGGTTTGCAGGTTGGTCATGAGCTTGGTGTTATCCGCGATGTACTGGCCTACCTCATCAACGAAGAAGTTGAGGCGGAAGTTCGGTGCCTGCTTATCGATCCAGGCTTGCACGTGATTGGCGAAATCTTCGATAGAGAGCCGGTAATCGAGTCGGAATTTATCCAGGACGCCATTCACGTTCTGGCCGGTTACCTTGTTGAAGGCTTGATCGATGAAGGAGGCGACACGGGCTGGGCGAGCTCGGCCCCAATCCCAGTCGTTGGACGACAATTGCTTGAATTGCGTCTTGAAGTCATCAAACAGGCCATCCCGGTCCAGTTCGCGCTCGAATTGAGCGATGTAGGGTTGCTTGCCGTAATAGCCGCAGGTCTCGTCGAAAACCTTTACGAACACCGCCAGGAGCGCATCGCTCTGGGTTTTGCTGATGACGTCGGCTTTCTGATCTATGTTGAACAGAATGCTTTTTGACGGAATCGCCACTGCCTTTTCCAGCGCAGCAGCAAGGATCTTGTCGTCGTGAATCTTCGGCAAAAACAACTCCAGTGCGTTCGCGCCGTCAACCACCCGGTTTTCCAGGACTAGCGCCAGTATCTTGAGCAGGTGGGATTTGCCAGACCCGAAAAAGCCAGACACCCAAACGCCATTGGCACCGTGGTAATTGTTGTAGGCATCGAGAAACGAATCCAGGCGCTTGGCGACTTCATTGGTGAGGACGTATTCCTCAATCTCATTTTTCAGGCCAGCTTCGTCGTCTGCCTTGATGACGCCTTCAATGGGACGATTAACGTCCCTTTCGAATATGGTTTTGAGTTCCATGTGCACTGTTCTCACACCTGATAGTCGTAAATATTGAAGGCCCGGTAGTACTTGTCGTCACGCAGGCGACCGAATAGCTCAAGCGAGGCACCAGTTTCCACCGAGTGGGAGTAGCAGCCGGGAAAAAACATCACCGTCGGCCGAAGCTTGGCGGCTTTCTGCAAGTTGTTGAGTACGTTGTGGGAGCGGATGAAGGGAAATACCTCGCCGACACCCGAAATAAATAGAACGTCGAATGCCTCTCGCGCCATTCGATCTGCCATCGCCGGCACCAATACCGTCTCAACGTCGAGAATCGACTGGAGATCCTCAAGCAATTTGGCTTTGGGTATGTTTGTTTCTTCTGCGAGATACCAGTCCCAATCTCCAGCTTGTTTTAGAAGGTCGATAGACAAGTCATAAATATTGATTTCAAGAATTCTCACGCCCTGCTGGTTCAGGCGATTGGCCAACTGCCGCTGCATCCTGGTCATTTCCACCGATTCCGACGGCTTGTAGTCGCAGATGAAGAACGGTACCTCGTTGCCAAGACCCTCCATCCTTAGAAAGCGCGGGCTGCTCACGACCTGCAGCAGGTGCTCAAAGCGATCGGCAATCGACTGCTGCCCAATAGTGCGACTCATTGGAGCCACCTATTGATATCGGAATCCGCCAGCGGAAAGATCAGAAAAGCTTCGCGCTTCCGGGCGGAGAGGATCGCCGCGATTCGGGGTGTAAGCATGGCCGGCTGAATCAGGTTTTCGGGGGAGATCAGGTCAGCCTCCCTCATCATTCGAAACAGGTTTTGGCGCAACTTATTTTGCGTTGATGCTGCTGTGCCATCCAATTCATCGTGCCACATTGCTTTGCTGTTGAAAAATGCGTCGAAGTCCTTGAGACTCAGCACCTGGCGTAGCGTAACGAAATATTCGCGGAGCACTTCGACGGCGAACTCCCGAATGAATTCATAACGCAGACAGGCTGCGGTCCAGAGCAGGTAACCGCGTTCCCGCACTGTGCCGTCAATAATGCACTGCAGTTCCGGAATGGCAAGGTGCTCGAGGCGGGCCACCACTTCCTTGCTAATTCGCAGCGCGGCGGCGGACGTCCTGACCTGCAGGAGATTCTTTTCCCGAACCTGATCGCGAGTCTGCCGCCAGTCCATCGTGCGCAGATAGATCTCAGCCACCATGGCTGACTCTTGGGCGAACAGGCCGCCGGTAGTAAATGAAAGTCGGTATCGCGAGCTGGCCATTACTTGCCGTCGCTGCTAACAGGCTCTTCATTGGCACCTCCGGCTTTGATCCAGACATCGACCTCGACCTTCTGGAATTTCCAAAGTCGCCCGACGCGATGAGCCGGCATACTTTTTTTTGAAATCCAAGCGTATACCGTGTCCTTGCTAACTCCCAGGTGTTCAGCGATCTCTTCAACTGACAACCAGCGATCTGACATGAGTTTTCCCGTCCGTGGTTATGCATCGACAATTGCGCATAATGGCACAGCGAGAGCGTCCAGTAAATACGAATAGACTGGATTAGATCCGAACAAGGTCGTTTAGGCGGGATATTCTTAATGCGTGTGGCTGGACAGGCATTTTCCGGCCCAACAGGCTCACTGGACGAGCCTATTGATCGACAGCACGAATATTCGGGTGTTACGCCTCCAGTGACGTTGCCTGGACAATATTCTCGAACTGCTCAAGCACGTCTGCATGCCGCTGCTTCAGAAACCTGTTCACGGCCTTATTCTCAAGCAGTTTGGCCAGGTAGCCCCGCGCCAGCACCAGATTGAGAACGTCCTGACCGAAGGTTTGCTCCGCCAGTTTGTATTGCCCCTGCACGTTGGCCATTTCTCGCTCCATGCGTGACATCTGCTCCTGGGTAATGCCGGCCCGCTTCTTGGGTTTCTTGCCCTCGATCAGCATGTCCGCCGGTGTTGCTGCCAACAATGCGTCCGCATAGGTGGTGGTCAGATTATTCGCGGAAATCATCAGTTCGACGCACTCGACCTGGCGAATCGGCTTCATCTGCCGCAGGACGCGGGAAACGTTGGTGGTGAAGTGCCGATCCTGCAGCAGCTCGGTGGCCTCGGCGCAAATACCCTCCAATAGCGAAGCCTTCTTGTGGATCAGGCTGACATCGATACCCAAGGTCTTGGCGAGTTTGGTCGGCGATACGCCGCGATCGATGGCGCGGCGAATCATGTAATGCTCCTGGATCGTTGATATCCGGTTAACGCGGGTGTTGTAGGTATAGCTTTCGTCGTCCTTCGCAATCAGACATGTGGCTTCGGTATGGCCCAGTTCGCGAAGCGCTATCAGCCTGATGTGGCCGTCGAGCAAAAGATGTTGTCCGGTTTCGGGGTTCGCCGGCGTCACCGAGAGCGGCTCAATCAAACCGAGGCTCTTCCGGCAAATCCTACGGTAAATGAGATGACCGACATCCCTGAGATGGTGTATCCACGCGGGTTTTCCAGGACTCGGGTAGGTACAACATTATGGGAGCGGTCATCCCGGCGAAGATTTTGGGGCTTGAGGGGCAAGTGATCAAGAGCGTTGTATTCGATGAAGAGGGCGGTCGGGTGCGGGTCATCTGCAACCGTGACCGGCGCCGGCGGCCGGTGGATAGCCGCACGGGGCGGCGTGGGCAGGTCAATCGTCTGCTGCGGCGGACGGTGCGAGACGTACCCATCGGCGGCTGGCCCTGCGAAGTCGAGATCGAGTACGCCGAGACCTTTCTGTCGCCCGGCCACGTGCGCGTGGAGCAACTGCCGTTTGTCTGCCCCAAGGCGCGGGTGACGAAACGCTTGGCGCGGCTGATCGCCGGCTTGGCCCGGCACATGCCGATCTCGGCGGTGGCGCGCCATTTCGGCCTGTCCTGGGATTCGGTGAAAGCCATCGAATGCGCACACCTGGCGGAGACGATTCCAATTCCGCAGCCGCAAACCCTTGCCGGTATTCGTTACCTCGGCGTCGATGAAGTCGCCCGCGCCAAGGGACAGAGCTACTTCACCCTGGTCTATGACCTGTCGCCCGGCACCCATTACGGGCGCATCCTGTGGGTCAAGGAAGGGCGCGAGTCCGCCGTGCTGATCGAGTTCCTCGACGCCCTGTCGCAGGAGTGCGCTGCCGGCATCAAGGCCGTCGCGCTCGACATGGGGCCGGCCTACATCGCCGCCGTGCGCGAATCGCTGCCGCAGGCATCCATCGTCTTCGACCGCTTCCACGTCATGCAGATGTTCAACAAGGTGATCCGCGATTGCCGCCGCGCCGAGTTCAAGGCGGCCAAGACGCTGGGCGACCTCACCGGCCAGCAGGCGATCAAGGGCAGCCTGTGGCTGCTGCTCTCCAATCGCAGCACCCTCAAGGACACTGACCAGGGCCGGCTTGACCTGTTGCTGGCACAGAACCAACCGCTGGCTTCCCTCTACACGCTCAAGGAGCAGTTGCAGCGCCTGTGGCACCAGCCGGCCACACCGACGGACATGGCCGAGCGCCTTGACGACTGGTGCGGCATGGCCAAGGCCGCCAAGATCACGGGCCTTGCCAAGTTCGTGAAGACCTTGCAGTCCCATCGTTCCGGCATCTGCGCCTACGCCGCTCATCCGATCACCACTGCGCGACTGGAGGCCGGCAACGTCTCCATCGCCCTGCTGCGCCGCCGTGCCCGAGGCTTCCGCGATATGGCGTATCTCAAGCTCAAGATCTTCCAGTTGAACACAGAGGACACGCCTTCGTTCCTCTATAACTGCATGCCGCCCGCATTACCGTCGGCACGCTTGTTTACCGTAGGAAATCCGTGAACAGCCCAAACCGATTTCGCCCATGGACGCGAGTATCTGTCGATATTTGTACGACGTGACCAAGCCGGTCGGTGTTTTTCGAGACGGGAGCAGCTTGTCCAGGGCGACGCGCAGAGTGTCGGGAACGAACCCGAGCGCTACCTTGCTCATGTCCGGCCCCCACTGCTCCAGACACGATCGGCAAGATACTTCGGCAGGGTTTCGAGTCCTTCGGCACGCAACCCGACTTTGACACCGCCAAGTAACACGCCCCACGGAAAGCCGCATGGCGCAAAGCATTCGGCGAGACAGCCGAAATCGGTGTGTATCTAGGCGGGGAAGGCGGTCAATCCAGATTCAGGATCGGCTTCGGCGGCTTTATTTTCAATGCCTTCAATCGGTTAGCGGCATCCGGCGAAGGCTCGGTCACCTGCCAGACACGACCGTGGGGGCTGGACAATAGCGCCAACTGGATGCGCTTCAGGTCATCCCGGATAGTGCGCCAGGTATCCTGACACGCGTGCTCGATGGTGCGCTCCAGCAAGAGCGACAGAACGGTGATGGCGATGTGGGCATGAATGCGGTGGGGCGCCCAGTGGAACACCGGACGCATCTTCAATCCGCTCTTCATCGTCCGCCAGGCCTCTTCCACCCGCTGCTGCTGTTTGTAGCCCAGCGCCATGTCCTCGGCCGTGAGCGTGTCGTCGTTGCTATGCACCACGAACTTGCCGTCGAAACGCTCCAGTTCGGCGACCGCCTGGCGATCAATCGCCAAGCCCCGCTTCGTTTCCTTCAGCAAGCGCCCGTAGCGGGCGCTGCTGCGCAAGGCGCAGACCCGTTTCGTGTGACTCACCTTGGCCAGATCGGACAGGCTGGCCAGTTCCGCCTCCAGTTCGTTCAGCAGTTCCTCCCGATGTGCCTTCTGGCGTTTGGCTTCCAGCGGATTGAAGCAGACCGCATAGCGTCGCCGCCGCTCGCCCTCGCCGACGATGACTTCCTTCACCTCCAGATTCTCGGCGACAGTGCGATAGCGGCCCGGTCGCGATAGCACGTCCTCGGTGACCTCGTCGCCGCGGCGCATTGGCATCGCCAGCAGGTACTTGCCGCCGCCCTTGGACAAGGTCTGCAAGTTGGCCTGCGAGACCATGCCGGCATCGCCGACGAAGAGGCAGCGCGTGAGTTGCCAGCCGCGTAGGTCTTCCTTGACCCGGGCAACGGTGGTGACATCGACCGTGTTGCCGGGGAAGACCCAGTGACGCACCGGAAAGCCATCCCGGGTGACGGCCATACCGACGATGATCTGCGGCGCATCGCTGCGGCCGTTCTTGCTGTGGCCGCGCTTGCGAGGAGCGGCATAGACTTTCTTGCCGGCCGCCTGGCTGCCCTGGACGTTTCCGTTCTTGTCGCCTTCGTCTTCCTCATCGGTCTCGAAGTGCAGCGAGGTGGTGTCGTAGAAGATCACCTCGACGTCGAGATTGAGCAGGTCGGCCACCCGGTGGAAGATGGCGTGCTCGATGGCGTTCTTGTTCGCTTCCAGGAAGTCCATGGCGCGGTACAGCTGGTGCAGTTTCAATCCCTGCGTCCCGTCGATATGCGCGTCTTCCTTGAGCCACTGTTCATGGCAATAGAGTTTCGAGGCCGGCGCGCAGGCACGATTGGCGACCAGAGCGAACAGGGCGCGCTCGACGTCGAACCCGAGATGCCGCGGGCTGGCCTGCTGTCGCACGATGGCGTCGATGCCGAGTTGCTTCCAGATGGCTTCGAGGACGTAGAGGTCGCCGTAGGGCCAGGCGCAGATCAGGCGCCAGTCGCCATCGGCAGCGACGATCTCTTCCGGCGAGCAGCGGCGCAGGATGCTTTTGGCCAGCCTGCGCAGACGCTCGACAACGTCGGGATCGTCGGCGCGCCCGCAGTTATGCACGATGCTGGCTTGCGACCTTCCCTTGGCGGCATCCCAGACGTTCTCCGCCAGTTGCAGATAGGTCACGACGCTGCCATCCGCTCGCCGTTGTTTGCTCTCGCGTAGGTACATGGCCCGTATCGTAGCGGCCTTCCGGGGCGATAATCAACAATCCATGTATCTAGGCGTTTTGCGATTCGACGCTCGGAAACCCGCATGGTTGATGGGTGTCGGTCTGAAATGTGCCTCGAAAGTGTCAAAGTCGGGCGCAAGAGATTCACGAAATCTTCGTCGGCGAGCAGTTGTCGCAGTGCGCCGATGAGAAATATCAGGCGTTGCTGTGCCATCTCGGCCTTCTTGACGATTTGCTGCTGACGCTCGACCTCGCGCTGATAAGTACGAACCAGAGCGGTGGTGGATGTTTCGGCACGCTTGCGCGAGGTTCCTCGCGACATCGATCGGCCCAGCGTTTGCCGCCGCTCAATGATGCGTCGCACCTCCATCAATGGTTTGCCGCGCAATTGGCCGGTTTCGTAGGCTTCCTGCAGTGCCGCCTGAATCGCTTTATCGTCGTCGCCGGCACCAACAATGGTGAGCGCTGCGTTGAGCGGAATTAGGCCTTTCTCGACGGCGACCAGCAGCCGCTCCTCGCCGTGTTCGAGAAGCGTGAGAATGCCTTGAACGTATTGCATCGTCAGTCCGGTTTTGGCGGCGATGAGCTTGGGGGTGTAGCCCTTGTCCTTGAGTTGGGCAATGCCTGCCAGGATTTGGCTCTTCCGGCAAATCCTACGGTAAATGAGATGACCGACATCCCTGAGATGGTGTATCCACGCGGGTTTTCCAGGACTCGGGCAGGTACAACATTATGGGAGCGGTCATCCCGGCGAAGATTTTGGGGCTTGAGGGGCAAGTGATCAAGAGCGTTGTATTCGATGAAGAGGGCGGTCGGGTGCGGGTCATCTGCAACCGTGACCGGCGCCGGCGGCCGGTGGATAGCCGCACGGGGCGGCGTGGGCAGGTCAATCGTCTGCTGCGGCGGACGGTGCGAGACGTACCCATCGGCGGCTGGCCCTGCGAAGTCGAGATCGAGTACGCCGAGACCTTTCTGTCGCCCGGCCACGTGCGCGTGGAGCAACTGCCGTTTGTCTGCCCCAAGGCGCGGGTGACGAAACGCTTGGCGCGGCTGATCGCCGGCTTGGCCCGGCACATGCCGATCTCGGCGGTGGCGCGCCATTTCGGCCTGTCCTGGGATTCGGTGAAAGCCATCGAATGCGCACACCTGGCGGAGACGATTCCAATTCCGCAGCCGCAAACCCTTGCCGGTATTCGTTACCTCGGCGTCGATGAAGTCGCCCGCGCCAAGGGACAGAGCTACTTCACCCTGGTCTATGACCTGTCGCCCGGCACCCATTACGGGCGCATCCTGTGGGTCAAGGAAGGGCGCGAGTCCGCCGTGCTGATCGAGTTCCTCGACGCCCTGTCGCAGGAGTGCGCTGCCGGCATCAAGGCCGTCGCGCTCGACATGGGGCCGGCCTACATCGCCGCCGTGCGCGAATCGCTGCCGCAGGCATCCATCGTCTTCGACCGCTTCCACGTCATGCAGATGTTCAACAAGGTGATCCGCGATTGCCGCCGCGCCGAGTTCAAGGCGGCCAAGACGCTGGGCGACCTCACCGGCCAGCAGGCGATCAAGGGCAGCCTGTGGCTGCTGCTCTCCAATCGCAGCACCCTCAAGGACACTGACCAGGGCCGGCTTGACCTGTTGCTGGCACAGAACCAACCGCTGGCTTCCCTCTACACGCTCAAGGAGCAGTTGCAGCGCCTGTGGCACCAGCCGGCCACACCGACGGACATGGCCGAGCGCCTTGACGACTGGTGCGGCATGGCCAAGGCCGCCAAGATCACGGGCCTTGCCAAGTTCGTGAAGACCTTGCAGTCCCATCGTTCCGGCATCTGCGCCTACGCCGCTCATCCGATCACCACTGCGCGACTGGAGGCCGGCAACGTCTCCATCGCCCTGCTGCGCCGCCGTGCCCGAGGCTTCCGCGATATGGCGTATCTCAAGCTCAAGATCTTCCAGTTGAACACAGAGGACACGCCTTCGTTCCTCTATAACTGCATGCCGCCCGCATTACCGTCGGCACGCTTGTTTACCGTAGGAAATCCGTGAACAGCCCAGGATTTCCAGCGGACGACACTGGCGCCGGGCAATGTTTTCCGCGAGGCTCATGAGGAACGCATCCTCGTCGCTGACGTCGATGGCCAAGGCGGGAATCTCGGTCTCGCCGAGGTTGCGGAATGCAGTCAACCGCCCTTCGCCGCAAACCAGGAGAAACCGTTCGCCGGCGTCGGTCGTGCGCGGGGTCACCGTAATCGGCTTCTTCAGGCCAAGCGCTTTGATGTTGCCGACGATGTCACCAAATACTTTGGCATTGCGTTGTCGCGGATTCAGGACGTCAACCCGGTCGAGGGGAATCATCCGAATCTCGCCTGCTGAAAGCTTATCTGTCATGCAGCCCTCCGCAGTCGGGTTCGCCCAGCCATGCCGTAGAGGTAGTCGAGTGTGTCGAAACGATAGCTCTCAAACTCGATGGCGTTCTGTTCCGCGAGATTGATGCGCGCTGATCCAAAGTCGAGCCGCGGCAACAGGTAGTAGTCCAGCGGTACTTGGTTTTCCGGATCGAGCCGAATGGCGACCGTGATATCGGGCCGCAGGCTGGTATCGAAACGAACCTTCCAGCGGCGGCTTCCGCTGTCGTAGGTGTGGCAGCGGGACAGGATCAGCGACACACTGAATTCATCATTGACGCGTAGGAGATCGGTGGCGGGATCGCGCACGACGGCGCCGCCGATAGCGGCAATCTCGGCTTCAGCCTCGGCGACGACACGTGGATGTAACTGACGCAGAAGGCGGTTGATTTCCAGATAGCGGTAATCTCGGTCCGGGGTATAGCCGACCCTCTGATAGGCGCGGATCAGGCTGTCGAAACGGTGGGCGTAGATGGCGGCCGAGGGCATACCTTCCGTTTCGTTGATGATCAGGCCGGAGAGGTAGCCGTGCTTCTGGTAAAGCTCGCGCAGTCGCTCGATGAGTTCCTCGTCGGTGTAACGCCGCGCCCGTTCGCGCATGATGCCCTGGGCGGTGTAGAACATCTCGGGCAACACAATGGGATCGAAGGCACCTTCCTTGCGGATCCACATTTCTGGCGGATTGACGACACGGGTTTTCTTGAGCTTGAAGGAGATCCGGTTGTAGACGTTGTTGCCAATGTATTTCTCGTTGGTCAGAACTTCCTGCACGGTAGTCCGCGTCCACTCGCGGTCAAGGTCGGTGCGTACTTTCATGCCATTCAGGCGGCCGGCGATGCCGGATTCGGATAAGCCCTCGCTGATGAACCACTGATAGATCAAGTTGATGGTGCGCTGCTCGTCCTCAGGGCCAGGCATGAGGATGACGCGATCCGTTTGCAGGCTCTTGTGCTCGCCGCGGGTGAGTTCGGTTTTGATCGAACCTTGCTGATCGATGAGGATGCGCCGTAGGCCGTAGCCAGCGGGGCCGCCTTGCCGGTAACCCAGTTCGATCAGCCGGCACTGGCCGGCAAATACCTTGGCCGACAGCTCCCGACTGTACTCGCCGGCCATGGCCCGCTTGACGCCTTTGACGATGGTCGAGACCGGCGAGCCATCGTTTTCGAACTGCTCCGCAACGTAAGTGACCAGGATGCCTTTTCGCTTGCAGATGTACTCGTAGTAGGCGGATTCGTCGGCATCCTGGAAGCGGCCCCAGCGACTGACGTCGTAAACGAGAATGACCTGAAAGTCGGCAGCGCCGGTTTGCACGTCGCTGATAAGCTGCTGCAAGGCCGCCCGTCCGTCGATACGCAGCCCGCTCTTGCCTGCGTCGGCATAGGTCTTGACGATTTCGATGCCACGCCGGGCGGCGTATTCGCGAATCTTGTCGGCCTGATTCTCTGTGGAGTACTGCTGGTGCTCTGTGGACATCCGCACATACTCGGCGGCGCGGAATATGGACCCCTGAATTGGCGTGCTGTTGTTTGTGTCGTTGCTGTCCATGCATGGGAGCCCTTGTCCTTGAAATCGAACCATGACTCCCGACTTGCCGAACGAGGACGCGCCAACGTGCCTGGCGACTCAAGGCACGGAATCGCACGAGACATCGAGAATGGCGTGTCGAGAGCATTTCGCACGGAAGTTAGCAGCAGCAGGCTTCGGCGGCGATCAAGTCATCTCTTTGCAATCAGCCGCCAGATCTTCGTTTTGCACTGACAGGGCCGTGATTTCAACGATCCACGCGTCCATCTTTGCAACGTCGCTGGGAGCGACCACACGCAAGAGATAGGTTCCTGTTGGCAGGGGCTTTCCGGCTGATGACGCGACCATCTTTGCAATTCCTTCACGGGTTTGGCGATTGCGTTGCCCTTGCTGGGCACGATTACGCTCGACGTATTCAGGGTGTCCAGCACGATAGTCGTGCCAATAATCTGGATTTCGCTGCGCCCATGCCCTGGCAGACCGTGTCTGGTTATCGTGGTAATCGGGATCGTCAAGACGTTTGGCCTGCTGCCAACGACGCTTTCGTTCGCGCTGGCACGCTTTATCCGAGCAAACTGACTGCTTGGCGACTTGAGGATGAGGCTGGAACGATCGGCCGCAGATTGAGCAGTGCCGGAGTGGCATGAAGTCTCCCATTCACGGCGTTCTCTCTTACGATTTGCACCGAAAAATGACGGCTGTGTGCGGTCACGTCCAACTCGGAAATTGGATAGGAGCTTGGCCAGTGGCATACCTTCGCTCAGTCGACCTCCAGTGGACCGCCAGAGATGCCGCATCACAAAATCGGCTATTTTCTTGGGTACCGAGTAACTGCAGTGAACCGCCAGTCGACTTCACCACAGGCCGGCTCTCTACGATTTCCGAATTGCGCCCGAAAAGTTTCTTTTTCGCCGCCAAAATCGTGATCGCGATTGCTACCATTCTCATCGCATCAGTGCCCGCCGCAGCCTTGACGTGGCTTTCCTAGCTGGGGAGAGGAAATAATCAGCATTAAGGCAACACGTGAACAATCGCGGCGCAGGGCGTGCGCGATATTTGAGCAGCATCTTGAGAGTGTCAGGGGCAACCCTGTGCAGTAGATAGGCAGCCGGGCGTTCGCTCGTCTGCATTTTTGAAGCTTCTCCTCTGAACAGAGACGGGCAGCGAAAGTAACCCCGGAAGCCTTGCGCAATGCGGGTTTCCGACAGGCCGATGCCGCGTGAAAACGCGTGACACCCCATAAATTGTCCCGTCATCGACCGAGGATGGGCCTACAGCTCGCTCACGCCTGGTGAGCCTGCCTGCCTCGACCGGCAGCCCGTAGGACGACGACGCTGGATACAACATGCCGCTGGCCACCCCTGGCCAGCGCCTTCCCCATGGCCTGCCTGCACGGCATCCGCGCCCGCAGCGCGTGAAACCAACACTCACCACTCGACTTCGGTCTTGCGGCAGGCCCGGGAATTCCTCATAGCGGTCAGTCCGCCACCTCTGTTTTACCTGCATCACTTGTTGTACCCGAATTTCTTCATTCACCACCCCATGCCAATTAAGGAGATATCTATGGGAAGCCGCAACTTCGATCTTGGTACCCGCGACATGAAGGCCGCCGGCCGCGTCGCACTCGAAGAAGGGATGCGCTCGTTCTCGAGCATCGACACCATGGCGGATCGCTGGAATCTGTTTGTGGACTATGTCCGGGAACACCATGCCATCGGCCGCATGGAGATCATTACGGTCGACGTCGTCATTGCCTATGGCCAGTCGCTGTCGGACCGGGTCGATGATGGCGATCTGGAACCGGCCACCGCACAGAATTATGTCAGTGCCGTGAACCGCGTTCTCGAGATCGCCCGGGGCGATCGCCATGTATCCGTGTCACCCACCCGCGACTGCGGCATTCCGTTACGCACCGGCATCGCCATGGATAGCCAGCTCGTCAGCACCAACGAGCATTTCCACTGGCTGTCCAGCGTCGACAAGCTGACCAAAATCCTGCTTCGGTTGCAGCGGGCCTATGGACTGCGCTTCGAGGAGTCGGCGAAATTTGATGCGCGCGATGCCGACGCATATATCGCCGCTCAGGTACTGCCGGTCATCAATGGCACGAAAGGGGGCCGTCGGCGGGAGATCCCGATCTGCACGAGCCCGCAGACGCAAATCCTTCGCGTGGCCAAAGCTTACCAGGGAAGCCATCACTCACTGGTTCCCCCGGACATGACCTATGCGGAGTTCCGCCGCCACTGCTACCGGATCGCGACGGCGCTGGCTATCCGGTTTCACCGAGAGCGCCACACCTATGCCTACCTGCGCTACAAACGGGAGATGGGCGCCGAGTGCCCGGTCATGGCCGGCATCCCGCATGGCGATCCGCATCACGAGTGGCTGGCCCTCCAGCTCCAGATACATGTGTCGGAGGCCAAAGAGCGAGATCAGGCGGTGCGCGCCCAGATTGCCCAGGAACTCGGCCACAACCGCGTCGACGTCTCGAATGCCTACCTTGGCTGATCAGGTTCGTCGTCGGGCGCATGTGTATGTCGCCCATGGTGGGAAAACCAACCGGCGCCAGCAGGTGGACCGGTTGGTCATCATGGTCGACTGGATGCAGGCGCAATTTGGGTTGACCGGCCTGGCGCAGATCGGCAAGCGACAGGTCATCGCCTACTGGAAGGCGCATCGGGATCTGGCGCCGACGACGGCCTATGCCTACTGGCTCGCGCTCAAGGTGTTGTGGAGTTGGCTGGGGAGGGCAGAGGATCCGCCGGTTCCTTTCGCAAAATAGTATCGCCATCCAATGCCTGTTGCGCACCGGACCGGCGGGCCCGCACCCCTCTGCGAACGGCGCTGGGCATCAACTTGATACCGATCTCAAAGGCCGATACATCATCCGCTGGCTTTGCGTTGAGCGCAAACTGGTGACGGTCCTCGGTTTCGGATCGAAGTTGCGCCAATTGAACTTCTTCGGTCATGCGTTCGAGTTCAATGGCCACCATACCCGGCACCGGTTGCTTCTCATTGCGACATAGCCTTGCTATGGCTTTCACTATGTCTTCTTGAGACGCCACCGCTTCGATTCGCAAGGCTTCTACTTCATCCTCCGGGACCCATGTGACGATGCCACTCGGCCGCTTGCGACGGCGCTTGCCTTGGATGGATGTGGAGTGGCCAGATGCAGCAGCAACTATCTGACGCTTGCTGGATGCTGCTGCTTCTTTCTCTTCTTCTTTCCTTTCTAGGGGCTCCCTGATCGGGTTTCGGCTCTGGTCCCGATTTGGGGATTGCCGGCCTTCCGAAATCGGGACGTCGGGATCGCCAGAGTCCGAGTTCATCATGCTGTGGCCGAGGGAGGCAGCTATCGCGGCGGCATCGAGGGAGAACTCGTAGGATCGCTGAATGTTGAATGGCCCAAGCGTTCGCCGCTCATGGCGCTTGAGCCAGCCGGCTTCGACCAATATCCGTAAGGCATTATCGACGGAGTTTCTCCCCACCAAGCCCTCAAGGTCAGCAAGGATGCGTGCACGCGAGGCAACAGGTCGGCCCGGCGCATCCTGGGCTCTATCCAGGAAATCGATTTCAGCCATGACTATTGCTGCGTCGCGCCCGATGGTTCGGACTGCCCATTCCCACACCTGAATGAAGCGGCCGCCCAGCGGGTGAGGAATGCGGGATGCCCTCACTTCGCAGCTTCTTTTTTGGGTCGGCCTCGGCGCCGTGGCGGTGAAGCGGTTTGGGTAATGGTTTCCGTGACGCCCAAAGAGGAGCCTCCGAGGCCGTCAACCCATGACTCGATATCGACACGCCGATATCTGACGGATCGCCCGGCCTTGACCGGCGAGGGCCACCCAACCGGTGCGGGTCGATAACCATAGAGCCATTTCGCCAATGTCTTCGGCGCAAAGCCCACGAGGGCAGCGGCTTGGCCGATCGTCAGAAGCAGCGGGAGGTTCGATGATTCCATTCCTCCATGCTACGAAATTCAAGTCCGAAAATGAGGGGTATAAGCGCACAAAACCGGCACGTTTCGGTGTGCGCAGAAGACCTATTTGAGGTATGACGAGCTCGGTGGAATTATTCGAACAATTCAGCGTGGGTTCCGCTGCGCAAGAAACTTGGTGCTTATCCTGACTTGCAGCGCAGCGTTATTGCGTCGCTTAGAACTGGTAGCCCTGGGCGAGCCAATAGTGCCAGTCGCCGACAGCCTCCTGGGTGTCCTGATCCTTTGACATGGACTCCAGCTGCGCCAGCGGTATGGCAAGGGAATCGTCGGCATGGCTGATCATGACGAACATTTCCGACTCACATTCCTCTTCGGGAGCCATGCCCAATACGTCAACCACTTGCCCCACCTTGAGCGGAGAAATGGCACGCCTGACCTTGCAACGGGCTTTGAAAGGGACAACCAGTTTACTTTCCAGGTAGTAGTACCAGCCCATGGCCCGTTCGATCTCGTCGTAAGCATCAACAACGGCCTCCATGACAATGCGATGCTCGCGAGCTTCGTCCCCTTTCACGTGCTTGACCATCAGTGCACCGTCGGCGGAGCGCCGTCCGCGCCGCAGCACTTCTTGAACTTCTTTCCGCTACCGCAGGGGCAGGGTTCGTTACGTCCGATTTTCGGGCCGCCGCGAACGACCTGCGGGAACCCCTTCTGCCTGCCGCGATGGTGATAGTCGTTGCTGAGCAGTGCAGCCGGCTGGTTGACGCGCTTCTCTTTCCAGTAGGCGTGAATTCTCACGAGGGAGGGTTCGATTTCGTTCATCCATCTCTCGGCATCGCCACCGCTGTTGGTGAGGTCGATACCCTCGTCGGTACCGAGTCGAAAGAACGGCGTGAACCATGTCGGCTGCCCAATGGATAGCAGGCTCCACGCCTCTTCGTTGAACATGAAGCCGGTAATGAAGCCTTCACTCCACTCGGCGGCACCCCATTGAATGCCCCGCCAGAAGATCGGCTCGAACGAGGCCGGGTCGGTGTTGAACGTGGTATTCACGGAGTTGTAGAGCCGCAGGATAAGCGACATGATCTGGCTCGCTTGCGCTTCGTTCTCGAAGTCAGCCTCAGCCTTCCCCTCTTCGAGGTCCCACACCCAAGGTAGCCATTCAGAGGGAGGTACCATGCGGGGGCCAATGGCGATGGCGGTCAGGAAGCCCTCCAGCGTCGAGACATCCATCGCCGTATCTTCATTCGCCTCGCTGCCGAGAAACTCGTCAAGTTCAACAAGTTCGGCCTCTGAGAGGGACTGATTTAGCCCGGTCATCGGAAGCCTCTCCGACGGCGAGCCGATCAGCGAGGCTATTCCTTCCTCACTTATGGTCTTCAGCACCTCGTCGAGTGCGCCTTGGTCGGTCGCAAAAGGATCATCCCATACACTGGAGTTGCCGTATTCATCGATTACTTCCAGGAGCCAGCCGCCTTCGCCGTCTCCGTATATGTCGACCTGAACGGTCTTGCCATCCCGCGTCATGGATTGACAGAGCGGTGAGTAGCGTGGCGAGTCGTCGGGTTCAGTCATCTGTAGCGGGCATTCGATGCGAAGGGGATTCCGCAGAGTCTACCTCGCAGGCGACGGCTTCTGCACCGAAACGAAGGCGATGCAGTTCACGAAATTCCAAACCGCCAGTATCACGTACTTGTCGGCTTCTTCCGTGACAACGCGCTTCAGCCAGCTCATGGTCTCCATCTGAACATAGGCCAGCAGGTCTTTCTCTGGATGATCTTCAACGTACTGTTGGATCGACCGGTTTCGCAGGCTTTCGCCCAGGTCACTGCCAAATTTGACGATGCCGACAAAGCGCTGCGATTGACGCTCCAGTTCATCTTCGGTAATGACGGGCCACGTCAGGCCGGATTCCTTCATGGCCCGAAAGCAAATGAACAGCATGTCGAGTGCAAAGCCAACCTTGTCCATCGATACGCCCAGCCGCGCGAGGACGAGCGCAGAACCGAGCAGGTTCGGTTGAACGCGAAACAGTTCATCGGCAAGCAGTTCTTTCTGCTTGTCATCCATGGCCTTGACTGCGGCGACGGCTTGAAGCAAAGCATTACGCGGAATTCGGCTCATGCGGTCTTTTCATCTTGCTCAGCGGGAACAAAGGGGATCAGGCCCTTGGCAAAGGCCACTCGCTGCAATTCGATGGGCATGCCGCGAACATCGACAATCAGGCCATTCACCTGAACCATCCACGCCAAGGGATTACTGGACAGTCGGCTGGGCAAGGTCCATTCGGGAGACATCGGGCCCATCTTGAGTAAGTCGCGAATTTCCTTGGACTTGGCCTGCCCGGTGCTTTCTCCGACGCCGAAATGCTGGTAGATGAGCTTCGATTTGCAGTGCGGGGTTTGCGAGGGATCGTCAAGGAAATTGACCCTGCCCACGGCATGAACAGCCGCCGCCGCCCAAACAATTTCCTTACCTCTCACCAATGGTGACGGTCGCTTTCGTGCCAAGGCTCCAACGACCTGGTGAATCGCCTGGCGATATTCTTCGTTGAGATGCTGCGCGGCGAAGGCGTCGACCAAGATTGTGATGGCGGCGAACTTTTCAGCCATGGCTTTCGGGATCTTTTGGGACATGATGACGGGAGGGCAGATGGGCGGCACATTTTCGCCGATCAGACGGCCAAAACCAAGCTATCCGTGCCGACGCAATCGGGAAACGTAGGCCGATCCTCACGCCCGATCCGCCACCGGCAAAGTGGTGAATTGAGTCACTGCCCCCCGCCTTCATCGCCCCCAAGCCGACATCAGTCACGAATTCCGGATAGCCCTAGATCCTTTGCAGCTACGCCACAGTCGGCGGAGCTGAGACAAAACGGGGACGGAAAACAAGGATAAGAGCAGGGTACAACGGGGACAATACGGGGACAATTATTGTCCCCGAAGAAAGAAAAGTCAGAAACTCGGTGTTGCCTTGGATTGAATTCGCATAAAAGTAAAAAACCCGCACAGCCTTGCGCTGTGCGGGTTTTCACGTTCTGGCGGAGACGCAGGGATTCGAACCCTGGATCCAGGTTTTGCCCAGATGCGCCCTTAGCAGGGGCGTGCCTTCGACCACTCGGCCACGTCTCCAAAGGAGCGCGATGATACCCGTTGCGCGCTCCCGGGGTCAAACTCAGGCAGCCGCCTGATCCAGGTCGAACGCGCGGTGCAGCACGCGCACGGCCAGTTCGAGGTACTTCTCGTCGACGACGACGGAAATCTTGATCTCGGAGGTGGAGATCATCTGGATGTTGATGCCCTCCTCCGCCAGCGCACGAAACATCCTGCTGGCGACACCGGGGTGCGAGCGCATGCCGACGCCGACGGCGGAGACCTTGCAAATCCTGTTGTCGCCCTCGATGGCGCGGGCGCCGATATGGGGCTTGACCAGCTCATCCAGTATTTTCCGGGCGCGCACGAATTCGTTGCGATTGACCGTGAAGGAGAAATCCGTGGTGCCGTCGTGGCCGACGTTCTGGATGATCATGTCGACGTCGATGTTCGCCTCGGCGATGGCGCCGAGTATCTGGTAGGCGATGCCGGGGCGGTCGGGCACGCCGAGCACCGTGAGCTTGGCCTCGTCGCGGTTGAAGGCGATGCCTGAAATGATCGGTTGTTCCATCTTGTCTTCCTCAAAAGTGATCAGGGTACCGAGGGTCTCCTGGCCCTCCTCCTCGAAACTGGACAGCACGCGCAGTTTGACCTTGTACTTGCCGGCGAATTCGACCGAGCGGATCTGCAGTACCTTGGAGCCGAGGCTGGCCATTTCCAGCATTTCCTCGAAGGTGATGCGGTCGAGCTTCCTCGCCTCGGGCACGATGCGAGGGTCGGTCGTGTATACGCCGTCGACGTCGGTGTAGATCTGACATTCGTCGGCCTTGAGCGCCGCGGCGAGCGCCACGCCCGAGGTATCGGAACCGCCCCGGCCGAGCGTGGTGATGTTGCCGTCGTCGTCCACGCCCTGGAAGCCGGCGACGATGACGACGGTGTCTTCGTCGAGGTCGCGCCGGATGTTGGCCTCGTCGATGTCGAGAATGCGAGCCTTGGTGAAGGCGCTGTCGGTAGTGATCTTGACCTGGCCGCCGGTATAGCTCCTGGCCTTGATGCCGAGGTCCATGAGCGCCATCGCCAGCAGGGCGATGGTGACCTGCTCGCCGGTCGAGACCATCACGTCGAGTTCGCGCGGAGCGGGCTGCGGGGAAACGTCCTTGGCCAGGGCGATCAGGCGGTTGGTTTCACCGCTCATGGCGGAAACGACCACAACCAGTCGATGCCCCTGCGCCTTCCAGCGCGCCACCCGTCGAGCGACGTTGCGGATGCGATCCGGCGACCCCATCGAGGTACCGCCGTACTTTTGTACGATCAAAGCCATTTTCAGGAAAGAAATGATTTAAAAGTGCTTGATTATAACCACTTTTTAAGAACCGCACCAGATTTTGCCACCGATATCGAAGGAACTAGCCGACAAAAAAATCGAGGGCATTCGTCGAAAGGGGGTTGTATGGCGTTCCAATATTGTCTATGCTATGAGCCATATTACTTCGGTAATATCACTTTTCTCTCTGTCATACATGATTGTTCTAACCAAATAAGGAGTAGTCATCATGAAACTGGTCGAAAAGGTTGATGCTCGCGAAATCCGCCGCAAGCTCGGTCTCAACCAACAGCAATTCTGGTCCAGACTGGGCGTCACCCAGAGCGGCGGTTCCCGCTACGAAAGCGGCCGCAACATTCCCCGCCCCGTTCAGCAACTGCTGCGCCTGGTGCATGTCGAGCAGATCGACATCAACAAGGTCAAGCGGGAGGACTTCGAGGTCGTCGACTTTCTGAAGTCCAATAACCCCGCCCTTTTCAAGGATCTGAAAAAGCAGGCCAGGGCCGCCTACAAGAAGGCTGCCTGAGGACGTTGTTTCACGGGCTGACCTTGACGGTCAGCCCGGTTTCCCGGATACGCGCGGAAAACGCCTCAAGCCATTGCGGTGTCAGGCGTTGCAGGCGCTCGGCTTCCGGTTGCCGCGACGGGCGAGCCAGCCCGTAGAGGTGGACGCCGGCGACAACGCCGCGGAACCGGCCCAGCAGCGACAGCAACGCCGACAGTTCAGGCTCCCGCGGGGCTTCCCCGTCGAGCGCGAATACGCAGGTCTGCACCCAGGTTTCGCACAGGTTCGCGCACTGCGCGAGGCGTCGTTCGACGCTCTCGATGCGAGGCCGGACGCCGTTGATGCGCGCCGTCGCGGCCGGCGTCGCGGCATCCAGCTTGAACCATACCTCCCCGCCGGCGCGGCCCAGGCGTGCAATGCCCGCGCGCACGGCGGCACGGTCGATCAGGCTGCCGTTGGTGATCAGGCGCAGCTTCACCTCTCCGGACAGGCCGCGCGCCGCCAGTGCCGCCTGCGCGATGGCCACGGCTTCCGGGAATTCCCTCGCGGCGGTCGGTTCGCCGTTGCCGGAGAAGGCGACGTCGATCGGCCGCCGTCCCGCCGCCTCCGCGAAACGTCCCGCCACGACGTCGTCGAGCAGCCGCCCCAACTCGGACTCCAGTCGCGGCAGGTCGACCGGCGGCGGCCCGCCGCGCGTGAGATCCGGAACCTGGCAGTAGATGCAGCGCCAGTTGCAGGCGTTGTTCGGGTTGAGGTTGATGCCGATGGAGATGCCACCGGCCCGGCGCGACAGCACCGGATAGGCGTAGGTCATGCCCGCGATGTCGCGGCGGTGGTCCTCGACGGTAAGCAGGTCTGGCACGGAAGGACGGATGGTATAGTCTGCCCCTCCGAGCTTATCACCGATCCCATGCAGATCACGCGACGCATCGAGTTCGACGCCGGCCACCGGATCCCCGACCACAAAAGCCAGTGCCGGCACCTGCACGGGCATCGCTACGCCATCGAAATCACGCTTTCGGGAAATGTCATCGAGGCCGCCGGTCAGTCCGACAACGGCATGGTGATGGACTTCTCCGACGTCAAAAGGTTGGCGCATGAGCACCTGGTGGGCGCGTGGGATCATGCGTTCCTCGCATGGAAGGACGACACGGCGCTCGTCCGGCTCCTCGCCGCGCTGCCGGAGCACAAGACGGTGCTGCTCGATGCGGTGCCGACGGCGGAGAATCTGGCCCGCATCGCCTTCGCCATCCTGGAGCCGGCCTATCGCGACACCTACGGCAACCGGCTGCGCCTGGAGCGCGTGCGCCTCTATGAGACGCCCAACTGCTGGGCCGACGCCACGCGCGCCGACCTCGATCCATGACCATCCCGCACCGATGCTACAATCCTCGCGCCGCGAACCTCAGGAGGCGTGGCAGAGCGGTTGAATGCACCGGTCTTGAAAACCGGCAACGCCGCAAGGCGTTCGTGAGTTCGAATCTCACCGCCTCCACCAGCACTTGAAACTTTAACCTTCGGCCCCTAGTCTAAAGGGCGTCCATTTCCGGAGACCGCGACATGAGCAACACCGACATCATCCGCACCGCTTCCGCGCAAGACTCCGCGCTTCGCCAGAACCGCGTCCTGCGCAACACCTATGCCCTGCTGGCGCTGTCGATGGCGCCTACCGTGCTGGGCGCGCTGGCCGGCATCCAGATGCGGTTCTCCTTCCTCGCCGGCAGCCCGTTCATCGCCTTCCTGCTGTTCCTCGGCGTGGCTTGGGGCTTCATGTGGGGCATCGAGCGCACCAAGAACAGCGGCATGGGCGTGTTGCTGCTGCTCGGCTTCACCTTCTTCATGGGCCTGATGCTCTCGCGCATCCTCCAGGTGGCGCTGGGCTTCGCCAACGGCGGCTCGCTGATCGCCATGGCGGCCGGCGGCACGGGCGCGATCTTCTTCGCGCTGGCCGGCGTTGCCGCCACCACGAAGCGCGACTTCTCCGGCATCGGCAAGTTCTTGTTTGCCGGCGTGATCCTGCTGCTGGTGGCGATGGTCGCGAACATCTTCTTCCAGATTCCCGCGCTGGCGCTGACGCTCTCCGCCATCGCCGTGGTGCTGTTCTCCGCCTACATCCTCTACGATATCAACCGCATCGTGCAGGGCGGCGAGACCAACTACGTCACTGCCACGCTGGCGGTGTATCTCGACATCTACAACGTCTTCGTCAGCCTGCTGCACCTGCTGATGGCGTTCTCCGGCGAGCGCGATTGAGAAAATGAAATCCCGAAAAACGGCGGCCCGAGGGTCGCCGTTTTTGTTTCAGCGTTCGAAAAGCGCGATGGACTCCACGTGCGAGGTGTGCGGAAACATGCAGGCGATGCCGGCGCCGGAGAGCGCATAGCCCTTCTCGTGCACCAGTACCGCCGCATCGCGCGCCAGCGTCGCCGGGCTACACGACACGTACACGATGCGCCGCGGCCCGCCCTCGTCCGGCAGCGCTTTGACCACGGCGATGGCGCCGTCGCGCGGCGGATCGATCAGCAGCTTATCGAAGCGGCCAAGCGCAGCGAAGCTCTCCGGCGTCGCCTCGAACAGGTTGGCCACGCCGAACTCGCAGCGATCCGCCAGGCCGTTGAGTTCCGCGTTCTCCCGCGCGCGCCGCACCAGCGGCTCGCTGCCCTCGATGCCCAGCACAGACGCGCCGGAACGCGCGATAGGGAGGCTGAAATTGCCCAGCCCGCAGAAGAGATCGCCGATGCGCTCGCCCGCTTGCGGCCGGAGCAGCGCCATGGCGCGGCGCACCAGCATGCGGTTGACGCCGTGGTTCACCTGCGTAAACTCGGTCGGCGAGAAGCGCAGTTCGACACCGAAATCGGGCAGGGCGTAGGCCAGCGGCGCGCAATCGGCCGGATGGAAGGGTGTCGCCGTCTCCGGCCCGCCGGCTTGGAGGTACCAGACAATGCCGTGCAGGTCGGCGAAGCGGCGCAGACGATCTCCGTCGTCCGGCGTCAGCGGCTGGAGATGGCGCAACACCAGCACCGTCTGGTCTCCGCTCGCGCCCTTGCCGATGGCCAGTTCGATCTGCGGCAGCCGGTCGGGCGTCGACAGCCCCGCCGCGAGCGTCTTCAGCTCCGGGATCAGCGCGGAAACCTTCGGCGGCAGCACGGCGCAGGAGTCCATCACGGCGACGTAGCTGCTGCGTCTCTCGTGGAAGCCGACCAGCACGCCGCCCTTCTTCGGGACGTCGCGCACCGACAGGCGCGCGCGCTGGCGGTAGCCCCAGCTCTCGCCGGCGATCGGCGGATAGACCGTCTCCGGCTTCAGGCGCGCGATGTGCCAGAGGGCATCCTCCAGCACCCGCTGTTTGGCGGCCGTCTGGGCCGACGGCTCCATGTGCTGCATGCTGCAACCGCCGCAGACGCCGAAGTGCGGGCAGCGCGGGACGGCGCGCTGGCTGGAAGCCCTGATGATGCGCGTTGCCTGCGCCTTCTCGAAGGAGGGCTTCCTGCGATAGCTGGAATACTCGGCAACCTCGCCCGGCAGGGCGCCCTCGATGAAGATCGTCTTGCCGTCCACATGGGCGACGCCTCGACCTTCCTGGTCGAGGGATTCGATGAAGGCTTGGAGCATGGGAAATCGCCGCTAAAAAGCGCAATTATAATGACCCCGCCGCAGCAGCCCCTCCCGCGCAATGGCGCGATCCGGTTCCACGCCGACCTTGTAGCCACGCCGGCCGGATGGATTATTGTCCGATATCGTTGTTATAATTTCTCGCTGGTCGGAGAATGATCCGGCCAGCCCGGAAATTTCCATCCATCAACCTTATCGATAAAGGCACTCAAATGAAACATTCTCTCCTCGTTGCTGCCCTCCTCGCCCTAGCCGTTTCCGCTTGTGGCAAGAAAGAAGAAGCTGCTCCCGCTCCGGCCCCGGCTCCCGCCGCCGCCCCGGCTCCCGCCGCCGCCCCGGCCGAGGCTCCCGCCGCCGCCCCGGCTGAGGCTCCCGCCGCCGCCCCGGCCGAGGCTCCCGCCGCCGCCCCGGCCGAAGCGAAGAAGTAATTCGGTTCCACCGGTACTTCAAATAAAAGGCCAGCCCTAGGGCTGGCCTTTTTTATCGCGGATCGGGCGAGTTAAACCCCTGCGGCCGCTCCATCACGGCGCATGGCGCTACTTCAATTGATCGAACAGCAGGCCGAGGATTTTCTTCGAGGTATCCGACTTGTCGATGCCGCCCTCGCGGGTCATGACCCGCACCAGGCTGGCGCCGCCCTCGCCCTTGACGTGAATGCGGTACTGGATCTGGCTGATCTCCGACTTATCGCTCTTCCAGAAGGTCAGCTTCGACAGAAAGCCCTTGTCTTCCTTCTTCCGGCCATCGGCTTCCGGATCGACGTAACGGACGTAATAAAGCCCCTGACTGCGGTCGCGATCCTCAACCGTGAAGCCGACGCGGTCGAGTGCCAGGCCAACGCGCCGCCAGGCGCGATCGAAGGATTCATGCAGTTCCAGTGCGCCTGAACCGTCGGATGACCGGGCCAGCTTGGCCCGCTCCTCCCGCGGGCCTTCGGCCATCAGCGTCTTGGCGCGCGACTCGTCGACACCGAGCCGCACCATCAGGCGGCGCAGCATTTCCGCTTCGAGCTCCGGATCTGACGGGCGCGGCTGCCAGCGGGTCTCGCTCTTGCCTTCGTCGACATACACTTCGAACATGCCGCGGTGGCTGATATAAATTTCGGTGGTGTCGGACTCCCCGCCCTTGTCGAGACGGGTGCGGAACTTGTCGCGCTCGGCGGTGGAATAGAGGCTGTCGAACACTTTGCCGAGCGCGCCGCGGATGATGTCTTGCGGCAGCTTGGCGCGGTTCTCGGCCCAGTCGGTTTCCATGATGCCGGCTTCGGCCATCTCGACGTTGACGATGAAACCGATGTCCTGCCAGAACTCCTTGACGGCGGGCCAGAGCTTGTCCGGCGTACCGGGTACGATCAGCCAGCGTTGGCTGCCGGAACGCTCGATGCGCATCTTCTCGACCTGCGGCAGCACTGTCTGGGCGGTGGTGGTGCGCGACTGGCCGCTGCGTTCGCCGGCGTAGGCAGAGTAGGTGGCCGTACCCTTGGGGCTGATATCCGGCACGGCGTAGCGCTCGTCGCGGGTCGGCTGGGTCAGGTCGGGTGGAATCTCCAACGGCGGCAGCTTGCCGGCCGATTTGTATTCGATCTTTTTAGATTCCACGATCGGGCCACTGCAACCGGTCAGCATGACCGCCAGCAACAGGGAAAGCAACAGGGTGCCGCGCTTCTTCATAAGACCCTCTCGATTCAAACAGGAATACCGGCTTCGCGCAATGCCGAGCGCACGCGCTCGTGCCATTCGGGCAGGAGCGGCGTCATGGGCAGGCGCAGCCCGCCCTCTATCAGGCCCATCTGGACGCAAGCCCATTTCACCGGGATTGGGTTGGCTTCGACGAACAGGTTCCTGTGCAGGCCCAGCAACCGGAAATTGAGGGCGCGGGCCTTGGACAAGTCGCCGACCAGGGCGGCCGTGACCATCTCGTGCATCAGCCGCGGCGCCACGTTGCCCGTCACCGTGATCACGCCCCTTCCGCCGAGCAGGATCAACGCCAGCGCCGTGGCGTCGTCGCCGCTGAACACGGCGAAGCCTTCCGGCGCGCGCTTGAGCAGGTCGGAACCGCGCTCGATGTTTCCAGTGGCGTCCTTGAGGCCGATCACGCCCGGCACCTGCGCCAGGCGCAACACCGTGTCGTTGGAAAGATCGGCCACCGTGCGGCCCGGCACGTTGTAGAGGATCACCGGCAGGTCGACGGCCTCGGCGATGGCCCTGAAATGGCGGTAGAGCCCCTCCTGGGTCGGTTTGTTGTAGTAGGGCACGACGGACAGGTGGGCGCTGGCGCCGGCCTCGCGGGCGAAACGGGCCAGTTCGATGGCTTCGCTCGTCGAATTGGCGCCGGTGCCGGCGATCACGGGGATGCGGCCGGCGACCTGCTCGACAGCGACCTCGATCAACTGGCAATGTTCGTCGAAATCGACCGTCGGCGACTCGCCGGTGGTGCCGACCACGACGATGCCGCCCGACCCCTCCCGGACATGCCAGTCGATCAGGCTCCGGAAGCGCGGAATGTCGAGGCTGCCGTCTTCCAGCATCGGCGTGATGATGGCGGGAATGGAACCCTGAATGTCGGGTATTGCCATGGAAACTCGCCCCAAGGGGAAAGCTTGGATTCTACTCGAATCTACGGAGCCGCCAGCACCCCGATGTGGGCCGCCGCGCTGCGGGCCAGCGCGGAAAGCGCATAGCCGCCCTCCAGCATGGAAACGATGCGGCCGCCCGCGGACCGCCCGGCGACTTCCTTCAGCTTCCCGGTCACCCATGCGTAGTCGTCCTCGACCAGCCCGAGCGAGGCCATGCCATCCTCGAGGTGGGCATCGAAGCCGGCCGAGACGAGGATCAGTTCCGGCGCGAAGGCCGCGAGGCGCGGCAGCCAGTCCTCATCGACGGCCCGGCGGAAGCCGGCGCCGCGCGTGCCGGCGGCAAGCGGCACGTTGCACATGTTGGGCGCCGGATTTTCCGTGCCGCTGAACGGATAGAAGGGATGCTGGAAGGTGCCGACCATCAGCACACGGCCGTCGCCGGCGAATATCTCCTCGGTACCGTTGCCGTGATGCACGTCAAAGTCAGCGATGGCGACACGGCGCAAACCCCACGCCTCGATGGCGTGCATGACCGCCACGGCGACGTTGTTGAAGAAGCAGAACCCCCTCGCCGCCGCACGCCCCGCGTGATGGCCCGGCGGACGCACGGCGCAGAAGGCGCTCATCACGCCACCTCGCACCTCGCCGCGCATCACCAGGTCGACGGCCAGCACGCCCGCGCCCGCGGCACGCAGGGCCGCTTGCCACGTCCCCGGCCCCATCGCCGTGTCGGGATCGAGCTGGGCGAGGCCCGCCGTCGGTGCATTCAAGCGCAGGAATTCGACATAGGCGGGAGGATGCACCCGCAGCAGCTGCTCCACTTCCGCCAGCGGCGCCTCATGGTGGACGAGGCGCGCATCGAGCCCGCAGGCGATCAGGTGATCCCGGATGGCGTCGAGCCGCTCCGGGCATTCCGGATGGCCGAAACCCATCTCGTGTCGCCGGCAGTCGGAGTGGGTGATGAAGGCGGTGGCCATGGCGCGCATGTCATACAATGCAATCGGGCATTGATTATCACCCGGTTGCACCCAATTCAAAAACCATGCGCTCCCCGACAGCCAGTCGCCCCCTCGACGAAGTCATCGCCGCCGCCGGCCGCGTCATCCTCGGCAAGGAGCGCCAGATACGCCTCGCGCTCGCCTGCCTGCTCGCCCGCGGCCACCTGCTGATCGAGGATCTGCCGGGCGTCGGCAAAACCACGCTGGCCCACGTGCTGGCGCGGCTCCTGGGGCTCGAATTCCAGCGCATCCAGTTCACCAGCGACATGCTGCCGGCCGACATCCTCGGCGTTTCCGTCTTCGACCGCGACACCGGCGCCTTCATCTTCCATCCCGGCCCGGTCTTCGCGCAGGTCGTGCTCGCCGACGAGATCAACCGCGCAACGCCCAAGACGCAGAGTGCGCTGCTGGAGGCGATGGAGGAGCGGCAGGTGACGGCGGAGGGGCGAACGCGGCCGCTGCCGGCGCCCTTCTTCGTCATCGCCACGCAGAACCCTTCCCACCAGATCGGCACCTTCCCGCTGCCGGAATCCCAGCTCGACCGGTTCCTGATGAAGATCGAGCTGGGCTATCCGGACCGCGAGGCGGAACGAGAGCTGCTGGCCGGCGCCGACCGGCGCGAAATCCTCGCCCGGCTCGATCCCGGCCTGACGCCGGCGGAACTGCTCGGCCACCAACAGTCGGTCCGGGAAGTCCATGCCGGCGCGCCCCTGATCGACTACATCCAGGCGCTCGCCGCGCGCACGCGCGAGTCGCCGGACTGGCAGACGGGCCTTTCGCCGCGCGCCGCGCTGGCCCTGCTGGCCTCGGCGCGGGCCTGGGCCTGGCTTTCGGGGCGCGATCATGTCCTGCCGGAGGACGTGCAGGCCGTGCTGCCCGGCGTCGCCGGCCACCGCCTGCGTCCCGCCGAAGGCACGTCCGCCTCGTCGGACATGATCGCAACGCGGCTGATCGAGGCCGTGCCGATCCCGTAGAAACATGAGCCTCCGCTCGGCGCTGCACGAACGTTTCGTGGTCTGGGCGCTGCGCACGCGGCCGCCCGAGGAATCGCCGGTCATCCTCGGCCAGCGCCGCGTCTATGTGCTGCCGACCCGCGCCGGGCTGGCCTATGCCGCGTCGCTTCTCGTCATGCTGGTCGGCGCCATCAACTACAACCTCAGCCTCGGCTACGCGCTGGTCTTCCTGCTCGCCGGGCTGGGGCTTTCCGCCATCCTGCACACCTTCCGCAATCTTGTCGGGCTCGTCGTCGCGCCGGGACGGGCCGAGCCGGTGTTCGCGGGCGACGCCGCGATCTTCCACCTGACCGTGAGGAACGGGCGCGACGATGCGCGGCGGGTCATCCGGCTGGGCCTGACGGGACAGCCGGCGGACACGATCGACGTGCCCGGCGGCAGTGCCGCCTCCGCGCGGCTGTCGCTGCCCGCACCCCGGCGGGGATGGCTCGCCATGCCGCGCGTCACGATCGAAACCCGCTATCCCCTCGGCCTCGTGCGCGCCTGGAGCTACTGCGCTCCGGATTTCCACTGCCTCGTATACCCGCATCCGGCGCCGGACGCGCCGCCCCTGCCCTTCTCGCGCGGCGGCGCCGGCGGGCGCATCGGCGGCGGGCAAGGGACGGACGACTTCTCCGGCCTGCGCGGCCACCAACCCGCCGACCCGCCGCGCCATGTCGCCTGGAAAATCGCCGCCCGGCAGGACGAGGCCGCACCGCTGTTGACCAAGCAGTTCGCCGGCACCAGTTCGGAGACACTCTGGCTGGAATGGGACAGCCTGCCGCCGGGAATGGACGTCGAATCCCGCCTGTCGCTGCTCGCCCGCTGGGCGCTGGATGCCCATGGCGCCGGCCTCGCCTGGGGCCTGAGGCTGCCCTCGGCCACGCTCGCGCCGACCGCCGGCGCCGAGCATCTGCACGCCTGCCTGAAGGCCCTCGCCTTGCATGGACAAGCCTGAAACGCTCTCGCGGATCCAGTCCGGGTGGCTGCTGGCCACCGGCCTCTCGGCGCTCGCGCCGCTCGTCCCCCATGTCCCCGCCTGGCTGTCCGCCGTCGCCGGCCTGCTCCTGTCCTGGCGCGGGTGGCTGGTCTGGCGACGCGATCCGCTGCCGTCGCGCTGGCTGCTTATCCCGATGACCTTTGCCGGCATTGCCGGCGTCCTCCTGCAATACCGCACGCTGTTCGGCCAGAACGCCGGCGTCGCGCTGCTGATCATCTTCCTCGCGCTCAAGCAGCTGGAATCGCGCACGGCGCGCGACGGCCTGGCCATCGTCCTGCTCGCCTACTTTCTGTCCATGGCGCAGTTCTTCTATTCGCAGGCGATTCCCGGCGCGCTGGCGACCCTTGCCTGCGTCGTCATCACGACGGCCACGCTCGCTAGCCTCGCCGACGACCGCCAGACGCCGCGGGATCTCCTGCGGCTGTCGTCGCGGATGCTGGCCCAGGCCGTGCCCTTCCTGCTGGTGCTTTTCGTGCTGTTCCCACGCGTCCAGGGTCCGCTCTGGGGTCTGCCGACGGACGCCCACAGTGGCCTGACGGGCCTTTCCGACACCATGGCGCCCGGCAGCATCAACCAGCTCTCCCGCTCCGACGCCATCGCTTTCCGCGCGAAGTTCGAAGGCGGCGTACCTCCGCGCCAGCAGCTCTACTGGCGCGGCCCCGTGCTGTCCGAATTCGACGGCCGCAACTGGCGCCCGGCAAACGCCACCTCCCATGCCCGCCTGCCCTACGAACCGGAAGGCGCGGCGATCGACTACGAGATCACCCTCGAACCCCACAACAAGCGCTGGCTGTTCGCCATCGAACTGCCGGGCCGCCTGCCGCCCGAAGCCGTCGCCGGCACGGACTTCCAGTTGCTATCGAAAGGCAACGTCATCGGCCGCCTGCGTTACGGCATGCGCTCGCATCCGGAAATGCATGCCGGCTGGGACGAGGACGACCGGACGCTCCGGCAGGCGCTGGCCCTGCCCGCCGGTTCCAATCCGCGCACGCGGGCGCTGGCCGAAGGCTGGCGCAGGAAGAACGCGGACGTCCGCGCAATCGTGCGCGAGGCGTCCTCCTTCTTCCTGCGCCAGGGGCTGGTCTATACCCTCTCGCCGCCCCTGCTCGGGGAGCACACTGCGGACGAATTCCTGTTCGACACCCGCATGGGTTTCTGCGAACACTTCGCGAACGCCTTCGTCGTGGCTCTGCGCGCCGCCGGCGTGCCGGCCCGCGTCGTCACCGGCTACCAGGGCGGGGAGGTCAATCCCGTCGACGGATACCTGACGGTGCGCCAGTACGACGCCCATGCCTGGGCGGAAGCCTGGATCGCGGGCGAGGGCTGGCTGCGCGTCGACCCCACGGCGGTCAGCGCCCCGACGCGCATCGACCTGAACCTCGCGGCCGCCGTGCCCGTCGGCGACCCCCTGCCCCTGCTGATGCGCCCCAAACTGGCCTGGCTGCGCAACCTGCGCTTCCGCTGGGACGCCGTCGCCAACACGTGGAACCAATGGGTGCTCGGGTACAACCCGCGGCGCCAGAAGGAATTCCTCGACCGCCTGGGCATGCGCTCGCCGGACTGGCAAACGATGACGGCAACGCTGGCTGCGCTCTGCGGCGCCGTCCTGCTGGCGCTGATTTTCTGGACGCTGCGCCAGCGCCGCCGCCTCGACCCGGCGGTGCGCGCCTGGGCGAAGCTTGGCCGGCGGCTGGCCCGGCGCAACCTTGCAAGGCGGCCATGGGAAGGCCCGCGAGACTATGCCGAACGGGTCGCCGGCGCCCGGCCGACGCTCGCCGACGACATCCGCGCCATCGCCGAACTCTACGGACGACTGCGTTATGGCAACGGCCCGCCCTCGATGCTCGGCGAGTTGCGGCGCCGTGTGGCATCCTTCCGCCCGTGATGCTTCGACTGCTCCTGCTGTTGATTTGCGCGACTCCCGCCTGGGCGCAGCCCTTCGACGGGCGCGTGGAAGTCGGCGCCTTCATCGCCGAAATGGAAGCGCGCCACGGCTTCGACGCCAACGCCCTGGCCGCGCTGTTCCGCCACGCCGAATCGAACGCCGCCGTCCTCAAGGCCATCGCACCGCCCGCCGACCCCGGCGTCCGCTCCTGGCAGGACTACCGGGGCCGCTTCATCGAACCCCGGCGCATCGCCGCCGGGCTGCGTTTCTGGAACGAAAATGGCGCCGCGCTGCGCAAGGCGGAGGCGATTTACGAGGTGCCGGCGGAGATCATCATCGCCATCATCGGCATCGAGACCTTCTTCGGCCAATACCCGGGCCGCTTCCAGACCTTCGAGGCGCTGGCCACCCTGGCCTTCGACTACCCGCCGCGCGCCGACTTGTTCCTGCGCGAACTGGAAGCCCTGCTGCTGCTCGCCCGCGAACAGGAACGCGACCCGCTGTCCTATCGGGGCTCCTATGCCGGCGCCCTCGGCCTGCCCCAGTTCCTGCCTTCCAGCGTGCGCGGCTTCGCGGTGGATTTCGACGGCAGCGGCCGCATCGACCTGGCCGGCAGCCCGGCGGACGCCATCGGCAGCGTCGCCCGTTTCCTCAAAAGTCACGGATGGGAAAAGGACGGACCGATCGCCCTGCCCGTCCGGGTGGATGGCGACGTTTCGGTCCTGATCGGGGAAGGCATCCGGCCGCAGCGGCTGCCGGAGGAGATCGCCGCCTTCGGCGTGCAGGCGAACGGCGCGCCCCGGCTGCCGGCGGCGCTGATCGACCTCGCCACGCCCGGCGCGCCAACCGAATACCGGCTTGGTTTCAACAACTTCTTCGTCCTGACCCGCTACAACCGCAGCAGCTTCTATGCTGCCGCCGTGATGGACCTCGCCGAGAGCCTCAGAGCAGCGCGTCCTTCCGCACCCCCTCGCGCTGCAGGCGGCGGCGCAGTTGGCCGAGGGCTTCCATCTGGATCTGCCGCACCCGTTCGCGGGTGACGCCGAGATCGGCCGACAGCCTGTCCAGGGTCGCGATCTCGCAGCCGTTGAGCCCGTAGCGGCGCTCGATGACCTGGCGCTGCTTGTCCGACAGATGCGTCACCCATTCGGCCACGTGCTGTTCGATTTCCACCTGTTCGACCAGCCGGTCGGGGGATCGGTGCTCGTCGTCGGCGACGGCATCGGCGACGGAAAGGTCATGGTCGATCTCCAGCGGCGCATCGAGCGAGGCCGTGCGCTCGCTGAGGGCGAGGATCTGCCGCACCTCCTCGACGGGCCTGTCGAGCAGCCGGGCCACCGCTTCGGCGCCGGCGTGCGGCTGCGTCTCGCCGGTGGATTCCAGCCGGCGCAGCGCGCGCAACACCACGTTCAGTTCCTTGATTACATGCACCGGCAGGCGGATGGTGCGCGACTGGTTCATGATGGCCCGTTCGATGTTCTGCCGGATCCACCAGGTGGCGTAGGTGGAAAAACGGAAGCCGCGCTCGGGGTCGAACTTCTCCAGGGCATGAATGAGCCCCAGGTTGCCTTCCTCGATCATGTCGTCGAGCGGAATGCCGCGGTGCTGGTAATGCTTGGCGATGCTGACCACCAGCCGCAGGTTGGCTTCGATCATGCGCTGGCGGGCGGCAAAGTCGCCCGCGCACGCGGCGCGGGATAAGGAGAGTTCCTCGCCCGCCTTCAACAGCGGGTTGGCGCCGATCTCGTTGAGGTAGAGCTGGGTGATATCGTCGAGAAAACCTGTTTCACCATTCTCGGCAGGCGCATCCTCCGCACCGGCATCCGCGTCGGCGGGGACAGGTTCTTCGGGGAAGACGTCCTCTGCCACGTGGCTACCGCAGTGGCAAATGCCTGAGGGGATCGACCGGCTTGCCCTGGTGCCGAATCTCGAAATGCAGCCTGGGCTGGTCGACGTCGGAACTGCCCACCTCGGCGATCTTCTGGCCCTTCGACACCGCCTGTCCCTCTTTCACCAGAATCTTACTGTTGTGGGCATAGGCCGAGAGGAAGGCCGCGTTATGGCGGACGATCACCAGATTGCCGTAACCGCGCAGGCCGCTGCCGGCATAGACCACCTTGCCGGAGGCGGCGGCCTGGACCGGATCGCCGGCCTTGCCGTCGATGTCGATGCCCTTGTTGCTTTCCCTGCCCGGGCCCCCCTCGACGAACTGCGTGATGACCTTGCCGCCGATAGGCCAGGCCCAGTCGACGACATCCTCACCCGTCGCCGCCGCGGGGGTGATGGCTTTCTCGGCGGGTTTGTCCGTCGGCGCCGGCTTGCCGAGGGGCTTTGCTTCCGGCGGTTCGTGCCTGGCTGGCCCCGGCGCGCCTTCCATGGCGTGCGCCAGGGCCAGGGCCTGCTCCGAGTGGGTAAGCTTGCCGCCTCGGGGCTCGCGCTTCAGGGTCTCCGTGTTGACGGACGCCGGGACCGTCGCCGCATCCAGCGGCCTGGCCTCGACCGCGCCGGGGCCGGCCACCGGTTTCGCCACCGCGACGGGCGCCCCTTCCGAAGGCTTCACGCGCAACTGCTGGCCGATGCCGATCCGGTTGGGATCATCGAGATTGTTCCAGGCCGCCAGTTCCTTGTATTCGATGCCGTGATCGAGCGCAATGCTGTAAAGGGTGTCGCCCTTCTTGACCACATAGTGACCCGCCTTGGGCGCGGCAGGCACCGCGGGAATGGCGGTTGGCGGCGGGGCGGCGCGCTCGATCACCGGCGCGGGCGCATGGCTGGCGCAGCCGGCCATGCCGACCAATGCCGCCAATATCCCCAACATCCCCGATGCACGCCATAATCCGTTCATTCCACCCCCGGCAGCAAAGGCACGAAGCGCACGCCGTCGAAACGCGTCTCGACCAGGCCTTCGGGGCCGCGCTCGATCAGGCACAGTACCTGGTCGGCCCCACCCAGGGGCAGCATCAGCCGGCCGCCCGGCGCCAGTTGGTCGAGCAGCGCCTGGGGCACGCCGGCGGAAGCCGCCGCGACGACGATGGTATCAAACGGCGCCGCCTCTGGCAGCCCTCCCATGCCGTCGGCGTGCTTGAGCCGGACCCGGGTCAGCTTCGCCTGCCGCAAGTTCTCCCGCGCCTGGGCCAGCAGGGGCGCGAGCCGCTCGACCGCGTAAACCTCCCTCGTCAGCATCGCCAGCACCGCCGCCTGGTAGCCGCATCCCGCGCCGACCTCCAGGGTCTTGCCCAGGCTGTCGCGTCCGGCCAGCAAGAGTTCGATCATGCGCGCCACCACGTAGGGCTGGGAAATGGTCTGGCCGAGGATCAACGGCAGCGCCGTGTCCTCGTAGGCCCGGTGCGCCAGCGCCTCGCCGACGAAGAGATGGCGCGGCACGGCGGCCATGGCCGTCAGCACGCGCTCGTCGCGGATGCCCTGCTCGCGCAGGCGGTCGATCATGCGCGTGCGCGTGCGCTGGGAGGTCATGCCGATGCCCTGCATCGCGTTCATGCCTTGATCCAGTCGCCCACGGATCGGATCTGCCCAGTATGGGTCAGATCGATCTGAAGGGGCGTGACGGAAACGCAGTCGCCGACGACCGCATGGAAATCCGTGCCCTCGCCGGCATCGGCCGCCGCGCCGGCGGCGCCGACCCAGTAGACGGTCTCGTGGCGCGGCGTCACCTGCGGCACGACGGACTCCGCCTTGTGGCGGCGCCCCAGTCGGGTAACCTGCAAACCGCGCAGGTTTTCGTATGGAATATCCGGCACGTTGACGTTGAGCAGCACCGGCTCGCCGAATTCCCTGCGCTGGAATCGCTCCACCAGTTCGCGGGCCACCCGCGCCGCCGTGGTGAAATGGAGGCCCTCCTTGCTGGCGAGCGATACGGCGATGGACGGCACGCCCAGCAGGTAGCCCTCGGTCGCCGCCGCGACGGTGCCGGAGTAGATCGTATCGTCGCCCATGTTGGCGCCAAGGTTGATGCCGGAAACCACCATGTCGGGCATCCGGTCGAGCATGCCGGTGACGGCAAGATGCACGCAGTCCGTGGGCGTGCCATTGACGAAATGAAAGCCGTTGGCGGCCCGGTGCAGCGACAGGGGACGATCGAGGGTGAGGGAATTGCTTGCGCCGCTGCGGTTGCGCTCGGGCGCCACCACGGTGATCTCGGCGATTTCAGAAAGCGCCGCGGCGAGCGCCTCAAGGCCGGGAGCGAAGTATCCGTCGTCGTTGCTCAGCAGGATGCGCATGACGGCGAATGAACGGATATGATTCTCGTATGAACGCGGAATTCCGGCGGGAAAACTGGTCGGGGCGGCGGGATTCGAACTCGCGACCCCTTGCACCCCATGCAAGTGCGCTACCAGGCTGCGCTACGCCCCGACTTGCCGCGAATTATACAGGATCACAGCGCCCAGCAGGCGTCAGGCGCGCAGGAATTCGATGATGCCGGCCAATTCGGCGCGCAGCGGGAACCGGGCAGGAGCCTCCTCGCGCATCTCCGGCTTGCTCTGTGTCGGCTCGTCCAGCCGGTTGCGCGCGCCGCTGATGGTGAAGCCTTCCTGGTAGAGCAGCTCGCGGATGCGGCGCACCAGGAGCACTTCGTGGTGCTGGTAATAGCGACGGTTGCCGCGCCGCTTGACCGGCCGCAGCTGGGTGAATTCCTGCTCCCAGTAGCGCAGCACGTGCGGTTTGACGCCGCACAGCTCGCTCACTTCGCCGATGGTGAAGTAGCGCTTGGCGGGAATCGGCGGCAGTTCATCCCTGCTCATTCAGTTGCGCCTTCTCGACGGCTGACTTGAGTTTCTGGCTGGAATGAAACGTAACGACGCGGCGCGCGGTGATGGGGATTTCCTCGCCGGTCTTGGGGTTGCGGCCGGGGCGCTGGGGCTTGTCGCGCAGCTGGAAATTGCCGAAACCGGAAAGCTTGATGTCGTCGCCGTTTTCGAGGGCATGCCTGACTTCCTCGAAGAATGCCTCCACCATGTCCTTGGCTTCGCGCTTGTTCAGGCCCACCTTGTCGAACAGCAAGTCGGCCAGTTCCGCCTTGGTCAGCGTCATGAATTGCTCCCTTTTTTCCTCAACCCCGCAGGGTTGCGCCGCAGTGTCCGACCGCGGCGTCGATCAGGCGAGTGACCGCGGCATCCACTTCGGCATCCGCCAAAGTGCGTTCAGTATCTTGCATAACTATCCGGAATGCAAGGCTTTTTTGTCCTTCCGGCAGCCCCTTGCCCTGGTAGACGTCGAACAGTCCGATGTCCCTGACGAGGGCCGGCGCGGCGGCGCGCAGGGCGTCCAGCACGGGCTGGAACGCCTGGTGCTGCGGCACCATGAGCGCGAGGTCGCGGATCACCGCCGGGAAGCGGGAGGCCTCGCGATATGCCGGCATGGCCGCCGCCAGCAGCGCCTCCAGATCGATTTCAAACACCGCCGGCGTGCTGCCCAATTCGTATTGCTGCACCCACCGGGGATGCAGCTCACCGACGACGCCGATCTCGCGGCCGTCCAGCATGACCCTGGCCGCCCGGCCCGGATGCAGGGCCGGATGGGCAACCTTGGCGAAAGTCAGCCGTTGCGACACGCCAAGCAGGACTTCCAGGTCACCCTTGGCGTCGAAGAAGTCGGCGTTGCGGGTCGGCGTTCCCCACTGCTCGGGCAGCGCGGGCCCGGCCCACAGCGCGCCGACGCGCAAGGGCTGGCGGAAGCCGGCCACCGGCTGGCCGCCGGCGTCGCGCGTGAAGACGCGGCCGACCTCGAACACGCGCACCCGGTCAAGCTGGCGCTTGCGATTGGCCGCAAGCACGCCGACCAGCCCGCCGATCAGCGTCGAGCGCATCACGCCCGCCTGGCTGGCGATCGGGTTGGCCAGCCGGACCGGCGCATCGTTGCCGGCGAAATCGGACTCCCAGGCCGCCTCGACGAAGCTCATGGTCACGACCTCGAAATAGCCGCGTTCGGCCAGGAGACGGCGCACCTGCATCGGGCCGCGCCGGTCCTCGGGCAGCGGCAGCATGGCCAGTCGCGCCTTCGGAGGCGGCGCCGGGATGTTGTCGTAGCCATGCAGCCGCGCGATTTCCTCGATGAGGTCTTCCTCGATCTCCATGTCGAACCGGTGCGAGGGCGGAGTAATGATGAAATCCTCCCCATTGCGTTCGCAACCGGTGCCGAGCCCTTGCAGCAGCCCGCCGATCTGCTCTGGAGACAGGTCGATGCCCAGCACCTTCGCCGCCCGCGCCGGGCGCAGCCGCACCGGCTTGCGCGCCGGCAGGTGATCCGGCGAGGCGGCCTCGACGACCGGGCCCGGCCGGCCGCCGCAGATGTCGATGATCAGCCGCGTCGCACGTTCGATGGCGCGGCGTTGCAGCTCGAAATCGACGCCGCGCTCGAACCGGTGCGAGGCGTCCGACGAGAAGCCCAGCGCGCGCGCCCTGCCGGCGATGGCCGCCGGCGCGAAGAAGGCGGACTCCAGGAACAGGTCGGCGGTCGCGTCGCCGACGCCGGAATCCTGGCCACCCATGATGCCGGCGAGCGCCAGCGGCTTCCCGTCGTCGGCGATCAGCGCGGTGTCGGTTGCGGGCGTCACTGTCTGCTCGTTCAGAAGGAGCAACTGCTCGCCGTCCTTCGGATAACGCACGCGGATGGCACCGGCCAGCTCGGCGTCGTCGAAGGCGTGCAGCGGCTGGCCCAGTTCCAGCATGACATAGTTGGTGATGTCGACCAGCGCCGAGATGGGGCGCACGCCGCAGCCCTCGATGCGCCGCCGCATCCAGTCGGGCGTGGCCGCCCTGGCATTGACGCCGCGCACGATGCGGCCGCAGTAGCGCGGGCAGGCGCCGGGGGCGTCGAGTGCCACGGCGCGGGTTTCGCCATGCGCCGCGGGCACCGCGTCGATGGCGGGCAGGGCCAGCGGCGCGCCGGTCAGCGCCGCTACCTCGCGGGCGATGCCGGAAAGCGACAGGCAGTCGGCGCGGTTGGGCGTGAGCTTCAGCGTGATCAGCACGTCGCCGTCGACGCACTGCGTTTCCTCGACTTCCAGCCCCGCCATCGTCAGCAGGTGGCAGAGCTCATCCGTCGAAAGCGGCGGATTGACGAGGGCGCGCAGCCAGGATTCGGGGAATTTCATTGGAATTGAGCGAGGAAGCGCAGGTCGCCTTCGAAGAACAGGCGCAAATCGTTGATGCCGTAGCGAAGCATGGTCAGCCGGTCCGGCCCGAAGCCGAAGGCGAAGCCGGTGTATTTCTCCGGGTCGATGCCGCCGAAGCGCAGCACGTTCGGATGCACCATGCCGCAGCCCGCGATCTCCAGCCAGCGCCCTTCCAGCGCACCCGACATGAAGGCGACGTCGATCTCCGCGGACGGCTCGGTGAACGGAAAGAAGGACGGCCGAAATCGCACCTTGAGGTCGTCCGTCTCGAAGAAGCGGCGCAGGAAATCGGCGACAACGCCCTTGAGATCGGCGAAGCTGACGTTCTCGCCCACCCAGAGCCCCTCGACCTGATGGAACATCGGGGAGTGGGTGGCGTCGGAATCGACGCGATATACGCGGCCCGGCGCGATGACGCGGATTTCCGGCATCGTTCCCATGTGGCCGAACTTCGCCACGTGCGCCTGCATGTGGCGGATCTGCACGGGGCTGGTGTGGGTGCGCAGCAGCACGTCCTCCTGCACGCGGCCCTGCTCGTCGAGCAGGTAGAAGGTGTCGTGCATCGAGCGCGCCGGGTGCTTCTCCGGCGTGTTGAGCGCCGTGAAGTTATGCCAGTCGTCCTCGATCTCGGGGCCGTCGGCGACCTCGAAGCCGATCGAGCGGAACAGCTGCTCGATACGCTCAAGGCTGCGCGTGACGGGATGCAGGCCGCCGCGCGACGGGCCGCGGCCCGGCAGGGTCACGTCGAGGGCCTCGGCGGCAAGCTGCGCTTCGAGCTGGCCGCGGCGCAGTTCCTCCCGCCGTGTCGCCAGGGCTGACTCCATGGCCTGCTTGGCAAGGTTGATGGCGGCGCCGGCGCTCTTCCTCCCCTCGGGCGCGAGCTTGCCCAGGCCCTTGAGCAGGAGGGTCAGCGATCCTTCTTTGCCGAGGTAGCGCGCCTTGGCCTCTTCCAGCTTCGCCGGTTCACTGGCGGCGGTGAAGTCTGCGGTCGCCTGCGCGAGGAGAGTATCGAGATTGTCCATTCGGAATCAAAAAAGGGAGGCCCCCGGTCGCCCGAGGCCTCCCTCATGTTCGCGTCGGGTTGAACTACGCGCCGAGTTTGGCCTTGGCCTGGTTCGCCAGCGCGGCGAACGCCGGCTTGTCGAACACGGCCAGGTCGGCCAGCACCTTGCGATCCACCTCGATGGCGGCCTTCTTGAGGCCGTTCATCAGGGTGCTGTACTTCATGCCCAGCTCGCGGGCCGCAGCGTTGATACGGGCGATCCAGAGGGCACGGAACTGGCGCTTTCTCTGGCGGCGGTCGCGATACTGGTACTGGCCCGCCTTCATCACCGCCTCTTTGGCGACGCGATAGACGGTACTGCGGCGGCCGCGGTAGCCCTTGGCCTGGTCGAGAATCTTCTTGTGGCGCGCGCGCGCCGTTACACCGCGTTTGACTCGTGGCATGGTCGTTCCTCCTTAGGCGTTGGGCAGCATGGCGCGAATGGACTTGACGTCCGACTCATGCACGGTCTGCACACCCCGCAACTGGCGCTTCACCTTGGTGGTCTTCTTGGTGAGGATGTGGCGCTTGAACGCGCACGAGCGCTTGATGCTGCCGCTGCCGCGCACCTTGAAGCGCTTGGCGGCCCCGCTCTTTGTCTTCATCTTCGGCATGGCCGAGACTCCTTTTCTGACACGGCGGCAGGTGATTTCCGATCCGGAAACGCTTTGACGACCCGCAACCGCTTATTGGTACTGCCTACTGCCACTACAAAATCAGTGCCTCAATGCTTGATCTGCTTCTTGGTCGGCGCCAGCACCATGATGAGCTGACGGCCTTCCATCTTCGGAAACTGCTCCACCTGCGCCACTTCCTGCAGGTCGCCCTTGATGCGCTCCAGCATGCGCATTCCGAACTCCTGGTGGGCCATTTCGCGGCCCCGGAAACGCAGCGTGATCTTCGCCTTGTCGCCATCCTGCAAAAACTTAACCAGGTTGCGCAGCTTGATCTGGTAGTCGTTGTCGTCGGTGCCCGGACGGAACTTGACTTCCTTGACCTGGATCTGCTTCTGCTTCAGCTTGGCCTCGTGCGCCCGCTTGGCTTCCTGGTACTTGAACTTGCCGAAGTCCATGATGCGGCAGACCGGCGGCGTTGCCAATGGCGCGATCTCGACCAGATCCACCCCCGCCTCTTCTGCCAGGCTCAAGGCCTGGCGCACCGATACGATACCTACCTGTTCACCCTCGGCCCCGATCAAACGAACTTCGGGGGCGGTGATTTCATCGTTGAGGCGCTGCGCCTTCTCTTGAGCTATGGTGCGATTCTCCGAAAAAATTAAAAATTCAGGCCGCCACGCCCCTCTCGGCGCGCTCGCCCAGCAGGCGTTCAATCAATGCTTCGGGGGACATCTGCCCGAGATCCCGATTGCCCCGGGCACGCACGGCGACCAACCCGTCGGCCTTTTCCTTGTCGCCTATGACAACGAGGCAGGGCCGCTTCAATAAACTATGTTCCCGGATTTTATAGTTAATTTTCTCTCCGCGCAAATCCAGATCGACGCGCAGTCCGGCCTGGCGCAGCTTTTCCGCCACAGCCGCGGCATAGTCGGCCTGGTTTTCGGAGATGTTCATCACCACCGCCTGTACGGGCGAGAGCCAGAGCGGCAACGCCCCGGCATAGTGCTCGATCAGGATGCCGACGAAGCGCTCCAGTGAGCCGAACAGGGCCCGGTGCAGCATCACGGGCCGCTTGTGGGTATTGTCGGCGGCGACGTAGTGGATGTCGAAACGCTCCGGCAGGTTCATGTCCACCTGGAGCGTGCCGCACTGCCAGTCGCGGCCGATGGCGTCGCGCAGCACGAATTCGAGCTTCGGGCCGTAGAAGGCGCCCTCGCCGGGGAACAGCTCGTAGGCCATGCCCATGTGGTCGAGCGCATTCGACAGCGCGGCTTCGAGCTTGTCCCAAGTCTCGTCGGATCCGATGCGCTTCTCGGGCCGCGTCGAGAGCTTGATGCGCACGTTCTCGAAGCCGAAGTCCCTGTAGATGTCGAGGATCAGCGCGACCACGTCCTTGCACTCCCGCTCCATCTGCTCCTCGGTGCAGAAGATGTGGGCGTCGTCCTGGGTGAAGTGGCGCACGCGCAGGAGGCCGTGCAGCGCGCCGGAAGGCTCGTAGCGATGCACCTTGCCGAACTCGGCCATGCGCAGCGGCAGGTCGCGGTAGCTCTTGATGCCCTGCTTGTAGAGGGCCACGCCGCCGGGGCAGTTCATCGGCTTGAGCGCAAAGATGCGCTCGTCCTCGGTCGTCGTCGTAAACATGTGCTCGCGGTAGTTGAACCAGTGTCCCGACAACTCCCACAGCGCGCGATCCATCACGTCCGGCGTGTTCACCTCGACGTAGCCGGCCGCCTCCTGGCGCGCACGCATGTAGTTGATGAGGTCCTGGAACAGCCGCCAGCCATGAGGATGCCAGAATACGGCGCCCGGCGCCTCCTCCTGGAAGTGGAAGAGGTCGAGGTGCTGGCCGAGCTTGCGGTGGTCGCGCTTTTCGGCCTCCTCCAGCATGTGCAGGTAGGCGTCCAGTTCGTCCTTCTTCGCCCAGGCCGTGCCGTAGATGCGCTGGAGCATCTCGTTCTTCGAGTCGCCGCGCCAGTAGGCGCCGGCCACCTTCATCAGCTTGAAGACCTTGAGCCTGCCGGTGGACGGCACGTGGGGCCCGCGGCAGAGGTCGACGAAATCACCCTCGCGGTAGAGCGAAACCTCCTGGTCGGCCGGAATGACGGCGATCAGTTCGGCCTTGTAGTGTTCATCGATGGACTTGAAGAACTCGGCGGCCTTGTCGCGCGTCCAGACCTCGCGGATCACCGGGAAATCGCTCTTCGCCAGCTCCGCCATGCGCTTCTCGATGGCCGCGAGATCCTCCGGCGTAAAGGGGCGCTTGTAGGCGAAGTCGTAGTAGAAGCCGTTCTCGACCACCGGGCCGATGGTCACCTGGGCCTCTGGAAAAAGCTCCTTGACCGCATAGGCCAGCAGGTGCGCCGTCGAATGGCGGATGAGTTCCAGGCCGTCGGCGTCCTTGTCGGTCACGATGGCGACCTGGGCATCCGCCTCGATACGGAAGGAGGTGTCGACAAGCCGGCCATCCACCTTTCCGGCCAGCGCGGCCTTGGCCAGGCCGGGGCCGATGGAGGCAGCCAACTCGGCAACCGTCACGGGTTGATCAAACCGGCGCTCGGAGCCGTCGGGCAGTCGAATTGCAACAGTCATGGCAGGCATTGTCCTCGGGGGCGGCAAACGCGGCCAGACCGCGTTTCTTTAGGGCGCGAATGTTAGCATGCCCCCCGCGCAAGCCCCGCGGCGCTAACTACATCGAATGCAGCAGGGCATAGGCGCACAGCGCCATGATGGCGTTCGGGAAAAGGCCGAGCAGGGCGACGCCGAGGCCGTTGGCGGAGAGCAGGATGCGCATGTCGATGCCGGCCTCGATGGGCGCGGTGTCGACGGGCGGGTCGAAGTACATGAGCTTGACCACGCGCAGGTAGTAGAAGGCGCCCACCAGCGAGAACATCACGGCGAAGACGACGATCGCCACGTAGCCGGCATCGACGGCGGCCAGCAGGACGGAGAACTTGGCGAAGAAGCCGATGAAAAAGGGAATGCCGGCCATGGAGAGCATCAGGATCATCATCACGGCGGCGAACCATGGGCTGCGCTTGTTGAGGCCCTTGAAGTCGTCGAGGTTCTCGGCCTCGTGTCCCGCGCGCGACAACAGCAGGACCATGCCGAAGCTGCCCAGCGACATCATCACGTAGGCGACGACGTAGTACATGGCGGAACTGTAGGCATTGAGGGCGAAATGCCTGTCGGCACCGCCGGCGCCGACGACCACGCCGCTCATGATCGCCAGCAGCATGAAACCCATGTGCGAGATGGCCGAGTAGCCGAGCATGCGCTTGATGTTGGTCTGCGCGATGGCGGCCAGGTTGCCGAGCGCGATCGAGAGCACGGCCATGATCATCAGCATGGCCTGCCACTGCTCGGCCAAGTCGAACAGCCCATAGACGAGCAGGCGCAGCGTCATCGCGAAGGCGGCCAGCTTGGGCGCCGAGCCGATCAGCAGCGTGATGGGGGTCGGCGCGCCGTGATAGACGTCGGGCACCCACATGTGGAAAGGCACGGCGCCGAGCTTGAATCCGATGCCCGACACGAGGAAGACCAGGCCGAAGATCAGCAGGCCCTTGTTGGCGGCGCCCTCGTAGATCGACTGGGCGATGCCGCCGATTTCAAGGGTGCCGGTGGCGCCGTAAACCATCGACATGCCGTAGAGCAGCAGGCCCGAGGCGAGCGCGCCGAGGATGAAGTACTTCATGGCCGCCTCGGTGGCGCGCGAGGAATCGCGGTCGATGGCGACCAGCGCGTACAGGGAGAGCGACAGAAGTTCGAGGCCAAGGTAGATCGTGAGCAGGTGTGACGCCGAGATCATCACCATCATGCCCAGGGTGGCGAACAGCACGAGCAGGTAGAACTCGCCCTTGTCGAGGTTTCTTGCCACCAGATAGCCGCGGCTGTACACCAGCACCGTGATGACGGCGATGTAGAGCATGAGCTTGAGGAAGTCGGAGAGCAGGTCGTCGACGAACATGTTGCTGAAGGTCAGCACCGTCTGGCCGTCCATGGTCGCGTAGGTGATGACCGCGCAGCCGGACAGGGTGAGCAGGGCCAGCGCCGGGGTCAGCCAGCGATTGATCCGGCCGGCGCAGACGTTGAATGCGTCGATCAGCAGGATCGCGCAGGCCATGGCCAACAGGAATATCTCCGGCAAGGCCGGGTAGAGATCGGGCATGACGAAGTTGTTCAGCATCGCTTCTCTCTACAGCTTGCTCGCAGCGACATGCTTGAGCAGGTTATCCACCGAGACGTGCATCACCTCGGTAAATGGGAATGGATAGAGGCCCATGCCGAGCACGCAGACGGCCAGCAGGGCGAGCACCAGGAATTCGCGCCGGCCGATGTCGGTCAGCTTGCGCACGTGGTCGTTGGCGACAGCGCCGAAAACGACGCGCTTGATCATCCAGAGCGTGTAGGCGGCGCCGAGGATCAGCGTCGTGGCGGCGGCTGCGCCGATCCAGAAGTTGTGCTTAACCGCGCCCAGGATCACCATGAACTCCCCGACGAAGCCGGAAGTGGCCGGCAGGCCGGAATTGGCCATCGCGAAGAACACGAACAGGGCGGCGAACTTCGGCATGGTGTTCACGACGCCGCCGTAGTCGGCGATCATGCGGCTGTGCATGCGGTCGTATATGACGCCGACGCAGAGGAACATGGCGGCGGAGATGAAGCCGTGGGAGATCATCTGCACCAGCGCGCCCTCGACGCCGATCGGGTTGAAAATGAAGAAGCCCAGCGTGACGAAGCCCATGTGCGAAATCGACGAGTAGGCGATCAGCTTCTTCATGTCGGCCTGTACCAGCGCGACGAAGCCGATGTAAATCACCGCGATCAGGGAGAGCGCGATCATCATCGGCGCGAAATAGTGGCTGGCGTCCGGCGCGATGGGTAGCGAAAACCGCAGGAAGCCGTAGGCGCCGAGCTTCAGCATGATGGCGGCCAGCACCACCGAGCCGCCGGTGGGCGCCTCGACGTGGGCGTCGGGCAGCCAGGTATGCACCGGCCACATCGGCACCTTGACGGCGAAGGCGAGCAGGAAGGCGATGAACAGCAGGATCTGCGGCGCCATGCCGATCTTGAGGGCGTGCCAATCGGGCAGGCTGAAGCTGCCACCGGACTCCAGGAACAGCCAGATCAGCGCGACCAGCATCAGCAGCGAGCCGAGCAGCGTGTAGAGGAAGAACTTGAAGGCCGCATAGACGCGGTTCGGTCCGCCCCAGACGCCGATGATGATGTACATCGGGATCAGGGAGGCCTCGAAGAAGACATAGAACAGCATGGCGTCGAGCGCGGCGAAGATGCCGTTCATCAGGCCCGACATGATGAGGAAGGCGCCCATGTACTGCGCCTGCTTCTCCTCGATCACTTCCCATCCGGCCAGCACCACCAGTATGGTGATGAAGCTGTTGAGCAGGATGAACAGCACGGAGATGCCGTCCACGCCGAGGAGATACCAGACGTTGAAGCGCGGAATCCAGGGCGCTTGCTCGACGAACTGAAAGTCGGCGACCTGCGGGTTGAAGCCCGTGTAAAGCGGCACAGTGATCAGGAAACCCACGGTGGCGACCGCCAGCGACAGCCAGCGGACAGCGTCGCGCCGCCCGGAACCCAGGGCGAGGATGGGAAGCGCGCCGACGATGGGCACCCAGATGGCGAGGCTGAGAAGGGATGTAGTCATGTCAGACGCGGCCGAACCAGAGCGTCAGCAGCACGAAGACGCCGATGATCATTGAGAAGGCATACTGGTAGATGTGGCCGCTCTGGAACAGGCGCACCACGGAGGCGAACCAGCCGACCAAGCGGGCCGAGCCATTGACGGCGATGCCGTCGATCACCACCTGGTCGCCGCCCTTCCAGAGGCCGCGGCCGACGCCGCGCGCGCCACCGGCAAAGAACCAGTCGTTGAAATCGTCGAAGCCGTACTTCTTCTCCAGGATCATGGCCGGGAAGGCCAGCTTCTTCTTGATCACGGCCGGCAGGTCGGGCCGCCTGACGTAGAGGAACCAGGCCAGCCCCGCCCCGGAGATCGCCAGCCAGAAGGGCAGCGTCGTGACGCCGTGGGCCATCATGCCGAACACGCCGTGGAAGGCTTCCTTCATGTGGGCAAGCGCGCCATGCTCCGGCGCAATCACGATGGCGTTGCCGAACCAGCCGCCGAACAGCATGGGCCCGATGAACCATCCGGAAACGATGGCGGGGATCGCCAGCAGGATCAGCGGCACGGTGACGACCTTGGGCGACTCGTGCGGCTCGCCGTGGTGCCCATGACCATGATCGCCATGGTCGCCGTGATGCCCGCCGGCGTGGCGGAACCGCTCCTGTCCGTGGAAGGCGAAGAACACGAGGCGGAAGGAATACAGGCCGCCGACGAAGACCGCCGCCAGCGCGCAGAAATAGGCGAAGCCCGCGCCCGGCACGTTCGCCAGATGCACCGCCTCGATGATCGAGTCCTTCGAAAAGAAGCCGGCGAAGGGCGGCAGGCCGGCGTTGGCGATGGCGCCGATCAGCACCGTCGCGTAGGTGATCGGCATGTATTTGCGCAGGCCGCCCATGCGCCGCATGTCCTGCTCGTGGTGCATGGCGATGATGACCGAACCGGCGCCAAGGAAGAGCACCGCCTTGAAGAAGGCATGGGTCATGAGGTGGAAGATCGCGACCGAATAGGCCGAGGCGCCCAGCGCCATGGTCATGTAGCCGAGCTGCGAGAGCGTCGAGTAGGCGACGACGCGTTTGATGTCGGTCTGGACGATGGCGATCAGCGCCATGAAGAGCGCCGTGATCGCGCCGATGACGATGACGAAGGACAGCGCCGTCTCGGAGAGTTCGAATAGCGGCGACATGCGCGAAACCATGAAGATGCCGGCCGTGACCATGGTCGCGGCGTGGATCAGCGCGGAGATCGGCGTCGGGCCTTCCATGGAGTCGGGCAGCCAGACGTGCAGCGGGAACTGGGCCGACTTGCCCATGGCGCCGACGAACAGGCCGATGCAGACGGCGGTGATCAGCGGCCAGCCGGTGACGGTCTCGGTCATCGCCGCCAGTTCCTTGCCCTTACCGAACACCATGGCGTAATCGAGGCTGCCGGCGTAGGCGGCGACGAGCCCGATGCCCAGCAGGAAGCCGAAGTCACCTACGCGGTTGACCAGAAAGGCCTTGAGGTTGGCGTAGATCGCCGTCGGCCGCGTCGACCAGAAGCCGATCAGCAGGTAGGACACGAGGCCCACCGCCTCCCAGCCGAAGAAGAGCTGGAGGAAGTTGTTGCTCATCACCAGCATCAGCATCGAAAAGGTGAAGAGCGAGATGTAGGCGAAGAAGCGCTGATAGCTGTTCGCGCCCGCGCCGCTGCCTTCCGGCCAGTTCTCCTCGTCGTGCGCCATGTAACCGATGGTGTAGATGTGCACCATCAGCGAGACGAAGGTGACGACGATCATCATCACGGCGGTCAGGGGGTCGATCAGGAAACCCACTTCCAGCTTGAGGCCGCCCGATTCCAGCCAGGTGTAGAGCGCGCCGCTGAAGGTGTGGCCGGCCATGACGTCCCGGAAGACGAAGACCGAACAGAGGAATGAGACGGCCACGCCGAGGATGGTCACCCAGTGGGCGCCCGCGCGGCCCAGGCGTCCGCCGAAGAAACCGGCGGCGATGGCGCCGATCAGCGGCGCGAAGGGAATGACGAGGTAAATGGCTTTCATGTCTCGATCAACCCTTCAGAGTGTCCAGATCGTCCACATGGATCGACGACAGGTTGCGGAACATCACGACCAGGATGGCCAGGCCGATGCCCGCCTCGGCGGCGGCGACGGTCAGCGTGAACAGCACGAACAGTTGCCCCGCGAGGTCGTTCAGGTAGTGCGAGAAGGCGACGAAGTTGATATTCACCGCCAGCAGCATCAGCTCGATGGACATCAGCAGCACGATCAAGTTCTTGCGGTTGAGGAAGATGCCGACGACGCCGATCGAGAACAGGATGGCGGCAAGGATGAGGTAGTGGACAAGCGAGATCATTCCGCCTCCTTCTCCGCCGGCATCCGCACGATGCGCAGGCGGTCGGCCGCCTTGACGGCGATCTGTTTCGCGGGATCCAGGTGCTTGCTGTCCTTGCGATGGCGCAACGTCAGCATGACGGCGGCGATGATGGCGACCAGCAGGATCACCGAGGCCAGCTCGAAGGGATAGACGTAGTCGGTGAACAGCAGCCGGCCGAGCGACTTGGTGTTGCTGTGATCGGCGCCCGCCTGCTGGTCGGGGAAGGACTCCAGGCCGAAATGGCTGCCGGAAAGCACCAGTGCCATTTCCGCCACCATCAGCAGGCCAACCAGCGCCCCGACCGGCAGGTAGCTCCAGAAACCCTGGCGCAGGCGTTCGATGTCGATGTCGAGCATCATGACCACGAACAGGAACAACACCATGACGGCGCCGACGTAGACCATGACGAGGGCGATGGCCAGGAATTCGGCGTTGAGCAGCAGCCAGAGACCGCTGGCGTTGAAGAAGGCGAGCACGAGGTATAGCACGGCGTGCACCGGGTTTCGGGCGGTGACGACGCGCAGGGCCGCGAACAGCATGACCGCCGCGAGCACGTAGAAGAGGATCGTCTTGAATTCAATCATCGGTATTTCGCATCCAGCTCGCGGTTCCGGGCGATCTCGGCCTCGTGCCTGTCGCCGTTGGCCAGCAGCATCCGCTTGGTGTAGAGGAGGTCGCCGCGCTGCTCGCCGTGGTACTCGAACACATGCGTCTCGACGATGGCGTCCACCGGGCAGGCCTCCTCGCAGAAGCCGCAGAAGATGCACTTGGTCAGGTCGATGTCGTAGCGGGTGGCGCGCCGCGACTTTTGCCCATTCGCGTCCTCGCGCTCGGTCAGCTCGATGGCGATCGCCATGGCCGGACAGACGGCTTCGCACAGCTTGCAGGCGATGCAGCGCTCCTCGCCGTTCGGGTAGCGGCGCAGGGCGTGCAGGCCGCGGAAACGGTGGGACAGCGGCGTCTTCTCGTCGGGATACTGGACGGTGATCTTCGGCGCGAACAGGTAGCGTAGCGTCACGGCCAGGCCCTGGCGCAGTTCGCCGAGGGAGAAGGTCTGGATCAGTTCTCTCGCGCCCATGGTCATTTCCAGATGTTGAACGGCGACATCATCCAGATGCCGACGACGGGGATCCAGACGAGTGTGACCGGCACGAACACCTTCCAGCCCAGGCGCATGATCTGGTCGTAGCGATAGCGCGGGAAAGTGGCGCGGATCCACAGGAAGAAGAACAGCACGACCGTGACTTTGGCCAGCAGCCAGACGATGCCGTCGGGCAGGAAGCCGACCGGAGACAGCCAGCCGCCGAGGAAGAATATCGAGGTCATGGCCGCCATCAGGATCATGTTGGCATATTCGGCCAGGAAGAACAGCGCGAAGGCCATGCCCGAATACTCGACCATGTGGCCGGCGACGATCTCCGATTCGCCCTCGACCACGTCGAAAGGCGCGCGGTTGGTCTCGGCGACGCCCGAAACCAGATAGACCACGAACAGGGGCAGCAGCGGCAGCCAGTTCCAGGACAGGAAGCCGAGCCCCATGCCGGCGAAGCGGCCCTGGTCCTGAGCGCGCACGATGTCGGAGAGGTTGAGACTGTTGGACACCATCAGTACGGCGACCAGGGCCAGGCCCATGGCCACCTCGTAGGAAACCATCTGCGCGGCCGAGCGCATGGCGCCGAGGAAGGGATACTTCGAATTGGAGGCCCATCCGGCGATGATGATGCCGTAGACGCCGATCGAGGTGATCGCCAGCAGGTAGAGCACGCCGGCGTCGATGTCGGCGAGCGCGCCGCCCTCGAAGAAGGGGACTACCGCCCAGGCCGCCAGCGCCGGCGCCATCGCGAGGATCGGCGCCAGGATGAAGAGCTGCGGATCGGCCTTCGCCGGCATCAGCACTTCCTTGAAGAACAGCTTCATGCCGTCGGCGATGGGTTGCAGCAGCCCCCAGGGGCCGACGCGGTTGGGGCCGATGCGCACCTGCATCCAGCCGATGATCTTGCGCTCCCAGAAGGTCAGGTAGGCGACGCCCAGCAGCAGCGGCGCGATGATGAGGGCGATCTTGACGACGGTCCAGACGAGGGGCCAGAGCGGACCGAACAGCGGGGCGACGTGCTGGTGGATGGGGGCGAGGAGCATTTCCATCAGACCTTCTCCCTCGCGATGCCCGTGCGTTGCAGACTCGCGGCGCGGCGCACCAGCGGATCGACGGCGTACATCGGCACGGCGACGGCCTGCGCGCCGTCCGACAGGTCGATGGCGACCCCGGAGACGGTGTTGTCGAGGCCCGGCACGAATTCGGACGCTCCGCCGAGGACTTCGTTGCGCACGTCCTCGCTGCTCTCCTGGCCGAAGCCGTCGAGCCGGAGCAGGTTGCCGAGCACGCGCAGCACCTTCCAGGCCGGCCGCGTCTCGCCCAGCGGACGGACGGCGGCGGCGAAGCCCTGCACGCGGCCTTCCATGTTGATGAACGTGCCGGAGGTCTCGGTGAAGGGGGACACCGGCAGCAGGCAGTCGGCGGTGTCGAGCATGGCTGCCGACTTGAATGAGGTCAGGACGACGACCGACTGCGCCTGCTTCATCGCAGCCAGCGCGGCTGCGCCGTCCGCGCAGTCGAGTTCCGGCTCGGCGCCGAGCACGAGGTAGGCCTTGCGGGGATCGGAGATCATCGCGGCGGCGTTCAGCCCGCCTTCGCCCGGCACGGCCTTGGCGACGTAGCCGCCCACGCCGTTGGCGTCGGCGACGAGCCAGCCAACCTTGGCGCCAAGGCGCTCGGCCAGTTGCTGGGAGAGTGCCGCAAGCGTGGCGGCGCCCGGATGCTGCTGCGCCTGATTGCCCAGCAGGATGCCATCGAATGCCGTATCGCCGGCATTGATGAGAGCTTGCAGTTCCGCCGGTTGCGAAACCTGTACGACGGCGGCCTTCGACTTGCGCAGGCGCCAAGCGACGAGGGGATGCTCGCGCCTGAGGTTGGCGCCGACGAGCAGTACGCGATTGAGCGCGTCCAGGTCGGCAACCTTCATGCCCAGCCAGGGGGTGCCGGCGCGCTTGCCGTCGGCGGAAAAATCACGCTGGCGCAGGCGGAAGTCGATGTTCTCCGAGCCAAGGCCGCGCATCAGCTTGGCGGCAAGCGCCATCTCCTCCAGCGTCGCGGCGGGGCTCACGAGCGCACCCACGGCCGCCGAGCCGTGCTCCTTCGCCACGCCGGAAAGGGCATGGGAGGCATAGTCGAGCGCCTGGTTCCATTCCACTTCCTTCCAGACGCCGCCCTGCTTCACCATGGGCTTCGTCAGGCGGTCGGCGGAATTGAGCCCCTCGTAGGAGAAGCGGTCGCGGTCCGAAAGCCAGCACTCGTTGATCGCTTCGTTCTCGCGCGGCGTGACGCGATAGACGCGGTCGTTCTTGACGTGGACGACGACATTGCTGCCCAGGCCGTCGTGCGGCGCAATCGAGGGGCGCCGGGCCAGTTCCCAGCTCCGCGCGGTGTAGCGGAAGGGCTTCGACGTCAGCGAACCCACCGGGCAGAGGTCGATGATGTTGCCGGAAAGCTCGGAGTCGATCGTCCGCCCCAGGAAGGGCATGATCTCGGCGCGGTCGCCGCGGAAGGCCTGGCCCATTTCCTGGTAGCCCGCGATTTCCTGGAGGAAGCGCACGCAGCGGGTGCAGTTGATGCAGCGGGTCATGTTGCCGACGACCAGCGGCCCCAGGTCCTTGTTCGGCACGACGCGCTTTTCTTCCTGGTAGCGGGCGTTCGTGCCGCCGTAGCCGACGGAGAGATCCTGCAAGCGGCACTCGCCCGCCTGGTCGCAGATCGGGCAGTCGAGCGGGTGGTTGATGAGAAGGAATTCCATCACCCCCTTCTGGGCCTTCACGGCCAGCTCCGAGTGGGTGAATACCTTCATGCCGTCGGCGACTGTCGTGGCACAGGCGGGCAGCGGCTTGGGCGCCTTCTCCACCTGCACCAGGCACATGCGGCAGCTGGCCGCGATGGAGAGTTTCTTGTGGTAGCAGAAATGCGGGATGTAGATGCCGGCCTGGTTCGCGGCCTGGATGACCGTGGTGCCGGGTGGAACCTGGAACTGCTTGCCGTCGATCTCGATGTTCAGCATGCGGCCCCCGCCATCATCCGGGTGTGGAAGGTGCTGCCGGCCTTCTGGAGTTCGGGCGACACGAGGCACTTCTTGTGCTCGATGTGGTACTCGAATTCCGGCCGGAAGTGCTTGAGGAAACCGTTGACCGGCATCGAGGCGGCGTCGCCCAGCGGGCAGACCGTGCGGCCCATGATGTTGCCGGTGATCGAGCCGAGCAGGTCGAGATCCTCCGGACGGCCCTGGCCGTGCTCGATGCGGCGCAGTATCTTGTGCAGCCAGCCGGTGCCCTCGCGGCAGGGCGTGCACTGGCCGCAGGACTCCTCGTAGTAGAACCAGGACAGCCGCTCCAGCGCCTTGACCATGCAGACCGTCTCGTCCATGACGATGATCGCGCCGGAGCCGAGCATCGAGCCGGCCTTGGCGATGCAGTCGTAATCCATCGTGCAGTCCATGATGATCTCGGCGGGCAGCACGGGCGAACTCGACCCGCCGGGGATCACGCCCTTGAGCTTGCGGCCTCCGCGCATGCCGCCGGCCATTTCCAGCAGCTTCGCGAAGGGCGTACCCAGCGGCACCTCGTAGTTGCCCGGCTTCATCACATGGCCTGAGATCGAGAACAGCTTGGTGCCGCCGTTGTTGGGCTTGCCCAGTTCCAGATAGGCCTGTCCGCCGATACGGAAGATATGAGGCACGGAGGCGTAGCTTTCCGTGTTGTTGACCAGCGTGGGCTTGCCGTAGAGACCGACCTGCGCCGGGAAGGGCGGCTTCGTGCGCGGCTGGCCCTTCTTGCCCTCGATGGATTCGATCAGGGCGGACTCTTCGCCGCAGATGTAAGCGCCCCAGCCGTGGTGGGCGAAGAGGTCGAAATCGACGCCGGAGCCGAGGATGTTCTTCCCGAGGTAGCCGGCGGCGCGCGCCTCGGCCAGCGCGGCCTCGAATCGCTCGTATATCTCGAAGATCTCGCCATGGATGTAGTTGTAACCGGCTTTCGCGCCCACGGCGAAGCCCGCGATGATCATGCCCTCGATGACCGAATGCGGGTCGTAGCGCAGGATGTCGCGATCCTTGAAGGTGCCGGGCTCGCCCTCGTCGGTGTTGCAAATGATGTATTTCAGCGGCGCCGCCTTGGGCATGAAGCTCCACTTCATGCCGACGGGGAAGCCCGCGCCGCCGCGGCCGCGCAGGCCGGAGGCCTTGACCTCGGCGATCACGTCGTCAGGCGACTTCTTCTCGGCGAAGATCCTTTTCAGCGACTGGTAACCGCCGCGCGACTCGTAGTCCTTCAGGCGCCAGCCATCGTCACCCTTTGTCCAGCCGGCGGAGAGCAGCGGGGTGATCGCGTCGACGATCATTTGCATTCTCCCAGCAGGCGGTCGATCTCGTCCGGCGTCATGAAGCAGCGCATGCGGATGTTGTTCACCAGCATCACCGGTGCGTCGCCGCAGGCGCCCATGCACTCGCCCTCTTTCAGCGTGAACAGGCCGTCCGGCGTCGTCTCGTTGAACTCGATGCCCAGCTTGTCCTTGAGGTACTCGCCCGCGTGGACGCCGCCGGAGAGCGCGCACGGCAGGTTGGTGCAGACGGTGATCTTGTACTTGCCGACTGGATCGAGGTCGTACATGTTGTAGAAGGTTGCGACCTCATAGACGGCCATCGGCGCCATGCCGAGATGCGCGGCGACGGCCTCGATGGCCTCCTTCGAAACCCAGCCCCGCTCGGTCTGGACGACGCGTAGGGCAGACATCACCGCAGACTGCTTCTGGCCCTCGGGATATTTCCCGATCTCGGCGTTGATCTGTGCGACGGTTTCCAGGCTCAGTACACTCATCGGTCGGTGTCTCCCAGCACCAGGTCGATGGTGCCGATGATGGCGGTGACGTCGGCGATCATGTGGCCCTTCGCCATTTCCTCGGTGGCGGCGAGGTGCGGGAAGCCCGGCGAGCGCAGCTTGATCCGGTAGGGCTTGTTGGCGCCGTCGGACACCGCCCAGACGCCGAACTCGCCTTTCGGATGCTCGATGGCGGCGTAGGCCTCGCCGGCTGGCACGTGCATGCCCTCGGAGAAGAGCTTGAAGTGGTGGATCAGCTCTTCCATGCTGGACTTCATCTTCTCGCGCGGCGGCGGCGCCACCTTGTGGTCGCCGGTGATGACGAGCCCCGGGTTCTTGCGCAGCCAGTCGATGCACTGTTTGACGATGCGGTTGGCCTGGCGCATCTCTTCCATACGCACGAGGTAACGGTCATAGCAGTCGCCGTTGGTGCCCACGGGGATGTCGAATTCCATGCGGTCATAGACCTCGTAGGGCGCTTTCTTCCTCAGGTCCCACTCGATGCCGGAACCGCGCAGCATCGGGCCGGTGAAGCCGAGCTGGAGCGCGCGATCGGGCGGGATCACGCCGACGTCGACGGTGCGCTGCTTCCAGATGCGGTTGTCGGTCAGCAGCGTGTGGTATTCGTCGAGGTAGCCGGGGAATCGGTCGGTGAAGTCCTCCAGGAAGTCCAGGAGGCTGCCTTCGCGCGCCGCGTTGAGGCGCTTGACCGTCGCCTCGTTCTTGAAGCGGTTCGGCTTGTACTGCGGCATGCGGTCCGGCAGGTCGCGGTAAACACCGCCCGGCCGATAGTAGGCGGCATGAAGCCGCGCGCCGGAAATGGCCTCGTACACGTCCATCAGGTCTTCCCGCTCGCGGAAGGTGTAGAGCACCATCGTCATCGCGCCGATGTCGAGCGCGTGCGTGCCGATGTTGAGCAGGTGGTTCAGGATGCGCGTGACCTCGTCCATCATCACCCGAATGTACTGGGCGCGGAGGGGAACCTCGACGCCGAGCAGCCGCTCCACCGCGAGGCAGTAGGCGTGCTCGTTGCACATCATGGAGACGTAATCGAGTCGGTCCAGGTAGGGCAGCGTCTGGAGCCAGGTGCGCGTCTCGGCAAGCTTCTCGGTGCCCCGGTGCAGCAGACCGATGTGCGGGTCGGCCTTCACGACCACCTCGCCGTCCAGCTCCAGGATCAGGCGCAACACGCCGTGCGCGGCCGGATGCTGCGGTCCGAAGTTGATCGTGTAGTTCTTGATCTCAGCCACGGCCGTAATTCTCCTCGCGCACGATGCGCGGCGTGACCTCGCGCGGCTCGACGGTCACCGGCTGGTAGACGACGCGGCGCTCCTCGGCGTCGTAGCGCATCTCGACATGGCCGGAGACCGGGAAGTCCTTGCGCAGCGGGTGGCCCTCGAAGCCGTAGTCGGTCAGGATGCGGCGCAGGTCGGGGTGACCCTCGAAACGAATGCCGCAAAGGTCGAAGGCCTCGCGCTCGTACCAGTTGGCGCCGTTCCAGACATCGACCACCGAGGCCAGCGTCGGCGCTTCGTCATCGTCGGCGAACGCCCGCAAGCGCAGGCGCCAGTTGTGGCGGATGGAAGTCAGGTGGCAGACCACGGCGTACCGACGTCCGCCTTCCCGTCCTGCGAAGGTCGAATAGTCGATGCCGGAGAGGTCGATGAGCTGCTCGAAGGCGAGTTCGGCGTGGTCGCGCAGCGTGCGCGCCACCTCGGCATAGGCGGCGCCGCCGCATTCGACGGTCACTTCGCCCAGCGCCAGCACCGGCTCGCCGATGCGGTCGCCGAACACGCTTTTCAGCGTCTGACGGAGTCGTTCAAGTTTTTCGCCCATCGTGTTCATGGCCGTGCAATCGTCGAGGTGCGCCGGATCTTGTTCTGCAACTGGATGATGCCGTAGAGCAGCGCCTCGGCCGTGGGCGGGCAGCCCGGCACATAGACGTCGACCGGCACGATGCGGTCGCAACCGCGCACCACCGAGTACGAGTAGTGGTAGTAGCCGCCGCCGTTGGCGCAGGAGCCCATCGACATCACCCAGCGCGGCTCGGCCATCTGGTCGTAGACCTTGCGCAGGGCCGGCGCCATCTTGTTGGTCAGCGTGCCGGCGACGATCATCACGTCGCTTTGCCGCGGGCTCGGACGGAACACCACGCCGAAGCGGTCGAGGTCGTAGCGCGAGCAGCCGGCGTGGATCATCTCGACGGCGCAGCAGGCCAAGCCGAAGGTCATCGGCCACATGGAGCCCGTGCGCGTCCAGTTGATCAGCTGATCGAGGCTGGTGGTGACGAAACCTTCCTTGAGAACGCCTTCGATGCTCATCCGGTCACTCCCAGTCGAGGGCGCCCTTGGCCCAGGCATAGATGTAGCCGATCACGAGGATGGCGAGGAACACCATCATCTCGACAAAGCCGAACACCTTGATTTCGGGCGTGCCGGCGATCTCCTTGAAGATCGTCGCCCAAGGCAGCAGGAAGGCAACCTCAAGATCGAACAGGATGAAAATGATGGCGATGAGGTAGTAGCGCACATCGAACTTCATGCGGGCGTCGCCGAAAGGCTCGAAGCCGCATTCGAAGGGAGAGAGCTTCTCGCTGTCGGGCCGGTTGGGCGCGACCAGCCAGCCGAGAAGAATGGGCACGCAACCGAAGGCCAGGCCCACGATCACGAAAACCAGGACAGGAAAATAGTTCTCCAACATTCTTCGCTGTTCTCGCGGCTTCGCCGCTCTGATTATTATCGGCGGCCGCTCACAGGCGGCCGCAGTTTCTTGCTCTTATTGCTCTACTGTCACTGCCTCACTACATGTTACTGGTGCCGACGGCGAGACTCGAACTCGCACAGCTTTCGCCACTACCCCCTCAAGATAGCGTGTCTACCAATTTCACCACGTCGGCGCTGCCACTCTCATGCCCGACACAAAGGATCGCGCACGATACCAAATATTTCCTACTTCGGAATATCTTTTGCTTTTGATCCCATCGGCGCATCGGATGCGGGCGCAGGAGCGGCGGGCTTGGTCTGCACCGATTCCATGAGGCTGCCCGACGCCTCGGCCTTGGGCTTTGAACCGGCCAGATAGGCGAGGCTCAGGCTCGTCAGGAAAAATACCGCCGCCAGGATGCCGGTCGCACGCGACAGGAAATTGGCCGAGCCGGTGGCCCCGAACAAGCTGCCCGATGCACCGCTGCCGAAGGCGGCGCCCATGTCGGCGCCCTTGCCGTGCTGGAGAAGCACCAGGCCGATGACGCCGGCCCCCACCAGAATATGGGCCGTCAGCAACAGGGGATAGATCATGTTTTCCATTGTTGGATTCCGTGTGTTTATGCGGCGCAAATCGCCAAGAAGTCGTCCGCCACCAAGGCGGCGCCGCCGATCAGGCCGCCGTCGATGTCGGGCTGGCCCATGAGATCCCTGGCGTTGTTCGGTTTCATGCTCCCGCCGTAGAGGATCAGCAGTCCGCCGGCAACGGCCGGATCAGCCTGCGCCGCGCGCGCGCGAATCAATGCGTGAACCTCCTGCGCCTGCTGCGGCGTGGCGGTCTTGCCGGTGCCGATGGCCCAGACGGGTTCATAGGCGACGACCGACTTCGCCAGCCCGGACGCGCCGATACGGGCGATCACCGCATCCATCTGGCGCGTGACGACCTCTCCGGTGGCGTTGGCTTCGCGCTCGGCCAAGGTCTCGCCGACGCAGATGATCGGCACCAGGCCGCACCGGATGGCGGATTCCGCCTTGGCGGCGACGGCTTCGTCGGTCTCGCCGTGATAAGTGCGGCGCTCGGAATGCCCGACGATCGCGTAGCGGCAGCCGAAATCCTTGAGCATCGCCGCGCCGACCTCGCCGGTATAGGCGCCCTGGGCATATCGGGAAACGTCCTGCGCGCCCCAAGCGACGTCGCTGCCCGCCAGCACCGACTGGGCCTGCGCCAGGTAGGGGGCGGGTACGCACACGGCCATCTGGTTTTTCAGGCCGGCGGCGCCGGCGCGCACGGCGGTCAGCAGGCTCAGGTTGCCGGCCAGGCTGCCATGCATCTTCCAGTTGCCGGCGACGAGTTTGGGGCGGGACATGACAGCGATCCGACAGATTGCAAAGGGGTCGGATTATACCGGCGTCGGCCGGCGCGGGTCAATTTTGACGGGCATCGTCTTGCCGCACGTCTCCCATCTCGCCTTCCATGCGACGACGCTCGATGAAGATGCTGTTGCCCGGCATCTTCTTAGCCTCCTTCTTTGCGACCGCGGCGGCGGCGGCAACCTGATGGTAGGCGCCGTAGCGATCGCACTCGACATGGACAACGCCGAGCGACAGACTCGTCAGCGGCACGAAGACCCTTTCGCCCTGCCGGTTTTCGGTGGCGTAACCACCGCGTTCCCGATCGACAGCGCTGAAGAAATCGCCGACGCGATGCGCGAAGTCCGCAAGAATCCGCTGGCAACGCGCCTCCCAGTCGTCGCTGCCGAACAGCACCAGGAAATCATCGCCACCGATGTGGCCGATGAAATCCGTTTCGGGATGGCAGTGGGTTCTAAGGACGAAGGCCAGCAGCTTGATCAGATCATCGCCGCGCGAATAGCCATAGACGTCGTTGAAAGGCTTGAAGTTGTCGAGATCGCAATAGCAAGCCTGGAAAACCGGGCGCTCAATGAGCCACGCGTCGATGCGTTCGTTCAGCGGCACGTTGCCCGGCAGGTCGGTCAGCGGGTTGGCGTGCCGGGCAGCCTCGATCTGCATGCGCGTGATCTCGCGCACCACATCGTGGCCGCTGCCGTAGCCGTAGTAGCGCCCCTGGCCGACCACCAGAAAGCCGTCGGCCAGGTGGCGCTGATCCCCTTCGGCCAGAAGGAAACTCAGTTCCTGAAGGCTCGTCTCCGCTTCCACCAGAAGGGGTTGCGGGTCCATGATCACGGTACAGGATTTCCTGCCGTACAACTCGCGGCGGTAAGGGCGCGCATAGCGATCGATCAGGGTGATGCGGCTGATCAGCCCGGCCGGGCGGTCGCCGAGCAGGATCGGCAGGCTTTGCAGGCCGGGATGCTGCTCGAAAATGGCATAGACCTCCTCGGTCGTCGCGTTCACATCGGCCACCGGCACGTCTCGAACCACGTCCATGGCCCGCGGGGTCGCGCCGCGAGCGTCCCCGCGCGCACGCCGCGCCGCGCCACCGCGCCGCAGCTTCTCCTGCATTTCACCGGGCAGGTCGACCCGCGGTATCGCGAGGGGGCGGGCGAAGAAATAACCCTGGCCGAGGGCGATACCGCTGCCGCCGACATGCCGCATTTCACCGTCCGTTTCGATGCCTTCCGCAATTACCGAGGTGCCGGATTTGCGCGCAATTTCCTGTATCGATCGCAGGAACTGCCGCTTGATCGGATCGCTGTCGACTCCCTGGACGAAATGCCTGTCGATCTTGACGAATTCCGGGCTCAACTCCGACCAGAGACGCAAACTGGAGAAGCCCTGACCGAGATCGTCGATGGCGATCGAAAAGCCCATGGCGCGGTAATGCCGCACGGCTTCGCGCATGAGTTCGAAATCGAAGGTCGGCTGGTTTTCGGTAAGTTCGATCACGACCCGCGACGGATCGATATCGAGCGCGCGGATGGAGTTCAGGGTTTCGCCCGATCGCGCGCCGGGCGAGAGCAGGCACTCCGGGCTGACGTTCAGAAAGAGCCTGCCAGGCAAACCCTGCTGCTTATAGCTCTCCAGCGTGACGCGCCGGCACAGATGTTCGATCTCCTCGCGCATATCGTGCGCTTCGGCGGCCTCGAAGAGCTTCAGCGGCGAATGCAGGGGGCCGTCCACCGGGCCTCGGATCAGCCCCTCGAAGCCGAATATCTGCCCGCGGTTCAGGTCGATGATCGGCTGGAACAGCGCGGTGAGCTGTCGGCCGGCAATGATCTGGCGCAGCAAGGAATCGGCGCCCTGCCCGACGGCGGCCACCGGCCTGCCCGGACATCGGCCCATGTAGTGCTGGCGGCGAAGTTCAAAGGAAAGGCTGCTGCTTGTCATCATCATGACGTCACTCGACTCGGCACAAGGGGACGACCACCATAGGCGGCAATCGTGAAGGAAGGATGACGCCGGGGTTACATCGGCGTTCAGCCGAATCTTCCCGTGATGTAATCCTCCGTCTGTTTCTTCTGCGGCTTGATGAATATCTGGTCCGTGACGCCGAACTCGATCAGCTCGCCCAGGTACATATAGGCGGTGTAATCCGAAATGCGCGCCGCCTGCTGCATGTTGTGGGTGACGATGAGGATGGTCACGCGTTCCTTGAGCTCGGTGACGAGTTCCTCGATGCTCGCGGTGGCGATGGGATCCAGCGCGGAAGTCGGCTCGTCGAACAGCAGGATTTCGGGGTCGGAGGCCAGCGCGCGCGCGATGCACAGGCGTTGCTGCTGGCCGCCGGAAAGGTTGGCGCCGAGGTCGTTCAGGCGATGCGCCACCTCGTCCCACAGCGCCGCGCCCTTCAGGGCCTGCTCGACGCGGTCATCCAGATCAGACTTGTTCTTTATGCCGCGCACGCGCAGGCTGTAGGCGACGTTCTCGAAAACCGACTTCGGGAAGGGGTTCGGCTTCTGGAACACCATCGAGATGCGCATGCGGACCTCGATCGGATCGACCTCCCTGGACAGGAGATTGGTGTCGTCCGGATGCATGACGATCTGGCCCTCGTAGCGGTTGCCCGGATAGAGGTCGTGCATGCGGTTGAAGGAACGCAGCAGCGTGGACTTGCCGCAGCCGGACGGCCCGATCAGCGAGGTCACCTGCTTCTCGTAGATCGAGAGGTTGATGTTCTTGAGGGCGTGGAAGGCGCCGTAATAGAAGTTGAGCTCCCGGCACTCCGCCTTGGTCTTCAGGTTCTTCGGGGGCTCCGGACGCTTCGATTCTTCGGTCATTGTCTTTTCACCACTTGATATTCTTGCGCAGGCGGTAGCGCAGCCAGATCGCCATGCCGTTCATGGCCAGGGTCATCAGCACCAACACGAAGCCGGCCGCCGCCGCATTGGCCTGGAAGGCCGCCTCGGGCCGCGACGTCCAGTTGAACATCTGGATCGGCATGACCGTGAAGGGGGCGAACAGCCAGTCGGTCAGGCCCGCGGAAGGATCGCCGGTGAAGGGCGCCGGCGGCAGGAATGCGATGAAGGTCAGCGCGCCGATGGTGATGATCGGCGCTGTCTCGCCGATGGCGCGCGCCATGCCGATGATCACGCCGGTGAGGATGCCCGGCGTGGAATAGGGAAGGATGTGGTCGCGCACCGTCTGCCAGGTCGTCGCGCCGCAGGCGTACGAACCCTCGCGCACCATCAGCGGAATGGCGCGGATCGCCTCGCGCGTGGCGACGATTACCACCGGCAGGATCAGCAGCGCCAACGTGAGACCCGCCGAGAGGATGCTCTGGCCGAGGCCGAACTGGTAGACGAACAAACCGAGCGCCAGCAGGCCGTAAACGATGGAGGGCACGCCCGCCAGATTGGTGATGTTGATCTCGATGACGTCGGTCATCCAGTTCTTCGGCGCGTACTCCTCGAGATAGACGCCGGCCGCCACGCCCAGCGGCACGGCGGCCAGCGCGGTGACGATCATCACCAGCACGGTGCCGACCCAGGCCGACAGGATGCCGGCCGAGGACGCCCGCCGGGAGGGGAAGTTCGTGAAGAAATCGGCGTCGAGCCGCGGCACGCCCTGGATCGCCATGTCGGCGAACAGCGCGGTGAAGGTCAGCACGCCGATCATCAGCGCTAGGACGCCGAGCACGCCGAAGAAGGCGTCCCACCGTTTGGCGCGGGCGATGATGACGCGGATGGTCTGGATATCCTGCGGCTTCATATCGTTTTCAGTACACCTCGCGGAACCGCTTGCGCAGCCAGTAGCCGAGCAGGTTGAAGGTCAGGGTCATCAGCATGAGCGAGAGCCCCGCGGCGAAGATGGTCTGGTAGCCGATCGAGCCGTGCGGCAGGTCGCCCAGAGCCACCTGGACGATGAACGACGTGATGGTGGCACCCGGTTCGGCCGGATTGAAGGTCAGGTTGGGCTGCATGCCGGCGGCGACGGCGAGAATCATGGTCTCGCCGACGGCGCGCGAGATGCCGAGAATGTAGGCCGAGGCGATGCCGGAAGTCGCCGCCGGCATCACCACCCGTAAAGCCGTCTGGAGGCGCGTCGCCCCCATCGCGTAGGAACCCTCGCGCAGGCTCATCGGGACGGCGCGCATGGCGTCCTCGGATAGCGAAGCGACATAGGGAATGATCATGATGCCCATGACCAGGCCCGCCGACAGCAGGTTGAAGCCGGGCAGGTCGGGGTGGATTTTCTGAAGCAGCGGCGTCAGAAAGACCAGCGCGAAATAGCCGTAGATGATGGTCGGCACGCCGCCGAGCAGCTCGAGAAAGGGCTTGGCGATCTCGCGCACCGCGAAAGGGGCGAACTCGGAAAGGTAGATGGCGATGATCGTACCCAGCGGGATGGCGACCAGAAGGGCGACGGTGGAACTGGTGATCGTTCCGGAGAGCAGCACCATGATGCCGAAATGGGCATCGTCGAACAGCGGTGTCCATTGGGTGTCGAAAAGAAAATCCTTGAGCGGCACCGCCTCGAAGAACACCCAGGATTCTTTGACCAGGACATACACGATCGCCGCCGTCGTAAACACGGACACCAACGCCGCGCCGAACAGCAGGAATTCGATGAAACGCTCCCGCATGTGGCGCGAAGCCTTCTTGCGCAGGCGGTCGCTGACATTTTCGGCAACGGGGGGACAACGGGTCATGGAGGCAGAAGCCAGCAAGGTGAACGCCTTGAATTATCGCCGATCGGGCTACAAAAAACCGCCCTTCCCGCGGGAGGGAAGGGCGGCAAGGGGGAGGGAAAACTATTCCTTTGTTTCGCGCTTGACGAGCTCGTCGATCTTGACGCCGACCTCGGGCGCGCCGCCGAACACGGTGCCAAGCTTCATCTTGTTCACATGCTCGGAATTGATCTCATATATCTTGGCCGGCAGCGGAACGTATTTCACTTCCTGGGTCAGTTTGGCGCCGTGCTTCATGTAGAAATGCACGAACTCCTTGATTTCCGGGCGCTCCAGGGACTTGGCGTTGATGTAGATGAAGATCGGCCGGGCCAGTGGCTGGTAGGAGCCGTCCTCGACCACCTTGGCCGACGGGACCACGAAGGCCTTGCCGTTCCAGACGGCGGCGGCCTTCAGTTTGGCGGCGTTCTCGATGTAGTAGGCATAGCCGAAGTAGCCGATGCCGCCCTTGTCGCGCGATACGCCCTGTACCAGGACGTTGTCGTCCTCGGAGGCGGTGTAGTCGCCGCGGCTGGACTTGGCCTTGCCGACGATGGCTTCGGTGAAGTACTCGAACGTGCCCGAATCGGCGCCCGGGCCGTAGAGCTTGAGCGGCAGGTCGGGGAAGCTCGGATCGACCTGCTTCCAGTTGGTGATCTTGCCCTGGGCGGCCGGCTCCCACATCGCCTTGAGCTGCTCGGGTTTCAAGTTGGCGGCGAAGGCGTTGCTCGGATGAAGCACGACGGTCAGCGCGTCGAAGGCGACGGGCAGTTCGACGTAGTTGATGCCGGCGGCCTTGCAGGCCTCCATTTCCTTCTTGACGATCGGGCGCGAGGCGTCGGAGATGTCGGTCTCGCCGCGGCAGAACTTCTTGAAGCCGCCGCCGGTGCCGGAGATGCCGACGGTGACTTTGACGGCGCCCTTCTTGGACTTCTGGAATTCCTCGGCCACGGCCTCGGTGATCGGGTACACGGTGGAAGAGCCGTCGATCTTGATCAGCGCATCGGCGCGGGCGGCGGTGGCGGCGAAGGTGCCGGCGACGGCCAGCGCCAAGGAAACAATTTTCAGTGATTTCATGCGGTCATCTCCATTGGGAAGGGGTGGAACGTGGCGAATTCTGGAGCGGCTTTATTACACACTGATGACAGGCCGTCCCGCCGCCCTTGCGGCCGCGGACCGGGGCTCCGCTGTCATACTCCGGCAACATCGCGGCGGCAAGGTGCGCGCATGCATGACCCTGTCCGCTTGCGGCGTTCCTTGCGCGTCCTGATGCTCTCCGATGTCTTTTTTCCGCGCATCAACGGCGTATCGACGTCGATCGAGACCTTCCGTACCGACCTTCGGGACGAAGGCGTCGAAGTAACTCTCGTTGCGCCGCACTATCCCAAGAACCATCCTGGGGACGCCACCTTGCGCGTGCCATCGACGCGCCTGCCCTTCGACCCCGAAGACCGCCTGATGCACTGGCCGGCGCTTAAGCGCGCCACCGATTCTCTCGACGCGGCACGGTTCGACCTGATCCACATCCAGACGCCCTTCGTCGCGCACTACGCCGGCGTGCGCGCGGCGCGCCGCCGCGGCGTGCCGGTCATCACCACCTACCATACTCATTTCGAGGAATACATTTTTCACTACCTGCCGCTGCTGCCAAGACCGTTGCTCCGGGCCGCCGCGCGGCGTCTCGCCACCCATCAGTGCAACGGCCTCGACGCCATCGTCGTGCCTTCGCGCGCCATGCTTGACACCCTCGCCGGCTACGGCGTGACCGCCCCGCTGCACATCCTGCCGACCGGCATTCCGCTCGGGCGCTTCGACGGCGGCAACGGCGCACGCTTCCGGGCTCGCCATGGCATTGCGCCGAAGCGTCCGATCGCGCTGTTCGTCGGCCGTGTCGCCCACGAGAAGAACATTGGATTCCTGCTCGAGGCGATGAAGGCCGCCGTGCGTCCGCTCCCCGATCTGCTTCTGGTCATCGCCGGCGAAGGCCCTGCCCTGCCCGCGCTGCGCCGCCAGGCCGAATCGCTCGGTGTCGCATCCAATGTACGCTTCGTCGGCTACCTCGATCGGGCTACGGAACTGCCCGACTGCTATGCCGCCGCCGACGCGTTCGCCTTCGCCTCGCGCACGGAAACGCAGGGGCTGGTGCTGCTCGAGGCCATGGCGGCCGGCCTGCCCGTCTTCGCGTTGGCGGCCATGGGCACGCGCGACATCGTCGAGCCACAGCGGGGCGCGGTCGTCGCGCCCGACGACCCCGCCGCCTTCGGCAATGACCTCGCGACGCTAATCGGCAATCGTTACCGGCTCGACACGCTGTCAGCCGAAGCCCGCGACCACGCGCTCAAATGGGCGGCGCCCGAACGCGCCCGCCAACTCGCCGGCCTCTACCGCTTGCTGGTAGCATGACTGGCATGGACGCCCCGGAAAGACCGCCTCAACATGCCGAGAGCCCCTTCAAGGGCAAGACCGGACTGGCGCGCATCTGGAACGCCCTGCTCTACTCGATCGCCGGCCTCAAGGCCGCGCATCGCCACGAGGACGCCTTTCGCCAGGAAGTCTGGTTCGCCGCGCTGCTGATCCCGCTTGCCCTCTGGCTTCCGTCCGACGGCGCCGGCCATGCGCTGATGGTCGGCAGCGTGCTGCTGGTGCTGGTCGTGGAACTGGTCAATTCGGCCATCGAGGCCGCGGTCGACCGCATCTCGCTCGAGAACCACCGCCTCGCCAAGCGCGCCAAGGACATCGGCAGCGCCGCCGTGCTGATCGCCCTGATCAACGTCGCCACAACCTGGATCCTGGTCCTGCTCGACTAAACCCGTAACACCGCCGCAACACGGAATTCATCGGGCTGTCGCATACCGGCGCCATGATTGTCGGCATGCATGTCGCGCTGGTCACCGAAACCTTTCCACCCGAGGTCAATGGTGTCGCGATGACCCTGGGGCGCATGGCCGACGGCCTTTCGAGACGCGGCCATCGCGTCCAGATAGTCCGGCCGAGCCAGCAGCCGGTCGTCCGCTTCCCGGAACATCCTTCCAGGGACGAACTGCTGGTCGGCGGCCTGCCGATCCCGCGCTATCCGGGCCTGCGCTTCGGCCTGCCGGCCGGACGCGCGCTGCTTGCGGCCTGGCGCGCAACGCGGCCCGACATCGTGCATGTCGCCACTGAAGGACCGCTGGGCTGGTCGGCGCTGGCGGCGGCCGACAGGCTCGGCATCCCCGTCAGCTCCGGCTACCACACCAACTTCCAGGCCTACAGTCGCCATTACGGCATCGGCTGGCTGTACGGCGCCATCAACCGCTACCTGCGGCACTTCCACAATCGCACCCGCGCGACGCTGGTGCCGTCGCGGGCTCTTGCCGAACGCCTGACGCGGGACGGCTTCAGCAACCTCATCCTGCTCGCGCGCGGCGTCGACACGGGGCTGTTCAGGCCGGCGCGGCGCTCGGACGAACTGCGCCGCATCTGGAACGCCGGCCCTGACACATTGATCGCCGCCTATGTCGGCCGCATCGCACCGGAGAAGAATCTCGGCCTTGTCGTCCGTGGCTTCGAGGCGATCCGGCAGGCTCACCCCGACGCGAAGCTGCTGTTCGTCGGCGACGGCCCGCAAAAACAGGCGCTGGCGCGACGCCACCCCGAGCACATCCATGCCGGCATGCGCCATGGCGAGGACCTCGCCGCGCACTACGCCTCGGCCGACATATTTCTCTTTCCGAGCCTCACCGAAACCTTCGGCAACGTGACGCTCGAAGCAATGGCCAGCGGGCTCGGCGTCGTGGCTTACGATTGCGCAGCCGCCGGCGAACTGATCGAACACGGCGTCAGCGGGCTTCTCGCCCCGCTTGGCGATGAACGGCGTTTCATCGCCGACGCAGTCCGGCTCGCCGCCGATCCGGCGCTGCTGGCATGGCTGCGGCAACACGCGGTCGCCGGCGTCGCCAGGTTCGACTGGGAGAGCATTCATGACGCGCTGGCCGGAACCTTCCAGAACATCGTGCGGGGAAACACGAAACGGCAATGACCCGGAAAGTCCGCGCCATCTTCCTGTCGGACATCCACCTCGGCACGCGCGGCTGCCAGGCCGACCGCCTGCTCGATTTCCTGCGCGACCACGAGGCGGACTACATGTTCCTGATCGGCGACATCGTCGATTTCTGGGCCATGAACCGGGGCATCCACTGGTCGGCGGCGCAAAATACCGTCGTGCAGAAGGTTTTGCGGCGCGCCCGCCACGGCGAGCGCGTCTACCTGATCCCGGGCAACCACGACGAGGCGCTCCGCGAGTACCACGACACCGCCTTCGGCGACATCCGGGTCTTGCGCGAGCACGTCCATACCGGCGCCGACGGCCGCCGCTACCTGCTCATCCACGGCGACGAGTTCGACCAGGTGACCCGCCACCACCGCTGGGTCGCGGTGCTCGGCGACGTCGCCTACAACGGACTGGTCCGCGTCAACGCCTGGCTCTCGTGGCTGCGCCGCCACCTCAACCGGCCGGGCTACTGGTCGCTCGCCGGCTACGCCAAGCGCAGGGTGAAGTCCGCGGTGAGCTTCATCTTCGATTTCGAGGAATCCGTGACCCGCGCCGCCGGCGAGCGCGGACTTGACGGCGTCATTTGCGGCCATATCCACAGCGCGACGATCCGCGCCATCGACGGCATCGCTTACATCAACTGCGGCGACTGGGTGGACAGCTGCACGGCGATCGTCGAGCACCTCGACGGCCGCATGGAACTTGTCCGCCAGGACGTTCCCGTCATCCGCCTGCAACGAACGCGCAAGAATCCCGTAACCGCCTCTCCCGACAATGCGGCGACGCAAGGTCAAAAAGGAGAGAGGAATGCTGCAAGCCAAGGAATGGCGCACCCAACACAATCGCCACCAACACTACTCGGTCGGCCTCGCCCGGACGCCCGATGAGGTCGTGGAAGCGCAACGTCTGCGCTACCGGGTCTTCGCCGAGGAAATGGGGGCGAACATCGTCTCACGCATCGCCGGCGTCGATGCCGACCTCTACGATCCGCACTGCGAGCACCTGATCGTCCGCGACGAGCAGGCCGGCAGGATCGTCGGCACCTATCGCATCCTCGCCCCCGACGCGGCGAAGAGGGTCGGCCGCTTCTACTCGGAAAGCGAGTTCGACCTCACCCGCCTGCGGCATCTGCTGGACAACACGGTCGAGATCGGCCGGTCCTGCATCGATGCCGACTATCGCAACGGCGCGGTGATCGCGCTGCTGTGGGGCAAACTCGCCGAGTTCATGGTGCGCGGCAACTATGGCTACCTGATCGGCTGCGCCTCGGTCGGCATGACCGACGGCGGCCACAACGCCGCCAATCTCTACACCCAACTGATCGACGCGCATCTCGCGCCGCTCGAATACCGCGTCTTCCCGCGCGATCGCCTGCCCTTCGAACGCCTGGTCACCGGTCATGCCGCCGAGGTGCCGCCGCTGCTCAAGGGCTACCTGCGCGCCGGCGCCTGGATCTGCGGCGATCCGGCCTGGGATCCGGACTTCAACACGGCCGACCTGCCCATGCTGCTGTCGATGGAGCGCCTCAGCCCGCGCTATGCGCGGCACTTCATGCGAGGCTGAGAGGTCAGTCGCCCAGCAGCAGGGACGCGGCCGCATCGGCCTCGGCCGCGTCGGGGATGCAGGCCGCGAGCGTCGCGTCGTCCAGCGGCAGGGCCGACCGAAGGGCGCCGGGCAGATCCGGCGGGAGCCCTTCCCCGCCGGCCGCGGCATGGTCGTCGAGCAGGCAGGCCATCGCAACGCAGGCCGACACTCCGTCCGACGCCGCGGCCTCGGGATCGTGGCAGTGGCGGATGGCATGCTCGATGGCGTCGGGCAGCTTCCAGTGCCGCGCAACCTCGGCCCCGGCCTCGGTGTGGTCGAAGCCCAGGGCCGCCCGTTCCGCCTGCCGCAAAGGAATGCCCTGGCTGAGGGAGGCTTTGCGCGCCGCCGCGTACGCTTCCGGCAGGCAGGCGTCGAGCACCAGCTCGCCGATATTGTGCAGCATGCCGGCCGTGAAGGCCGGCTCGGCCGCGCCGTGGCTGCGCCGCGCCAGCGCCTGCGCCGAGGTGGCGACGCGGAAGCTGCGCTGCCAGTGCTTTCTGCGGTCTGGCCCGTGCGCATGGGTGGGCAGCGCATGGGCCAGGCCCGACGCCAGCACCAGCGCGCGCACCTGTCCAAGCCCCATGACCATGATGGCGTCGTGCGGCGTGGCCACCTGCCGCGACAGGCCGTAGAAAGCCGAGTTGGCGACGCGCAGCAGCCGCGCGCCGAGCACCGGATCCTTGCCGATCCGGTGGCCGAGGGCCAGCGCATCGACATCCGGGTCGCCGAGGCTGCGGATGACCTCCTGCACCACCACAGGCAACACGGGCAGCCGCCCGAGTCCGTCGAGGATATGTTTCACTTCAGCTTCCCGCGTTTCCCGCTTGCTTCGGATCGACCACCAGCACGCAGCCCCGCGCCGGCGACGTCACGCCCATGGGGTAGCACCAGTAGTCGCAGGCGGCGCCGTCGTCCAGGCAGCCGGTCTTCCTGCTGGGCTGCCGGTCGCAACCGGCGAGATCGGCGCATCCCTTCATGCACTCCAGCAGCGGCGCCGGAATGCGCCCCTCGGCCGTCTCGCCCAGGAGCGGCCCGTTTTCCGGGCGGGCGAAGAGCTCGTTGGCCCGCTGGTTGGTCACGGCGATCATGCCGTCCTCGTCGACGCCCACCACCGCGACGGGCAGATGATCGAGAATTTCCTGCGAGACGCGCAGGATATTCAGGTTGCGCACCATCTCCCGCGTCTTCTCCTCGACTCGCCGTTCAAGGTCGCGGTTGAGCGCGGACAGGGCCTCGTTGGCGGCCTGCAATTCCCCGGTCAGGCGCTGGTTCTCCTGCTTCATCTCGTGGTGCCGGAATGCCTCGTCGACGTTGGCGCGCAGCAGGTCGTCGTCCCAGGGCTTGCTCAGAAACTTGTAGATGGCGCCGCGGTTGATGGCGTCGGTGATGGAATCCAGCTCCGTGTAGCCGGACAGGATGATGCGCACCGTTTCGGGATAGAGGTCCTTCACCCGGCTGAAGAACTCGGTGCCGGTCATCACGGGCATGCGCTGGTCGGAGATGATCACGCCCACCGGGTTCGCGGCCAGCAGTTCCAGCCCTTCCTGTCCGCTGCCGGCGCGCAGGATGCGGTAACCGTCGCGCCGCAGCAGGCGATTGAGGGAGGAGAGGATGCTCTCCTCGTCATCCACCAGCAGCAGCGTGCGCTCGCTCATTACTGGCCTTCGTTCCCGCAGGCCGCGCGCACGGCGTCGGCAATGGCCCCGGCATGGGCGGCGACCTGCGCGCCATCCTCGCCCTCCACCATCACCCGCAACAGCGGCTCGGTGCCCGACGGGCGCAGCAGCACGCGGCCGCGACCGTCGAGGATGTTTTCCGCCGTCTTCACCGCCGCCTGGATGCCGGCGTCGGTCTGCCAGGCGAAGCCGGCGCCCATGCGCACGTTGATGAGCCGCTGCGGATACATGGCCAGCGCGGCGCAGGCCTCTCCGAGCGTCTCGCCGCCGGATCGCAGCGCGGCGAGCACCTGCAGCGACGAAATGATGCCGTCGCCGGTGGTATGCCGGTCGAGGCAGAGGATGTGACCGGAGTTTTCGCCGCCGAACAGCCAGCCCTTTTCCTGAAGAAGTTCGAGCACGTAGCGGTCGCCGACCCTGGCCCGCGCGAAGGAAATGCCGAGTCTGGCCAGCGCATGCTCAAAACCGAGATTGGTCATGAGCGTGCCGGCCACTCCCGCCACGGACTGCTGCGCATGGCGGTGGCGCGCGATCACGTAGAGCAGTTGGTCGCCGTCGTAGAGGCGGCCCTCGCCGTCGGCCATGACGACGCGGTCGCCGTCGCCGTCGAGCGCGATGCCGATGTCGGCCCGGTGTTCCGTCACGGCGCGGCGCAGGGATTCCGGAGACGTGGCGCCGACGCCGTCATTGATGTTGAGGCCGTTGGGCGCGGTGCCGACCGTCACCACCTCGGCTCCCAGTTCGTGGAACACCGCCGGCGCCACGTGATAGCCGGCGCCGTGGGCGCAGTCGACCGCGATCCTCATGCCGCGCAGGTCGAGCGCATTGGGGAAGGTGCTCTTGCAAAACTCGATGTAGCGTCCGGCCGCATCGTCTATCCTGCGGGCCTTGCCGAGCCGGGCGGATTCCATGCAGCCCATCGGCCGCTCCATGTGCGCCTCGATCTCCTCCTCGATGGCGTCCGGCAGCTTGGTGCCGCCGGCGGAGAAGAACTTGATGCCGTTGTCGTCGAAGGGATTGTGCGAGGCGGAAATCACCACGCCGGCCTGGAGGCGCAGGGCGCGCGTGAGATAGGCGACGGCGGGCGTCGGCATCGGCCCGCACAGCATCACGTCGACTCCGGCCGCCGAGAAACCGGATTCCAGCGCCGCCTCCAGCATGTAGCCGGAGATGCGCGTGTCCTTGCCGATCAGCACGGCGGGGCGCTCGCCCGGCGGCATCCTGTCGCGGGCCACCAGCGTGGCGCCCGCCGCGAACCCGAGGCGCAGAGCGAACTCCGGCGTGATCGGCGACTGGCCGACCCGCCCGCGCACCCCGTCGGTACCGAAATACTTGCGTGCCATTCACCCTCTCCCCAGTGCATCCAGCACCGCCAGCGCATCGCGCGTGGCCGCCGTATCGTGAACCCTGACTATTGCGGCGCCGCGCTCCACGGCCAGGAGCGCGGCCGCCACGCTGGCCGGAACACGCTCGTCCACGGAACGTCCCGTGATCTGTCCGAGCATGGACTTTCTGGAAATACCGGCCAGCACCGGCACGCCCAGTCCGATGAAACTGTCCAGGCGGCGCAGCAGGGCGAGATTATGCGCCAGAGTCTTGCCGAAACCGAAGCCCGGATCGATGACGATGCGATTTCTCGCAATGCCCGCCGCCTCGGCCGCCGCCACGCGGCCGCGCAGGAACTCCGCCACTTCGGCCACAACATCGTCATAGCGCGGATCCCGCTGCATGGTGCCGGGCTCCCCCCGCATGTGCATCAGGCAGACGGCGGCGTCGCTCGCGGCCACGGCCTCCAGGGCGCCTGGCGCCCGCAGGGCGGCGATGTCGTTGATCATGTCGGCGCCGGCGGCCAGCGCCGCCCGCATGACTTCCGGCTTGGCGGTATCGACCGACAGCGGCACGCCGCAGTCGCGCAGCCCCTCGACGACCGGCAGCAGCCGATCGATCTCCTGCTGCGCGGACACCGGCGCCGCGCCGGGGCGCGAGGATTCCGCGCCCAGATCGAGGATGTCGGCGCCGGCATCGACCTGGGCATGCGCATGCGCGAGTGCCCGCACGGCGTCGCCGCCGACGCCATCGCCCGAAAAGGAGTCGGGCGTCAGGTTGACGATGCCCATGACCCGCGGGCGGTCAAGGGAAAGACGGAAACGGCCGCAATGGATCGCGGTCATTGCGGCAGAGCTGCCGTCGGGTTTCAGGCCGGCGCGGCGGCGTTGGGCGCCGCGCCCGGCGTGCCGTCCTGGGAAGGCTTGGACGGCGCGCTGGAAGGCTTGGGCGGCCGGGGCGGCCTGCCCTCCATGATGTCGTTGATCTGGTCGGCGTCGATGGTTTCAAGCTCCAGCAGGGCCGCCGTCATGGCCTCGACCTTGTCCCGGTTGTCCTCGATCAGCTTGCGGGCAAGCCCGTACTGCTCGTCGATGATGCGGCGGATCTCAGCGTCGACCTTCTGCAGCGAGGCCTCCGACATGTTCTTGTGCGTGGTGACCGAACGGCCGAGGAAAATCTCTCCCTCCTCCTCCCCATAGACCATCGGGCCGAGGACGTCGGACATGCCCCACTGCGTGACCATGCGCCGGGCCAGGTCGGTGGCGCGCTGGAAGTCGTTGGAAGCGCCGGTGGTCATCTGGTGCATGAATATCTCCTCGGCGATGCGGCCGCCGAAGAGCACGGCGATGGTGTTGAGCAGGCGGGCGCGGTCCTGGCTGTAGCGATCCTCGGTCGGCAGCTGCATGGTCACGCCCAGCGCGCGGCCGCGCGGAATGATGGTCACCTTGTGCACCGGATCGGTCTTCGGCAGCAGCCGGGCGACGACGGCGTGGCCCGACTCGTGATAGGCGGTGTTCTTGCGCTCCTCCTCGGGCATGACCATCGAGCGGCGCTCGGCGCCCATCATGATTTTGTCCTTGGCGCGCTCGAAATCCTCCATGTCCACGACGCGCTTGTTGGCGCGGGCGGCGAACAGCGCGGCCTCGTTGACGAGGTTGGCGAGGTCGGCGCCGGCGAAGCCGGGGCAACCGCGCGCCAGCACGGCCGCATCGACGTCCGGCGCCAGCGGCACCTTGCGCATGTGCACCTTGAGGATCTGCTCGCGGCCACGGATGTCGGGCAGCGGCACCACCACCTGGCGGTCGAAGCGGCCGGGGCGCAACAGCGCCGGATCGAGCACGTCCGGGCGGTTGGTCGCGGCGATGACGATGACGCCGGCCGAACCTTCGAAGCCGTCCATCTCCACCAGCAGCGCATTCAGCGTCTGCTCGCGCTCGTCGTTGCCGCCGCCCAGGCCGGCCCCGCGCTGGCGGCCGACGGCGTCGATCTCGTCGATGAAGATGATGCAGGGCGCGGACTTCTTGGCCTGCTCGAACATGTCGCGCACGCGCGCGGCGCCCACGCCGACGAACATCTCGACGAAGTCCGAACCGGAGATCGAGAAGAACGGCACCTTGGCCTCGCCGGCGATGGCCTTCGCCAGCAGCGTCTTGCCGGTGCCGGGCGAACCGACCATCAGCACGCCCCGCGGGATGCGGCCGCCGAGCTTCTGGAACTTCGAGGGATCACGCAGGAAGTCGACCAGTTCGCCCACTTCCTCCTTGGCCTCGTCGCAGCCGGCCACGTCGGCGAAGGTGACGGTGTTGGCGGACTCATCCGTCATGCGCGCCTTGCTCTTGCCGAAGGAAAAGGCGCCACCCTTGCCGCCGCCCTGCATCTGGCGCATGAAAAAGACCCAGACGCCGATCAGCAGCAGCATCGGGAACCAGGAAACGAAGATGCTCATGAGGAAGGACTGTTCCTCATCCGGCTTCGCCACCACCTTGACGTTGTACTTCAGGAGGTCGGAGACCATCCAGAGGTCGGGCGGCGCGTAGGAAGTGATCTTCCTGCCGTCGTTGGTAGTGGCATCCAGGGTGCGGCCCTGGATCACGACCTTGGCGATGTGGCCCTGCCTCACCTCGTCGAGGAATTGGGAATATTCCATCGGGGATTGCGCGGCCTGGCGCGCGTTGAATTGATTAAAGACGGACATCAACACGATGCCGATGACCATCCAGACTGCAAGGTTTTTGAGCATGTTATTCAAGAGGTTGCCTCACTTGCTCCGACGGAGCGTACGTTGCTGTCATTCTAGAGCAAACCGGCCCGCTTGCGGCGCGCCAGCAGATAGACTTCGGCGCTGCGGTCGCGAGACGCATCGGGCTTACGCGCACTCAGGAACTCGAACATCTCCGCCATCGCCTTCCGCAGCTCCATGAAACCCGATCCCTGGAATACCTTCACCAGCAGGTCGCCGCCCGGCTTCAGGTGCGACCGGGCGAAGTCGATGGTCAATTCCGCCAGATGCATCATGCGCGCCTGGTCCGAGTCTGCAATGCCCGACAGATTGGGGGCCATGTCCGACAAAACAAGGTCCACCGGCCGGCCGGCCAGCGTTTCCTCCAGGCGGCACAGCACCGCCTCCTCTCGAAAATCGCCCCGGATGAACTCGACGCCGGCCATGGACGTCATCTCCAGCAGGTCCAGCGCGACCAGCCTGCCGCCGGGCTGGATGCGCTTCGCCGCGTACTGGCACCAGCTGCCCGGCGCCGCGCCGAGGTCGACGACCGTCATGCCGGGCTTGAGCAGCCGGTCCTTCTCGTCGATCTCGATGAGCTTGAATACCGCCCGCGAACGCCAGCCCTCCTTGTTCGCCCGCTGGACGAAAGGGTCGTTGACGTGCTCGTGCATCCACATCCTGCTTTTCTTGTGGCTTCGGGACTTCTGCGTCATCGGGTTAGAATGCCGACATGATCGAACTGACTCCCATCCAGCGCCGCGCGCTTCGCGCCGCCGCCCACCCCCTCCACCCCGTCGTCAGCATCGCCCAGAAGGGCCTGACGCCGGCGGTGCTCGGGGAAATCGACCGCTCGCTGAAGGCCCACGGCCTCATCAAGGTGCGACTCTACGACATCGAACGCGCCGACCGCGACGCCCTGCTCGGCGAAATCTGCGGCAGCCTCGACTGCGCCCCCGTGCAGCGCATCGGCAACATCCTGGTTCTTTGGCGGGAGAAGCCGGAAGAGGAAGCCCCCAAGCCGCGCCGCAAGGCCGCGCCGCGCACCAAGAAGCAGGCCGCGGCCGCCCTCGAACGCCGAAGAACTAGACGTACCTGACGTCCAGTATCTCGTACTCGCGCCGGCCGCCGGGGGTCTGCACCTCGACGACGTCGCCGGAATACTTGCCGATCATCGCGCGGGCCACGGGGGAGTTGAGGGATATCTTGCCCTGCTTGAGGTCGGCCTCATCGTCGCCGACGATCTGGTAGACCACCGTCTGGCCGCTGTCGGCGTCCTCCATCTCCACGGTCGCGCCGAACACCACGCGGCCGTCGGCGTCCAGCGCCGCGGGGTCGATGACCTGGGCGTTGCCGAGCTTGCCCTCGACTTCGGCGATGCGACCCTCGATGAAGCCCTGGCGCTCCTTGGCGGCGTCGTATTCGGCGTTCTCGGAGAGGTCGCCATGCGAACGCGCCTCGGCGATGGCGGCGACGACCGCCGGCCGGTCGACCGTCTTCAGCCGCTTCAGCTCTTCGCGCAGCATCTCCGCGCCGCGCAGGGTGACGGGAAACTTGCTCATTGCGGTTCAAGTTCAGTATGCAGCGATTGCAGCGCGTAGGTTTCGAGGCCGGCGTGGCGCATGCCGGCGCAGGCGGCCAGGCCGCCCTCGGCGGTGGTGAACAGCGTCACCTTCTGCGCCAGCGCCGAGGTGCGGATCGAGCGCGAATCGACGATGGCCGAGCGCTTTTCCTCGACGGTGTTGACGATGAAGGCGATCTCGTTGTTCTTGATCATGTCCACCACGTGCGGCCGGCCTTCATTGACCTTGTTCACCGCCGTCACGGGCACGCCGGCCGCGGCGATGGAAGTAGCGGTGCCGCGCGTCGCCAGCAGCGTGAAGCCCAGCTCATGCAGCTGCCGCGCGACTTCCACGGCCTTGGGCTTGTCGGACGGCTTGACGCTGATGAAGGCCTTGCCCCGCGTCGGCAGGCGGCTGCCCGCGGCCAGCTGGCTCTTGACGAAGGCCTCGCCGAAGCTGCGCCCCACGCCCATGACCTCGCCGGTGGACTTCATTTCCGGGCCGAGGATGGTGTCGACGCCGGGGAACTTGTTGAAGGGGAATACGGCCTCCTTCACCGAATAGAAGGGCGGGATCACCTCCCTGGCGACGCCCTGGTCGGCGAGGCTGCGCCCGGCCATGCAGCGCGCGGCGACCTTGGCCAGCGGCAGGCCGGTCGCCTTGGAGACGAAGGGCACCGTGCGCGAGGCGCGCGGATTCACTTCCAGCACGTAGACCACGGCATCCTCGCCCTGGCCCTGGATGGCGAACTGGACGTTCATCAGGCCGCAGACGTCGAGGCCCCGTGCCATCATCCCGGTCTGGCGGCGCAGTTCGTCCTGTATCTTCCTCGGCAGGGTGTGGGGCGGCAGCGAGCAGGCCGAGTCGCCGGAATGGACGCCGGCCTGCTCGATGTGCTCCATGATGCCGCCGATGATCACCTGCATGCCGTCGGAGAGCGCGTCGACGTCCACCTCGGTGGCGTCGTTGAGGAAGCGGTCGAGCAGCACCGGCGAATCGTTGGAGACCTTCACCGCCTCGCGCATGTAGCGTTCGAGGTCCTTCTGTTCGTGCACGATCTCCATGGCGCGGCCGCCCAGCACGTAGGAGGGGCGCACCACGAGGGGATAGCCGATCTCGCGGGCCAGGGCGATGGCCTCCTCGGAGGCGCGCGCCGTGCGGTTGGGCGGCTGCCTGAGGCCGAGGTCGTGAAGCAGCTTCTGGAACCGCTCGCGGTCCTCGGCGGCGTCGATCATGTCGGGCGTCGTGCCGATGATCGGCACGCCGTTGGCCTCGAGGTCGCGGGCCAGCTTGAGGGGCGTCTGGCCGCCGAACTGGACGATGACGCCGGCCGGCTTCTCGACATGGACGATTTCCAGCACGTCTTCCAGCGTCAGGGGCTCGAAATACAACCGGTCGGAGGTGTCGTAGTCGGTCGACACGGTCTCGGGGTTGCAGTTGACCATGATGGTTTCAAAGCCGTCCTCGCGCATCGCCAGCGCGGCATGGACACAGCAATAGTCGAACTCGATGCCCTGGCCGATGCGGTTCGGGCCGCCGCCGAGCACCATGATCTTTTTCCTGTCGGTCGGCTGCGACTCGCACTCTTCCTCGTAGCTCGAATACATGTAGGCCGTGTTCGTGGCGAACTCGGCGGCGCAGGTGTCGACGCGCTTGTACACCGGCCGGACGCCGAGGGCATGGCGCCAGGCCCGCACCGCCGTCTCGTCGGTCTTCAGCAGGTGCGCGAGGCGGCGGTCTGAAAATCCCTTGCGCTTCAACTGACGCAGCTCGTCGGCGCCGAAGGACTCCAGGGTGCGCTGCTCGACGGCCAGTTCGAGGTCGATGATTTCCTTGATCTGGACGAGGAACCACGGGTCGATGCGGGTCAGCTCATGGGCGCGCTCGACGCTCATGCCGATGCCGAAGGCGTCGGCCACGTACCAGAGGCGATCCGGCGTCGGTTTTGCGATCTGCTCGTCGATCACCTCCGGGTCCACCGTCTTCAGGTTGAAGCCGTCGACGCCGACCTCGAGTCCGCGCAAGGCCTTTTGCAGAGACTCCTGGAAGCTGCGGCCGATGGCCATCACCTCGCCCACGGACTTCATCTGGGTCGTGAGCCCGCTGTCCGCCAGGGGAAACTTCTCGAAGGCGAAGCGCGGCACCTTGGTGACGACGTAGTCGATCGAGGGCTCGAAGGAGGCGGGCGTCGCGCCGCCGGTGATGTCGTTCTTGAGCTCGTCGAGCGTGAAGCCGACGGCGAGCTTGGCCGCGATCTTGGCGATCGGGAAGCCGGTGGCCTTCGAGGCCAGCGCCGAGGAGCGCGACACGCGCGGATTCATCTCGATGACGATCATGCGGCCGTCGGCGGGGTTGATGGCGAACTGGACGTTCGAGCCGCCGGTGTCGACGCCGATCTCGCGCAGCACCGCGATGCTGGCGTTGCGCATGATCTGAAATTCCTTGTCCGTCAGGGTCTGGGCCGGCGCGACGGTGATCGAATCGCCGGTATGCACGCCCATGGGGTCGAGGTTCTCGATGGAGCAGATGATGATGCAGTTGTCGGCGCGATCGCGCACGACCTCCATCTCGAATTCCTTCCAGCCAAGCAGCGATTCCTCGATCAGCAGCTCCTTGGTCGGGCTGGCTTCGAGGCCGCGCTTGCAGATTTCGACGAATTCCTCCTGGTTGTAGGCGATGCCGCCGCCACTGCCGCCCATCGTGAAAGAGGGGCGGATGATGGCGGGGAAGCCCAGGGCGCTTTGCACCTGCTGGGCCTCTTCCAGGCTGTGGGCGATGGCCGAGCGGGCCGAGCCGAGCCCGATCCGGGTCATGGCCTGCTTGAACTTCTCGCGGTCCTCGGCCTTGTCGATGGCTTCCTTGGTGGCGCCGATCATCTCGACGCCGAACTTTTCGAGGACGCCGTGCCTGGCCAGGTCGAGCGCGCAGTTCAGCGCGGTCTGCCCCCCCATGGTCGGCAGGATGGCCATCCCACCCTTGCACTGAGGCCGCTCCCGGGCGATGATGTTTTCGATGACCTGCCAGGTGATCGGCTCGATGTAGGTGACGTCCGCCATCTCCGGATCGGTCATGATCGTCGCCGGGTTCGAATTCACCAGGATGACCCTGTAGCCCTCCTCGCGCAGCGCCTTGCAGGCCTGGGCGCCGGAATAGTCGAACTCGCAGGCCTGCCCGATGATGATCGGGCCGGCGCCGATGATGAGGATGGAATGGATGTCAGTTCTTTTTGGCATGTTCCATCATTCCGATGAAGCGGTCGAACAGGTAGGCGACGTCGTGCGGTCCGGGGCTGGCCTCGGGGTGGCCCTGGAAACAGAGCGCGGGACGGTCCGTCCAGGCCATGCCCTGGAGGCTGCCGTCGAACAGCGAGACGTGGGTCACGCGCACGTTGGCCGGCAGCGTGGCCGGATCGACGGCGAAACCGTGGTTCTGGCTCGTGATCATCACCTGACCGGTGTCCAGGTCCTTGACCGGATGGTTGGCGCCGTGGTGGCCGAACTTCATCTTGAGCGTCCTGCCGCCGCCGGCCAGCCCCATCAGCTGGTGGCCCAGGCAGATGCCGAAGGTGGGAAGCTTGCGGTCGAGGAACTCCCGAATGGCCGAAATGGCGTAATCGCAGGGTTCCGGATCGCCGGGGCCGTTGGAGAGGAATACGCCGTCGGGTTTCATCGCCAGCACCTCGGCGGCGGGCGTCCTGGCCGGCACCACAGTCAGCCGGCAGCCCCGCTGCGCCAGCATGCGCAGGATGTTGCGCTTGACGCCGAAGTCATAAGCGACGACGTGATGCATCGCGCCGGCCTGCGGCAAGTAGCCCCTGCCGAGCCGCCACTCGCCTTCCGCCCACTCATAGGGCTTATCGACGCTGACCACCTGGGCGAGGTCCATGCCGGCCAGGCCGGGAAACCGCCGTGCCGCGGCGACCGACTTTTCCTCGGCCGCATTTCCGTCCACCGCTCCGCTCATCAGGCAGCCGGCCTGGGCGCCCCTCTCCCGAAGGATGCGCGTCAGCTTGCGCGTGTCGATGTCGGCGATGGCGACGACGTTCTCGGCCTTCAGATAGGCGTCCAGCGTCTGTTCGGAGCGGAAATTCGAGGCGACCCGCGGCAGGTCGCGGATCACCAGCCCGGCGGCAAAGACCCTGTGCGACTCGCAATCCTCGCGATTGACGCCGGTGTTGCCGATGTGGGGGTAGGTCAGGGTGACGATCTGCCGCGTATAGGACGGATCGGTGAGGATTTCCTGGTAGCCGGTCATGGCGGTGTTGAACACAACCTCGCCGATGCTCTCGCCCGCGGCTCCTATTCCCTTGCCCCTGAAAACGGTTCCGTCTGCGAGGGCGAGGATGGCAGGCGGAAACTGGGACACGGTCGGGCTCCTGGGCGGCAATCAAACTTTTCTATTATATCCCAGCTCGCCCGAGATTCCTTTAACTGATTGATTATTTGCGCATGCCGAGGGACATCACCCCCTCCTCCCTCCGCCGCATCATGAGGCAATCTTCGCAGCACGGCAGTATCCACGATGCGAACAAGGCGAATAAATCGCATAAATCGCCTATAATTCTATTTTAATAACCCTGATAAAGGCAGTCATGAAACCGGATTCCCCATCGGCCCTCCCCGCCTGGCGGGAAAAACCCTATCTCACCCCCAATGAGGCCGCGGCCCAGTTGATGGTCGCCCCCAACACCCTGCGCCTCTGGTCGGAAAAGGGACTGCTGCGCGCTCAGACCACCGCCGGCGGGCACCGCCGCTTCCCGCGCGAGGAAGTCGAGCGATTCCTTCGGGAGCGCCATGCCCGGCGCGCGTCCGGCGACACCGCCGCCGTGCGGCGGGTGCTGATTATTGACGACGACTCGGCGTTCGCCCGCTACCTGCTCTCCCTGATCTCCGGCGCGGGCGGCGAGTCGGTCGCCGCCGCCATCGCCCATGACGGTTTCGAGGCCGGCCACATGCTGCACACCTTCCGGCCGCAGATCATCCTGCTCGACCTGATGATGCCCGGGCTGGACGGCTTCCAGGTCTGCCACCTGATCAAGAACGAACCCGTCACCTGCGCCACCCGCATCATCGCCATGACCGGCTATCCGACGCAGGTGAACATCCAGCGCATCCTGGCGGCCGGTGCGGAAGTCTGCCTGCCCAAACCGCTGGACGACGAAAGACTGCTGGATATCCTGGGCCTGGCCCCAAGGCAACCCCCCTCCGATATCCCCTGACACCATGCCCGGCTGGGTGCGTCCATCCGAACAGCCATGACGATCCATCCCCTACGCCCGCTGCACAGTTTGCGCGCCCGCCTGATGCTGCTGATGCTGCTGGCGGCGGTGCCGGCCTTCCTCGTCATCGGCTATTTCGTCTACCTGCTGGATCGGCATGAAACCGAGAACCACGAAAAGGCGATGCTCGTCTTTGCCCGCTCGCTGGCCGACGAGCACCGGGAAAACCTGGACAGCGTCCGCCTGCTGCTGATCAGCCTCGCCAACATGCCGGAGATTCACACCGGCGAAGGCCCGGCCTGCGCAAAGATGATCGCCGGCGTCCACACCCTGGCGCCGCCCCACATCGCCAACCTGTTCGTCATCCGGCCCGACGGCGACATCCTGTGCGGCGCCCAGGAGCCGGCGCGGCGCCTCAACGTGGCCGACATGCCGTATTTCCGCCACGCCCTGGAAACGGAAGGCCCGCGCATCGGCGAATACCACGTCAGCCGGCGCAACAACGAACCCATGCTGGTCGTCACCCATACCGTGCGCGAGAACGTGAACGGCAAGACGGCGGCCGTGCTGGCCGCGGCCATCGACCTGTCCTGGCTGGCCCGCCAGCCCTACCTGGCCGGCCAGCCGGCGGGCACGGTCTATGCGATCTTCGACAACGCCGGCACCGTGCTCCTGCGCCAGCCGGGGAGCGATCGCATCGGCCGCAGCATCGCCGGCCATCCCCACTGGCGCACCCTCTCCGCCCTGAGAGGGGCCGCCATTTTCCGGGGACGGGACGCGGACGAGGTGGAACGGATATTCGCCTACGCGCCCCTCGGTCCGGCGGAGAATCCCTACGCCCGCCTGGTGGTAGGCATGCCGCCGGCAGTGATGGGCTCGTCATCCCGCGAATTCCTGATCCTCGGCCTCGAAGGGCTGGCGGTGGCCCTGGCCCTGAGTTTGCTGGCGGGCTGGTTCGGCAGCGGAGCCATCATCCTGAAACCCCTGGAGCCGGTGCTGGCCACGGTGCACCGTGTCGCCGAGGGGGATCTTTCCGCCCGCACCGCCTCGGCAGGAGCGCAGGACGACGAGATCAGCCGGCTGGCGACCGAGGTGGATCGCATGGCCGAAGCCCTGTCGCAGCGCGACCGCGCGCTCACCGAGGCCCGCGACCGCGCCCAGGCGTATCTCGACGTCGTCGGCGTCATGGTCGTGGCGCTCAACGAAAAAGGCAACGTTGCGCTCGCCAACCGCAAGGCCTGCGAAGTGCTCGGCTGCGGCCCGGAAGGCCAGTGCGTGGGCGGCAACTGGTTCGAAACCTGGCTTCCGCCGGAAAGCCGCGCGCCGGTGAGGCGTGTCTTCGACCGCATCATGGCCGACGAGACGAACCAAACCAAATACTACGAGAACCACATTCTGACCACCCACGGCAGGCGGCGCCTGATCGCCTGGCACAACACCCCCCTGCGCGACAAGTCCGGGCGCGTCATCGGCGTCCTTTCCGCCGGGCAGGACATCACCGACCTGCGCCGGACGGAAGACGCCCTGCGCGATTCAAAGAACCGTTACCAGGCCCTGGTCGAGAACATCCCCGGCGCCGTCTTCCGCCGCGGGATCGGCTCTCCCTGCCGGATGGAGCACGTGGGCAGCGCCATCGAGTCCCTCACCGGCGTGGCGGCCGGGCGATTCATCGACGGCAGCGCCTGCTACAGGGATTTCATTCACGAGGACGATTTCGCCGGGGTGGAACAGGCGATCAGCGAGGGCGTCGCCGCCCGTCGGCCCTATGTCGTTGAGTATCGGCTGCGTCACCAGGTCGAGAAAGCCTGGCGCTGGGTCTTCGAGCGCGGGCAGGCCACCTACGACGAAAGCGGCAAGCCCCTCTGGCTGGATGGCGTGATCGCCGACATCACCGACAAGAAGCTCACCGAGGAAGAGCACGAGCGGCTCCAGGCCCAGCTCCAGCAGGCGCAGAAGATGGAGGCGCTCGGCCAGCTCACCGGCGGCATCGCCCACGACTTCAACAACATACTGGCCAGCGTGCTGGGCTTCGCCAAGCTGGCGCTGCGCCGGTACGTGCCGGACGCGGATTCCGAGCTGGCCAGCCACCTGCGCGAAGTGATCGCCGCGAGCGAGCGCGCGCGCGACCTGGTCGCGCGCATGCTCGCCTTCAGCCGCACCCGCCCCGGCAGCCGGGCGACGCAGATCCCGCCGCTGCCGCTGGTGAAGGAAACGATCTCGATGCTGACCGCCACCATCCCCGCCGGCATCCGCATCGAAATGCGCTCCGCGGCGGATATTCCGGACATCGTCATCGACCCGGTGGATTTCCACCAGATCGTCATGAACCTGGTGATCAACGCCCGCGACGCCGTGGGCGACCGGGGGCGCATCGAAATCGGGCTGGCCCGCGCGCGGATCGACGGGGCGACCTGCGCCGCCTGCTGCGCCGCCTTTTCCGGCGACTGGCTGGAACTCAGGGTGGCCGACGACGGCCACGGCATCCCGCCGGATGTCCTGCCCCACATCTTCGAGCCCTTCTTCACCACCAAGGAAGTCGGCAAGGGAACGGGCATGGGCCTGGCCATGGTGCACGGCCTGGTGCGCCGCGCGGGCGGGCATCTCCTGGTCGAAACCGGCGCCGCGCCACCGCGCAAGGGAACCGCCTTTCGCGTCTTCCTGCCGATGGCGACCACGGCCGACCCGCCTGCCGCGGGGCCCGCCCCTTCGGTTCCGCCGGCATCGCCGCCCGCGGGCAGGGGGAACATCCTGGTGGTGGATGACGAGCTGTCGGTCCTGCGCCTGATGGGCGCGGCCCTGGAAGCGGACGGCTGGCGGGCCAGCACCTTCGGCAATCCCCTCCTGGCCCTGGCCTGCTTCCGCGACGCGCCGGACGATTTCGACGCCGTCATCACCGACCAGAGCATGCCCGACATGACCGGCGCCGAGCTGATCAAAGCGCTGCATATGGCGCGCCCGAACCTGCCGGCCATCCTATGCACCGGCTACGGCGACGGGCTGGACGAGGCGTTCGTCCGGCAACTCGGCGCCAGCCGCTTCTTCCAGAAGCCGATGGACATGGACGAGCTGTTGACGGCGCTGGCGGACATGGTCGCCGGCACGGGGAAAGCCCCTCGATCGCGGAATCCCGCTCCCGATACCCGTTGACACGGCGCCGGGGAAGGCCATACCCTCCGGCGGAACAGGGAGCGGAGGCAGCATGCCCGAACCCACGACCCCCCGGGAAGCCCGCGATGAGACTCGTCTACAAGATATGGCTCGGCATCGGCATCGCGCTGCTCGCCGCCATCGCCGTCATGGCCGGCTTCGGCTATCCGTCCGCCCGGCAGAATGTGGAAGCCGCGCTGCTGGAAGAAGTGCGGTCGCTGCACAACGCCCTGATGGCCATGCGGCGCACCTACCTCAATCAGTTCCTGTCCAGCGGCTTGCCGCTCGACGACAGGACCGTCGGCTTCCTGCCGCCCCATGCCATGTCCCGCATCGCGCACGACTTCCAGTCCTTCGACCACCGGGGCATTCGCTTCAACAACGTCAGCGACCGGCCGCGCAATCCCGGCAACCAGGCGGACGCGGTGGAGATGGAGGCGATCCGCCATTTCCGCGCCCGCCCGGACGACAAGGAGTACCTGGCCTTCTACAAGGACGCGGCGGGGGCGCGCCACCTTCATTACGCCACCCCGATCTGGATCGAACCCTACTGCCTGCATTGCCATGGCAAACGCGAGGACGCCCCGCCCACCATGCGGGAGTTCGACGACAAGGCCTGGGACTACAAGCTCGGGGAGTTGCGCGGCATCATCAGCATCAAGCTGCCGACCCGGGCGACCGAATCGCGCATCCTGGGCACCTGGTGGCGGGAACAGTCCATCCACATGGGCGTCATCGCGCTGGCCCTGCTGGTCGGCGGCGGCATGATGCACTGGCTCGTGGTGCGCAGGCTGGTGCGGTTCCGGCAGGGGGCGAAACGGCTGGCGGCGGGCGAGTACGGCTACCGCGTGCCGGAGCAGGGCGCGGACGAGACCACGGAGCTGGCCCACAGCCTCAACGAGATGGCCCGGACCATCCAGCAGGGCCGGGAGAGCATGCGGCTGGCCGCCAGTGTCTTCGGCAACGCCCGCGACGGCATTCTCATCACCGATCCGAGCGGCGCCATCCTGGACGCCAACCGGGCCTTCACCGACATCACCGGCTGGCAGCGCGAGGAGGTGCTGGGCAAGAATCCGAGCATGTTCCGTTCCGGCCGCCATGACGACGCCTTCTATGCGGGGATGTGGCGCGCCATCCGGGAGGATAGCCACTGGATCGGCGAAATCTGGAACAAGCGGAAGAACGGCGAGATCTACCCGGAGCGGCTGTCCATCGCCGCCGTCCACGACGACACGGGCGAGATCACCCACTACATCGGCGTCTTCTCCGACATCAGCGTGGTCAAGCGCCAGGAGCAGCAGCTCGAGTACATCGCCCAGCACGACGCCCTGACCGGCGTGCCCAACCGCGTGCTGCTGGCCGACCGCATGCGCCAGGCCATCGCCCAGGCGCGCCGCTCCGGCGAGTTTCTGGCGGTGGGCTACCTGGACCTCGACGGCTTCAAGCCCATCAACGACACTTACGGACACAAGGCGGGCGACCGTCTGCTGGTGGAAATGGCCCGGCGCATGACCCAGACCCTGCGCGGCGCCGACACGGTGGCCCGGCTCGGCGGCGACGAGTTCGTCTTCCTGCTCCAGGGGCTCAGGGACCGCGATGAATGCAAGGCAACGCTGGACAGGCTCCTCGCCGCCATCGCCCGGCCGCTCCTCCTGAACGAGGGGGTCGTCGTCGAACTGTCCGCCAGCATCGGCTTAACCCTCCATCCCGACGACGACGGCGACCCGGACACGCTGCTGCGCCACGCCGACCAGGCCATGTACGGCGCCAAGCAGGCCGGCCGCAATCGCTACCATTTCTACGACCTGGAGGGCGACCAGAAGAGCCGCCTCCATCGGGAAAACCGCGACCGCATCCGCCAGGCCCTGGACAACGGCGAATTCGAACTGCACTACCAGCCCGAGGTCGACATGCACACGGGCGAGGTCGTCGGCGCGGAGGCGCTGATCCGCTGGCATCATCCCGAGCGCGGGCTGGTGATGCCCGGCGAGTTCCTGCCGGTGATCGAGAACACCGAGCTGGACACGGCGCTGGGCGAATGGGTGCTGGAGACGGCGCTGCGGCAGATGGAAGCCTGGCATGCGGCGGGAATCCACCTCGTCGTCGGCATCAACATCTCCGCCCACCACATCCAGCGGCCGGAATTCCTGGAGCGCATGAAGGCGCTGCTGGCGCGGCATCCCGACGTGCCGCCGGATCGCCTCCAAATCGAGATCCTGGAGACGGCGGCCCTGGAGGACCTTTCCCGCGTGTCGGAACTCATCCGCACCTGCAAGAAACTTGGCAGCAACTTCGCGCTGGACGACTTCGGCACCGGCTACTCGTCGCTGACGTACCTCAAACGCCTGCCGGTCCAGGTTCTCAAGATCGACCAGTCCTTCGTGCACGACATGCTGCGCGACCCGGACGACCTGGCCATCGTCGAGGGCGTCATCGCGCTGGCCGAGACCTTCGGCCGCGAAGTCATCGCCGAGGGCGTGGACAGCCTCGAATCGGGGCTGCTGCTGCTCCAGCTCGGCTGTACGGTCGCCCAGGGCTATGGCATCGCCCGGCCCATGCCCGGCGCCGATCTGCCGGCCTGGGTCGAAAGCTGGCGCCCCCCCGGCGCCTGGAGCAAGGAGAATTTCAGGCGATGGCACCGGGAAGACTTCTCGCTCCTGCTGGCCGAATACAACCACCGGGAATGGATCGACAACCTGGTGAGCCGCGTCGAGGGCATTCCCGGCAAGAACAATCCGCTGTTGCTGGATCCAGAGTCCTGCCGCTTCGGGCGCTGGTACCACGGGTCGGGCCGTGTCCGTTACGGGAAACTGCCGGAATTCGCCGTCCTCGACCCCATACACCAGCATGTGCATGAGCTCGGCCACGAACTGCTCGCCCTGTTGCGCACCAACCGCGGAGACGAGGCGAGGCGGCGGCTGACGGAGCTGTTCGCCCTGCGCGACGAAATGCTGGAAAAGCTGCACGCCCTGCAGCGACGGATCGTGCCCGGCAATTAGTCCCGTTGGGGGCTACAATGGCACCTCCCGCCAGGAGAATGTCATCCAGACGCCATGCGCATCCGCACCTTCATCCTGTCCGCTTCGGCCGTCGTCGCCATCGGTTTCTTCAGCATCAGCTATTTCGCCATCGGCCGCATCGTCGACCACACGGTGCGCGAGAACGCCCGCGCCTCCTCCGCCGCCCTGGCCGACGTGACCTTCACCGGCATGTACCAGGTGATGAGCGCCGGCTGGAAGCGCAAGCAGGCTGAAAACTACATCGCCGCCGTGCGAGACGCCGCCCGCGACTTGGCCGTCATGGTGCAAATCTATCGCGGGCCGGTGGTGGAAGCCGACTACGGCAGGATCGAGCAGCCGCCGATGGACGAATCCCTGCTTCGGGCCCTCGTCGACGGACGGCCGGTCACCGAGTCCCCCGAGGGCGGCGTACGCTACCTGAGGCCGCTCGTGGCCAACGAGCGCTGCCTGCGCTGCCATGAAGTCGCCAAGGAGGGCGATGTCATGGGCGTCATCGAGGTGAGGCAGGAATTCGCGCCGCTGCTGGCCCGCGCCCACAATGAATTCATGCTCTGGCTGCTGGCCCTGGCGCCGCTGGCGATGGCGGTCGCCGCCCTCGTGGTCTGGCGGGTCAACCGCCGGCTGGAGCAGTCGATCGGCATGGTCGACTCGGCCGTGACGAAGGTCAATGCCGTCGCCGATCTGCGGCATATCGCGTTCTCCGGCCTCGACCTCGGCTTCGAAGAACTCAACCGGCTGTTCGTCCACCTGGGCGATCTGGTGGAGAAGCTGCGCGCCGTGGCCGTGGACAAGGGCGTGCTGAAATTCGAAATCGGCCTGCTGGAGAAGTTCGTCATCACCTCGGACGTGGTGCGCGACTGGGGCGAATACATTGCCCGCATGCTGGCCGAGATCAACACCGTCATGACCACCCACGTGCTGTTCTCGGTGTTCCAGGTCGACGACGAGGTGTTCGACCTGGACATCTTCTGGGCCGAGCCGCCCTCCGCGACGACGCGCGCCATGATGGAGAACCACGTCCGCTCGGTGGTGGCGGCCGACCACCGCCTCTCCGGCCTGGCGCATGTGACCCTGTATCACCACGTGCCGCCCGGCGGTGGCGAAGAGCTGGAGATCGACAGCCGGGCCGTCGTGCTCCAAACCAAGGCGCTGATCCTCGAACAGCCCAAGATCGGCGGCATCGTCGGCATCGGCGTCAACACCTCGGTGATGGAGGATCCCACCCTGCGCCTGGTCATGGACAGCATCCTGTCCACCATGCTCAACGTCGTCGGCTCGGTCAAGGCGATCCACAAATACACGCGCGACATGGAGTACTACGCCACGCGCGACCCGCTGACCGATCTCTACAACCGCCGCGTCTTCTGGGAGCTGTTCGAGTACGAGGTGGCGCGCGCCGGACGGCAGGGCTACAGCTTCGCGCTGCTGGTGATCGACCTCGACAACTTCAAGCTGGTCAACGACGGCCACGGCCATACCGTCGGCGACCGCTACCTGCAGGCCCTCGCCCACGTGGTGAAGCAGGTGCTGCGGCCGGGCGACATCCTGGCCCGCTACGGCGGCGACGAGTTCGTCATCCTGCTGCCCGACGTGATGCAGGACATGGCCGTGATGGTGGCCCGGCGGGTGATGGAAAGCGTCGCCGCCCTGTCGCTGCCGATCAGTGGCGGCGAGCACGTCTCCGGCAGCGTTTCCATGGGCATGGCCATTTTCCCGCTGCACGCCGGGAACGCCAAGGACCTGTTCCTCTTCGCCGACAACATGATGTATCGGGCCAAGAGCGCCGGCAAGAACCAGATCGGCATCCCCGGCGAAGAGGATGTCGCGGCGGTGTTCCGCGACATGACCGAAACCACGGTCATGGTGGTCAACGCCGTCAACGAGGGGCGGATCGATCCCTTCTTTCAGCCGATCATGGACTTGCATAGCGGCCGCGTCGTCGGCTTCGAGGTCCTGTCCCGGCTGTCGCTGGAAGGCAAGCACATGGAGGCCAGCCGCTTCATCGAGTATGCGGAAAAGGCCGGCATCATCCACCGGCTCGACACCCTGGTCATGGAAAAGGCCCTGCGCGCGGTGGCCGACCACCGCTACGCCGGCCGCATCTTCCTCAACCTGTCGCCGCGCGCCCTTTCCCTCTCGAACTTCCTGAGCACCCTGAAGCGCGTGGTCGCCGATTGCGGCATCGCCCCCGAACAGATCGTCTTCGAAATCACCGAACGCGACACGGTGCGGAACATCATGGTCCTGGAAAAGCTGGTCTCCGATCTGAAGATGGCGGGCTTCAAGCTGGCCATCGACGATTTCGGCTCCGGCTTCTCCTCCTTCCAGTATCTGCGCCGCCTGCCGGTGGACTTCCTGAAGATCGAAGGCGAGTTCATCGTCAACATGCTGGAGAATGAGAAGGACCGGGCCTTCGTCGAAACCATCCGCCGGCTCGCCTCCAGTCTCGACATCCATGTGATCGCCGAGCACGTGGAATCGGAGGAGGTACTCGACGCGCTGCGGGAAATGGGCGTCGAACTAGCCCAGGGCTATTTCATCGGCCGGCCCGAGAAGGAACTCGGCGGCAACCTGCGCTGGCCGATGGCCTGAACCGGCGCGAGGGTGGGGCTACCTTAGCCCCAGCACATCCTGCATGTCGTAGAGGCCCTTCGCCTTGCCGCGCAGGAAGCGCGCGGCGCGCAGGGAGCCCAGCGCGTAGGGCATGCGGCTGGCGGCCTTGTGGCTGATCTCCACGCGCTCGCCGGTGCCGGCGAAAAGCACCGTATGGTCGCCGACGATATCGCCGCCACGGATCGTTGAAAAACCGATCTGGGCGGCCGGACGCTCGCCCGTGTGCCCCTCGCGGCCATAGACCGCGCATTCGGAAAGATCGCGGCCCAGCGCGGCGGCCACCACCTCGCCCATGCGCAGCGCCGTGCCGGAAGGCGCATCAACCTTGTGGCGATGATGAGCCTCGACGATTTCAACGTCGTAGCCCTCGTCGAGGATGCGCGCCGCGACGTCGAGCAGCTTGAAGACGACATTGACGCCCACCGCCATGTTGGGGGCGAAGACGATGGGGATGTCGCGGGAGGCGTCCTGGATCGCCAGCTTGCCCTCGGTCGAAAAACCAGTGGTGCCGATCACCATATGCACGCCGCGCCTGCGACAGATTTCCAGATGGCGGAGCGTACCCTCGGGGCGGGTGAAGTCGATCAGGCAGTCGGCCTTCTCAAGCGCCGCCTCCACGTCGTCGCCGATGTCGAAGGCCGCGGCCAATTCGGCGTCCGGCGCCGAGAGCACGGCATCGACCAGCATGCGGCCCATGCGGCCGCCGCTCCCCGCGATGGCAATACGAAGTTTTCCCAACATTTATTCCTTCTTCTCGCCGGCGATGTCGATGACCTGCGCGGCGGGCCGGGCATCGGCGGCACTCTCGCCGGCAACCACGTCGCCGCCGAGCCGGGCGAGTCTGCCGTCCTCGAAGAACACCACCAGCCGCCGCTGCTGCACCTCGCCCTTGCCTGACTGGAAGCGGTAAACATAATCCCACCGGTCGGCATGGAACATGTCGGCCACCAGCGGCGTGCCGAGGATGAATCGAACCTGGTCCTTGGTCTGGCCCGGCTTCAACTTCGCGGCCATTTCCTGGGTAACCATGTTGCCCTGGCGCACGTCGATGCGGTAGCGATAGGCCGTCAGGGCGGAGGTGACGTCCGGCGTGTTTGAACAGGCCGCCACGAACGGCAGGAAGATGGCGAGGGCGGAGGCGAGAACAGTCTTTTTCATGGGGATATCGGCGAACGGCGTTCCCAAAGATCGGCGCGGGGACTATATCATAGCGGCCATGGCAAATTCCCAGGATCTCAAGAACATCGGGCTCAAGGTCACGATCCCGCGGCTGAAGATCCTCGACCTCTTCCAGAAGGCCCAGGGCGCCGGCGTGCGGCATATGACGGCGGAGGATGTCTACCGCCATCTGATCGCCGAGAACATGGACGTCGGGCTCGCCACCGTCTACCGCGTGCTGACCCAGTTCGAGCAGGCTGGCCTGCTGGAACGCCACTTCTTCGAATCCGGCAAGGCGGTGTTCGAGCTCAACGAAGGCAGGCACCACGACCACTTGGTCTGTCTGCAATGCGGCAAGGTCGAGGAGTTCTACGACGCCGAGATCGAAAAGCGCCAGGCGAAGGTCGCCAAGGAGCGTGGCTTCGCCGTCGTCGAGCATGCCCTCCACCTCTACGCCGACTGCATCAATCCGGACTGTCCGAACAAGAAGGCCTCCTGATCCTTGGAAGCCTTTCTCGCCTCGACCCTGCTGGTCGCGCTCGCCGAAATCGGCGACAAGACGCAGCTCCTCTCCTTCGTCCTCGCCGCGCGGCTGAGGAAACCCGGCGCGATCATCGCCGGCATCCTCGTCGCCACCGTGCTCAACCATACCCTGGCCGGCTCGGCCGGCGTCTGGCTGGCCGGTCTGGTCGCGCCGCACTGGCTGCCCTGGATCACGGGCCTCACGTTCGTCGCCTTCGGCCTGTGGACCCTGCACCCGGATTCGCTCGACGACGACCCCAAGCTGCACAGGGCCGGCGCCTTCGCCACCGCCGCCATCGCCTTCTTCATCGCCGAAATGGGCGACAAGACCCAACTCGCCACGGTGGCCCTCGCGGCGCGCTTCGACGCGCTGGCCGCCGTGGTGGCCGGAACGACGATCGGCATGATGCTGGCCAACGTGCCGGCCGTGCTGGTCGGGGAAAAGCTCGCGCAGAAGCTCCCGCTCGCGGCCATCCGCTGGATCGCCGCCGGGGTGTTCATCGCGACCGGAATCCTGACGCTCCTCGGCATGCCCGAGCCGGTCGGCTGAAGAACCGGCGCCCTACAGGCCCAGCATCTCCCGCGCGTGGGTGCGGGTCGTTTCGGTGATCTTCACGCCGCCCAGCATGCGGGCGACCTCGTCGATGCGGCCCGTCTCGTCGAGCGGCGTGACTTGCGACAGCGTCGCGCCGTCCTTCGTCTGCTTGGCGACGGACCACTGCCAGTCGGCCTGCGCGGCGACCTGCGGCAGGTGGGTGACGCACAGCACCTGGCGGCCGCGGCCGAGCTGGCGGAGCATGCGGCCGACGATCTCGGCGACGCTGCCGCCGATGCCGACATCCACCTCGTCGAAGATCAGCGTCGGCGCCTGGCCGGCGCTGCTGGCGATGACCTGGAGGGCCAGACCGATGCGCGACAGCTCGCCGCCGGAAGCCACCTTCGCCAGCGGCCGCAGGGGCTGTCCGGGGTTGGCGGCCACCTGGAATTCCACGTTCTCGAAGCCCGCGGAAGAACCGCCGGCCACCGGCGACAGGGCGACCTCGAAGCGCCCGCCAGCCATGGCGAGCTGCTGCATGGCATCGGTGACGGCTTTCGACAGTTCGCCGGCCGCCGTCAATCGCCCGGCGGAAAGTTTCTTCCCGACCGCCTCGAACGCCGCCCGCGCCGCCGATTCGTGTTCGGCCAGGGCCGCCGGGTCGGCCGAGAGCCGCAGTTCCTCAAGCCGGGCGGCCAGCCGGTCCGTCACGCCGAGGAGTTCTTCCGGCGGCACGCGGTGCTTTCGGGCGGCGGCCGTCACCGAACTGATGCGCGCCTCCAGTTCCGCCAGCCGGCCGGGCTCCGGATCGAGGCGTTCCCGATAGCGCGCAAGCGCGTGGGCCGCTTCGTTCATCTGGATGCGGGCGCCGTCGAGCAGGTCGGCCGGCACCCGGAGCGCTTCGTCGAAATCGAGCAGGCCGTGCAGACGCGAGAGCGCCGCGTCGAGTTGGGCGATCGCCGCCACATCGCCCTCGTCGAGCGCGGCCAGCGCCTCCGTCGTGCCCTCGATCAGCCCGGCGGCATGGGCGAGCCGCCGCTGTTCCTGGTTGTCCTCCTGCCACTGGCCGGGCTCGAAAGCCAGGGCGTGCAGTTCCTTCACCTGCCATTCGAGCAGGTCGCGCTCGGCCGCCGCGGCGGCGACGTCGCGCTCGGCGTTTTCCCGCATTTCGCGCAGGTCGCGCCAGGCCCGGTATTTCCCCGCCGTCTCTTCGGCAAGGTCGGCCAGGCCGGCATGGCGGTCGAACATCCGGCGCTGGGCCTCGGCATGCAGCAGGGAATGGTGGGCGTTCTGGCCGTGGATGTCGGCCAGGCAGCCGGCCGCCTCGCGCATCTGGGCGAGGGTCACCGGCGAGCCGTTGATCATGGCGCGCGAACGGCCGCCGGTATCGACGACGCGCCGGAGCAGGCAGGCGCCGTCGCCGCTGTCCAGGTCGTTCTCCCTGAGCCAGGCTTCCAGGCCGCTGTCGGCGGCCACGCCGAACTCGGCGACGACTTCCGCGCGCTCGCGGCCGGGCCGGACGACGATGGCGGCGTTGTCGGCGCGCTCGCCCAGCGCCAGGGAGAGCGCGTCGACCAGGATGGACTTGCCGGCGCCGGTCTCCCCCGTCAGGGCCCCGAAGCCGTCCGGGAATTCCATCTCGAGGCGGTCGACGATGGCGTAGTCGCGGATGAACAGGCGGTGCAGCATGGTCGGGCTTTCAATGCTTCGGCGCCGCGCTCCAGTGCAGCTTCTCGCGCAGCATGGCGAAATAGCTGTAGCCGGGCGGATGCAGCAGAGTGGCGACGTGGCGCGAGCGGGTCACGCGCACGCAGTCGCCCGCATGGGCGTCGAAGCGTCCCTGGCCGTCGAAATGCACGACGGCCTCGTTGGGCGGCACGAGGGTCAGCTCGATGCGGTTCTGGTCTGAAAGCGTGATCGGCCGGTAGGACAGGGCATGGGGGCACAGCGGCACGAGGGCGATGCCGGGCACGGCCGGATACAGGATCGGGCCGTTGGCCGAGAGGGCGTAGGCGGTCGAGCCGGTGGGCGTGGCCACGATCACGCCGTCGGCGCGCAGGACATGGAGGAACTCCCCGTCCACCGCGACATTCATTTCGATCAGGCGGCCGATGTCGCCCTTGCGCACCACCACGTCGTTCAGGGCCAGGCTGTGGAAGACGCGGCGGCCTTCCCGCAGCACCTCGGCGTCGAGCAGGATGCGCGGCTCCGCGGTGAACCGCCCGCCGAGCAGGTCGTCCATGGCGGAGAGCATGTCGTCGCGGGCGATGTCGGTCATAAAGCCGAGCCGGCCCTGGTTGATGCCCGTCAGCGGCACGCCGAATTCCGCCAGCCGGCGAGCGGCGGCAAGCAGGGTGCCGTCGCCGCCGAGGACGATGGCGACGTCGGCGCGCGCGCCGATGGTCTCGAAGGAGGCGGTTTCGTGGTCATGGGCATGCATCAGGAGCGCCGGCGCCGCGGATTCCTCGACGAGGACGCCCACGCCCCGTTCGCGCAGGAAGTCGGCCAGCGCCAGCAGCGACTCGGCGACTTCCGGCGTCTGGTATTTTCCGATCAGCGCGGCGGTACGGATGACGGTCTGGAACGGGGCGGACATGGCCGGGATTAAACCATAATCCGCTGCTAGAATCCCCCCGCCATGCTTGCAAGACTCGACAGCCGCGCCCAGACCCTGCTCAAGACCCTCGTCGAACGCTACATCGCCGAAGGGCAGCCGGTGGGCTCGCGTACGCTGTCGAAGTTCTCCGGCCTCCCGCTGTCGCCGGCGACGATCCGCAACGTCATGTCCGACCTGGAGGAGATGGGTTTCATCGCCAGCCCGCACACCTCCGCCGGCCGCGTGCCGACGCCGCTGGGCTACCGGCTGTTCGTCGACACCCTGCTCACCGTCAAGCCGCTCGCCCGCGCCGAGATATCGGAAATGCAGGGCGTCATCCTGCCCGACCAGCCGGGCCGCGTTCTCAGTCAGGCCTCGCAGCTCCTTTCCGAACTGACCCGCTTCGCGGGCGTCGTCGTCGCGCCGCGTCGGCAACTGCCGAAGATCCGCCAGATCGAGTTCCTGCAACTCTCCGAGAAGCGCATCCTGCTGATCATCGTCACCCACGAGGGCGACGTGCAGAACCGCATCCTGTTCACCCAGCGCGCCTACAGCCCGTCCGAACTGACCGTCGCCGCCAACTACCTCAACCAGAACTTCGCCGGCCTCGACTTCAGTCAGATCCGCGCCCGGCTGCACGACGAGCTCCGGCAGCTGCACGCCGACATGACGGAGCTGATGAGCGCCACCGTCGAGGCCGGCAGCGAGGCGACGACCGACGACTCGGCCCAGTACGTGATCTCCGGCGAGAAGAACCTGCTCGGCGTCGAGGAGCTCTCGTCCAACATGGGGCGGCTGCGCCGCCTGTTCGAGCTGTTCGAGCAGCGCACCGGCCTCATGCAACTGCTGGACGTATCCAGCCGCGCCGAGGGCGTGCAGGTGTTCATCGGCGGCGAATCGGGCATCGCGCCGCTCGACGAATGCAGCGTCGTCGCCGCGCCCTACGAGGTGGACGGCCATGTGGTCGGCACCATCGGCGTCATCGGCCCGACGCGCATGGCCTACGAGCGCGTGATCCCCATCGTGGACATCACCGCCAAGCTCCTCGCCAGCGCGCTGGCGGCGCCATGAAACAGGCCGTCCTGCTGGTCAACCTCGGCACGCCGGAAGCGCCCACCGCGCCGGCCCTGCGAAAATACCTCGCCGAATTCCTCGGCGACCCGCGCGTGGTTGACCTCCCCCGCTGGCAGTGGTGGCCGATCCTCCATGGCATCATCCTCAACACCCGGCCGAAGAAATCAGCCGAAAAATACGCAAAGATCTGGACGCCCGAAGGAAGCCCGCTGAAAGTCCATACGGAGCGGCAGGCCAAGCTTCTGCGCGGGCTGCTCGGCCAGCGCGGCATCGCGGACGTCGCCGTCGGATGGGCCATGCGCTACGGGCAGCCTTCCGTCGCCGGCGAGCTCGACCGGCTGGCCCGCGAGGGCGCGAAGCGCATCCTCGTCCTGCCGCTCTACCCGCAATTTTCCGGCAGCACCACCGCCAGCACCATCGACGCCGTCGAAGCCTGGCGCAGGCAGCACCCCGGCGCGCCGGAACTGATCCAGCTCCGCGACTTCCACGACCATCCGGGCTACATCGCCGCGCTGGCCGCCAGCATCGGCGCGCACTGGGAACGGAACGGCCGTGCGGAAAAACTCGTGATGAGCTTCCATGGAATCCCGAAGCGGATGGCCGAGCGCGGCGATCCCTATGCCGACCAGTGTGCCCGCACGGCGGAGTTGCTCGCCGCCGCGCTGGAACTGTCGCGGAACGCTTGGCGGATGACTTTCCAGTCCCGCCTCGGGCGCGCCGAGTGGCTGCAACCCTATACCCAGCCGACCCTGGAGCAACTGGCGCATGACGGCACCGGCTCGGTCGACGTGGTCTGCCCCGGCTTTCCCGCCGACTGCCTGGAAACGCTGGAGGAGATCGCCATGGAATGCAAGGCCGCCTTCATCGCCGCCGGCGGCCGCGAGTTCAACTACATTCCCTGCCTCAATGAGCGCGACGACTGGATCGCGGCGCTGGCGGATATTGCGATGGAACGGCTGGCCTGAAATCCGGGACGATAGAATGCCACCCATGCCGGATTCCGCTCATTCCCTCCTAGAACGCAGCCTTGCCGCCGTCTGGCACCCATGCACGCAGATGAAGCACCATGCCGAGGGCGAGCTGCCGATGCTGCCCGTCGCGCGCGGCGAGGGTGCGTGGCTCTACGGCGAGGATGGCCGCCGCTGGCTGGACGGCATCAGCTCCTGGTGGGTCAATCTCTTCGGCCACTGCAACCCGCGCATCAACGCGGCGCTGCGGGACCAGATGGAGCGCATCGAGCACGTCATGCTCGCGGGCTTCACCCACGCGCCGGCCGTGCGGCTGGCGGAGCGGCTCTCGGCGTTGACCGGAAACGCGCTGGGCCACTGCTTCTACGCCTCCGACGGCGCCTCGGCCACGGAGATCGCGCTCAAGATGTCCTTCCACTTCTGGCGCAACACGGGCCGGCCGGAGAAGCAGGCATTCTGCTGCCTCGCCGGCGGCTACCACGGCGAAACCATCGGCGCGCTCTCGGTGACCGACATCCCGATCTTCCGCGACGCCTACGGGCCGATGCTGCGCGCCGCCACCGCGCTGCCCTCGCCCGACGCGCGCAACGCCGCCTATCTCCCCGACGTAGCCCCCCTCAATGCCGCCCGGAACGCCGCCGCCGCGCTGGAAGCGCACCTTGAAGCGCATAACACGACAACCGCCGCGCTGATCGTCGAACCGCTGGTGCAGTGCGCCGCCGGCATGGCCATGCACGATCCCGAGTACCTGCGGCTGGCCCGCGCGCTGTGCGACCGTTACGAGGTGCATCTGATCTGCGACGAGATCGCCGTGGGCTTCGGCCGCACGGGAACCTTTTTCGCCCATGAACAGGCGGGGATCACGCCCGACTTCCTCTGCCTCTCGAAAGGCATCTCCGGCGGCTATCTGCCCCTGTCGGCCGTACTGACGAAAGACGCCATCTATGGCGCCTTCTACGGCGACGCCACGGCACGCGGCTTCCTCCACTCGCACTCCTACACCGGCAACGCGCTGGCCTGCCGCGCGGCACTGGCGAGCCTGGACATCTTCGAGGAAGACGACGTGCTGGCGGCCAATACCCGCCGCGCGCGGCGGATCGACGCGGGGCTCTTGCCGCTGGCCGGCCATCCGAAAGTCCGCCATTATCGGAAGCGCGGCATGATTTTCGCGTTCGATGTCGACGCGGATGCCGGCTTCGGGCGCCGCTATTACCGGGCTGCGCTGGAGCGCGAAGCGCTGCTGCGGCCCATCGGCAACACCGTCTATCTCATGCCGCCCTACATCCTTGACGACAGGGAGATCGATCTCCTCTGCCGGGCTACGCTCGACGCGCTGGAAAATACGATTTGACGCAGGTTGGTCGCGTTTCCGCGGGTTAAATCGCCGCTTCGTTCGTTTCCCCGGTGCGGATGCGCACGATCTGCTCGACGGCGGACACGAATATCTTGCCGTCGCCGATCTTGCCCGTGCGGGCGGCCTTGATGATGGCCTCGATGGCCAGGTCGACGGAGGCCTCCGCCACGACGATCTCCAGCTTGATCTTCGGCAGGAAGTCGACGACGTACTCCGCCCCGCGGTACAACTCGGTATGGCCCTTCTGGCGGCCGAAGCCCTTGACCTCGGTGACCGTCAGGCCGGTGATGCCGACCTCGGAAAGCGCCTCGCGCACTTCGTCGAGCTTGAAGGGCTTGATGATGGCTTCGATCTTCTTCACGGTGTCATTCCCCCTATCGTTCCCTGCGTTACGAAGTTACCACTCGTCGACGTGGCGCGATGTTATCGGATAACGCCAGTCCTTGCCAAAACCGCGCTTGGTGACGCGGATGCCCACCGGCGCCTGACGCCGCTTGTATTCGTTCTTCTTCAGCATGCCCACCGCCCGCCGCACGTCGGATTCCGCATGCCCCATGGCGACGATCTCCATCGGGGAGAGGTCGCGCTCCATGTAGGCCTCGATGATCGCATCGAGCGTCTCGTAGGGCGGCAGCGTGTCCTGGTCGGTCTGGCCGGGTTTGAGCTCGGCCGACGGCGGCCTCGCGATGATGTTCTCCGGAATGACCGGCGACAGGGTATTGCGGTAGTTCGCCAGGCGATAGACGAAGGTTTTGAAGACGTCCTTGATGACCGCGAAGCCGCCCGCCATGTCGCCGTAAAGCGTGGCGTAGCCGACCGCCATCTCGCTCTTGTTGCCGGTGGTCAGCACGATGCGGCCCGTGCGGTTGGAGAGCGCCATCAGCAGCATGCCGCGGATGCGGGCCTGGATGTTCTCCTCGGTCGTGTCCCATTCCGGCTTCGGCCCCAGCGTGGCGAAAACCGGCGCCAGCATGCCGGCGAACGTCTCCATGGCGGAGGCGATGGGGACCTCGTCGTACTGCACGCCGAGCCGGCGCACCATCTCACGCGAATCGTCGAGGCTCATCCGCGCCGTCCAGGGCGAAGGCATCATGACGGCGCGCACCCTGTCCGCGCCCAGGGCATCGACGGCGATGGCCAGCGTCAGGGCCGAGTCGATGCCGCCCGACAGCCCGATGATCGCGCCGGGAAAGCCGTTCTTGCCCAAGTAGTCCGAAACGCCCAGCTTCAGCGCCGCATAGACCTCGGCCTCGATCGCCTGCGGCGCGGCGATCTCGCCGGCCGACAGACGGCCGTCCCGGTATTCGACGATGTCCACGGCCTCGGCGAAGGCGGGGAACTGGCGGACGAGCCGGCCTCCGGCATCGAGGGCGAAGGACGCGCCGTCGAACACCAGTTCGTCCTGTCCGCCGACCATGTTGGCATAGATGAAGGGAATGCCGGTGCCGGCGACGCGCTGGCGCAGGACCTCATAGCGGCGCGCCTGCTTGTCCATGTGGAAGGGCGAGGCGTTGAGCGCAAGCAGCAGCTCGGCGCCGGCCGCGCGGGCCTTCTCGGCCGCGCCAGGCTCCCAGACGTCCGCGCAGATGTTCAGTCCCATCCGTACGCCGGCCACCTCGACCACGCACGGAACGTCGCCGGCCGCGAAGTAGCGCTGCTCGTCGAAAACCTCGTAGTTGGGCAGGCGGTGCTTGCGATAGGTGGCCTCGACGGCGCCCCCGCGCAGCAGGGAGGCCGCGTTGTGGCGCTTGCCGAGCGATTCATCGGGATGGCCGACGACCATCGGCAGGGGCGCGGCGGCGGCCAGCGCCGCCAGTTCGCGGTCGCAGGCGCGATAGAAGTCCGGCCGCAGCAGCAGGTCTTCGGGCGGGTAGCCGCACAGCGCCAGTTCGGGCGTCAGCAGCAGGTCCGCGCCCAGGGATTGTGCGCGCCGCGCCGCTTCGAGGATGCGGGCAGCGTTTCCGGCGAGATCGCCGACGACGCAGTTGATCTGGGCGACGGCGATCCTTGCGGCCGGCATGCCGTTACGCCGCCCCGAAGCCCGCGTCCTCGATGGCCTGGGCCATCGCCTCGCGCGTGACCCGCGCGGGGTCGAACTCGACCTTCGCCTCGCCGGGCTGCAAGGTCACTTCCGCCGTCAGTACGCCGGGCAGCTCCGAGAGCACCTTCGTCACGCTCTTCACGCAGCCGCCGCAGGACATGCCGCTCACCTGGATCGTCGTCGTTTCCATTTCAGTTTCCCTCAGTTTGGTTTCCAACGTCGCAGCAGCAGCGAGTTGCTGACCACCGACACCGAACTCATCGCCATCGCCGCGCCCGCGACGACGGGGTTGAGGAAGCCCAGCGCCGCCAGCGGGATGCCGAGCACATTGTAGATGAAGGCCCAGAAGAGGTTCTGGCGGATCTTGGCCAGCGTCGCGCGGGAGAGCGAGATGGCGTCGGCCACGCCGTTGAGGTCGTCGCGCATCAGCGTGACGTCGGCCGCCTCCATCGCCACGTCGGAACCCGCGCCCATGGCGAAGGAGACATCGGCCGCCGCCAGCGCCGGCGCGTCGTTGATGCCGTCGCCGGCCATGGCGACGCGGCGCCCACCGGCCTTCAGGCGCGCGACGCGGTCCGCCTTGTCGCCGGGCAGCACTCCGGCCTCGAAGCGGTCGACGCCGGCCTCGCGGGCGATGACGGCGGCCGTCGCGGCGTTATCGCCGGTGAGCATCACCACCTCGACGCCGAGCCTTTGCAGCCGCGCCACGGCGGCTTTCGAGCTTTCGCGCAAAGGATCGGCGACGGCGATCACGCCGACCACCCTTTCTCCCGCCGCGACGGCGACGAGGCTGCCCTGCGCCCCGATTTCCGGCACGGCCAATCCGAGTTCCGCGAACCATCCCGGCGAACCGACGCATACCTGCGCGCCGCTCACCATGCCCGCCATGCCCCTGCCCGATACGGCTGTCACGTCCTGCGGCATTTCCAGCGGCAACCCGCGCGCCTTCGCCTCGGTGACCACCGCGGCGGCAAGCGGATGGGTCGCGCCCTGCTCAAGGCTCGCGGCCAGCCGCAGCACGTCGCTTTCGGCATTCGCGCCAACCGGCAGCACGCGCGTCACCGCCGGCCTGCCCTGCGTCAGCGTGCCTGTCTTGTCGACGGCCAGCACCTCGATCCTCTCGGCCAATTCCAGCGCCTGGGCGTTGCGGATCAGCACGCCGGCCTTCGCGCCCAGCCCCGTGCCGACCATGATGGCGGTGGGCGTGGCCAGCCCCAGGGCGCAGGGGCAGGCGATCACGAGCACCGCGACGGCATTGACCATCGCCTGGGTGAAGTCGCCGGCGAGCCACCACCAGCCGACGAAGGTCGCCAGCGCGATCGCCGTCACCACCGGCACGAAGATCGCGGAAATTCTGTCGGCCAGGCGCTGCACTGGCGCCTTCGACCCCTGCGCCTGCTCGACGAGGCGGATGATGCCGGCCAGCAGCGTATGCGCGCCGACGCCTGTGGCGCGGCACTTGAGCAGCGCGCTGCCATTCACCGTCGCGGCGAAGACCTTGTCGCCCGCCGATTTGCCGACGGGGAGGCTCTCGCCGGTGAGCATGGCCTCGTCGACGCTCGACGCGCCTTCGAGCACTTCGCCGTCGACGGGGACAGACTCGCCGGGGCGGACGATGAACAGGTCGCCGGGGATCATCGATTTCACGTCGACTTCGACGAGCCGTCCATCGCGCTCGACGTGCGCGGTCTGCGGCTGGAGTCGGATCAGCGCCTCGATGGCCGCCGAGGTCTTCGCCTTGGCGCGCGCCTCAAGAATCTTGCCGAGCAGCACGAGCGTGATGACCGTGGCGGAGGCCTCGAAATAGACGTGCTGGTGCAGGCCGAAAACGGTGACGACGGCGCTGTAGAGCCATGCCATGCTGGTGCCCAGGGCCACCAGCACGTCCATGTTGCCGCCGCCGCTTCGCAGCGCGTTCCAGCCGCCGACGTAGAAACGCTTGCCGATCCAGAGCTGCACGGGCGTGGCGAGCAGGAGTTGCAGCCAGCGCGGCAGCACGTCGGCGTGGACGTCCGCGCCGTGGCCGAACATGAACAGCATCTGCCCGACCAGCGGCAGCGTCAGCGCGAGGGATATCCAGAAGCGGCGCAGCTCCTCCTCGTAGGCGGCGCGCTTCCGCGCCTTCTCCTCCTCGTGGGTGTCGGCCGTGGAAACGCTGGCGGTGAAGCCGGCCTTCACCACCGTGGCGAGGATGCCATCGACGTCGGCCAGCGCGGGATCGAAGCGTACATACGCGCGCTCGGCGGGCAGATTGACCGCCGCTTCGACGCCGGGCAGCTTGTTGAGCTGCCGCTCGATGCGTGCCGAGCAAGCCGCGCAGGTCATGCCGCCGATGGCGACCTCGACGGTGGTCGGCTCGCGCTTATTCAAAGTTGATCGGCTCCGGCTTCTCGGTCGGCCGGTTCTCGTTGTTCCAGACTTCGAAGCCGCCGGCCATCGAGATCACGTCGCCGTAGCCGATCCTCTGCAACTGCACGGCGGACAGAGCGGCGCGGCCGCTGGTGCGGCAGTAGAGCAGGAAGGCGCCGTCCTTGTTGGCGCACTCCGGCACCATGCCGATCTTGAATTCCAGGACGCCGCGCGGGATGTTGATCGCGCCGGGCAGGTGGCCGGCGGCGAATTCGTCGTACTCGCGCACGTCGATGATCACGCGCTTGCCGAGCAGGATCTGCGCCTCGGCGGTGGGCACTTCCCTGATCTGGGACTTGGCCTCGACGACCAGTTCGTGGGGGGTGACTGCCATGATTTTTCTCTCCGGGGTTATATATTATGGAACGCTAATTATCCCTGAAGGGCTCGCCGGCGGGCAAGCCGGCGCTATCGGGTGAGAAGCACCGGCACATGGGCCAGTTGCAGCACCTTGTGCGCCACGGACCCCAGGACGGCACTGGCCACGGCGCCGTGGCCGTGGGTGCCCATGCAGATGAGCTCGCAGCCGAGTTCGCCGGCCAGCTTGGCGATGGTTTCGGCCGGATGGCCGACGTGGATATGAGGGGTGGCCGGCAATGCCGCCGCCTCCAGCAGAGCCAGCGCCGGCGCCAGCACGGCCTCGCCCTCCTCCTTGTAGTAGCGGTCGAGCGTTTCGCGGCCCACATGCTCGAGCGCCAGGCCGACCGGCACCGGCAGATGTACATGCAGCAAGTGGACGGAGGGCTTGTCGCGGAACCAGCGGAGGTGGTCGATCAGGCCCCGCACCGCCCGCAGGGAAACTTCGGAACCGTCGATGGCGAGAAGGATGTTCATGGGCCGATTCTACCCCCGGAACATCCGCGCCGCATTGGCCAGCCCGACCAGGCCGAAGCCGAGCACCAGCAGGCCCGACGCGATGCGCATCGCCGGCGCCTGGGCAAAGCGCCGGAAGCGCGTGAGCAGGAGGCCGGCGAGCAGCAGGTTGGGCAGCGTGCCGAGGCCGAAGGCCAGCATCGACAGCGCCCCGCGCGCGGCCGATCCGGAAGCCAGCGCCAGGGTCAGCGCGCTGTAGACCAGCCCGCAGGGCAGCCAGCCCCAGAGCGCCCCCAGCGGAAGCGCCTGCGCCGGCCCGCGCACTGGCAGGAAGCGGCGCGTCGCCGGCTGGATGCGCGCCCACAGCCATTGCCCGCCGCGCTCGACAATAGTCAGCGCCTGCGAGACGCCGAGAAGGTATAGCCCCATCGCGACGAGCATCAGGCTGGCGAAGAGATAGAGGCCGCGCTGCACCGGCAGCAGGCTGCCGAAGGCGTGGCCGGCGGTCCCGGCCAGCGCTCCGGCCAGCACGTAGCTGGCGATGCGACCGAGGTTGTAGGCGAGATGGACGGAAATCGCCGGGCGCCCCCCGGGAGCCTGCATGGATAGGGCGCCGACGATGCCGCCGCACATGCCCACGCAATGCGTGCCGCCGAGCAGACCCACGACGAACAAGGGGAACAGCGCGAGGAGTCCCTGATCCGGCATCCCGGATCAGATGACTTTGGAGTAGCGCGTGCGCTCGCGGTCGGCGCGCAGGTACTTGTCGAAGGCCATGGCGATGACGCGCACCAGCATGCGGCCGCGCGGCAGCACGCTGATCCACTGGTCGTCGATGGAGAGCAGCCCGGCCTGCTCCATTTCCCGCAGGTCGGCCAGTTCGCCGGCGAAGTAGGACTTGAAATCGATCAGGTGCGCGATCTCGATGGATTCGATGGACAGCTCGAAGTGGCACATCAGGGCCTGGATGATCGAGCGGCGCAGCAGATCGTCGGCCGTCAGTTCCAGCCCGCGCATGACCGGCAGCACGCCGCGGTCGAGGGCGTCGTAGTACTCGTCGAGGGTGCGATAGTTCTGGCAGTAGGTCGGCCCGACCTTGCTGATCGATGAGACGCCGAAGGCCATGAGGTCGGCCTCGGCATGGGTCGAGTAGCCCTGGAAGTTGCGGTGCAGCCGGCCTTGGCGCTGGGCCACGGCCAGTTCGTCGTCAGGCTTGGCGAAATGGTCCATGCCGATGAAAACATAGCCGGCGTCCGTCAGGCGGCGGATGGCGGTCTGGAGAATCTGGAGCTTGGTCTCGGCCGACGGAAGCTCGCTTTCCAGGATGCGCCGCTGGGGCTTGGCGAGATTGGGCAGGTGCGCGTAATTATAAATCGACAGGCGGTCGGGCGAGAGTTTGATGACTTCGTCGAGCGAGTGGTTGAAGCTGATCACGTTCTGCTTCGGCAGACCGTAAATCAGGTCGACCGACACCGACTTGAAGCCGAACTCGCGCGCTGCCTCGATGACGACGCGCGTCTCGTCGAGCGTCTGCACGCGATTGACCGCCTGCTGCACGGCCGGCTCGAAGTCCTGCACGCCGACGCTCATGCGGTTGAAGCCCAGCTCGCCGAGCAGCCTGACCGTCGCGCGGTCGACCTTGCGCGGGTCGACCTCGATCGAGTATTCGCCGTTGGGCAGCAGCCGGAAATGCCGCTGCGTCAGTTCCATCAGCCGCTTCATCTCGTCGTCGGCGAGGAAGGTCGGCGTGCCGCCGCCCCAGTGCAGCTGGATCACGTCGCGGCTGCCGTCCAGGGCCTCCGCCTGCATCGCCATCTCCCTGTCCAGGTAGCGGATGTACTTCGCGGAACGGCCATGGTCTTTAGTAATAATCTTGTTGCAGGCGCAGTAGTAGCAGATCGTATTGCAGAAGGGGATGTGGAAGTATAATGACAGCGGTCGGGCGATCCCGCCGATGGTGCGCCGGCCCAGCCATGAGCGATAGGCCTCCGCGTCAAAAGCTTCGACGAATCGGTCGGCGGTCGGATAGGACGTGTAGCGCGGGCCATTGACGTCGAAACGGCGGATGACCTGCGGATCGAAAATCAGTTCTTGGAAATTGCTCGACATCAGGGATGACCGGGGTAATGCGGGATGAAACGCAGCGCATGAGCGGCGAGGGCCAAAGATGCCGGAACCCCGGTCGTGCCACGTTGACGCAGATCAAAGGGCATTCCGGCGATATGCATCTGAACGTCATACCCCTGACGCTGCCTTCGCTGAAGACCGCCTGTTCCCAGTGTAACCTGCGCGAGCTGTGCCTCCCTTTCGGGCTCTCCGAGAAGGAAGTCGCCAAACTGGACGCGGTCGTGGGCGCCCGCCGGAAAATCCGGCGCGGGCATCACCTGTACCGCTCGGAAGATCCCTTCGAGGCGATCTACGCCATCAAGACCGGCTTCTTCAAGACCGACGTCCTGCTGGAGGACGGCCGCAACCAGGTCACCGGCTTCCAGATGGCCGGCGAAATCCTCGGCATGGACGGTATCAGCACCGAGTCCCACAGTTGCAACGCCGTCGCCCTGGAAGACAGCGAGGTCTGCATCATTCCATTCGCACAGCTGGAACAGCTTTCCAGCGAGATCCACGCCCTCCAGCACCATTTCCACAAGGTCATGAGCCGGGAGATCGTGCGCGACCACGGCGTGATGATGCTGCTAGGCACGATGCGCGCCGAGGAGCGCCTCGCGGCCTTCCTGCTCAACCTATCGCAGCGATTCACCGCCCGCGGCTACTCGCCCCAGGAATTCCACCTGCGCATGACCCGCGACGAGATCGGCTCCTACCTCGGACTGAAGCTGGAAACCGTCAGCCGAGCCTTCTCCCGCTTTCAGGAAGAGAGACTGGTCAGCGTCCAGCAGAAGCACATCCGCATCATCGACATCGCCGGGCTGAAGAAACTGCTGACCCATCCGCTGGCGTGATCGCGTCCCGCGCGGAATGGCATTAGGCGGATGTCCGGCGGAATTGCGCGGCGCTCGCCAGCAGGGCCGCCGCCGCGACGTTGTGCCCGACCGCGGCCCACAGCGGAAAATCGCCCATCACGGTGATCGCGCCCAGCAGGATCTCCAGGCCCAGCAGTCCGAGCAACACCTTCGAAGCCATGCTGTCCAGCCGCTTGAATGCAGCCTGGCCAAGCAGCAGGACTGCGATGACGGCGCCGATGCGATGCAGCCAGTGCAGCGCAGTGCCGCCGGCGCTTCCGTCGAGCGCCGCATAGCTCGCCCCGATCAGCGCGCCCAGGATCACGGTCGCCGCCAGCAGGATCATCCCCGCCGCGAGCGCGGGGCTTGATGACGTCCTGCCCGGCATTCCCGCCTCCGTCGAGGCCATCACAATGCGCCACGACATCGACACCAGCCCCAGTCCGCCCACGAGGTTGATGAAATTGACCAGCGTCCGCCTCGGGTCGGCGCTCCAGATGCCCACCACCGAGAGGAACAGCATCAGTCCGAGCAGGGCCAGGACGGGGCGGACCAGCGGCGGCAGGGGGCGCGGGCGCAGCACGTACCAGGCAAGGGCGATCGCCAGCAGCAGGGCGCTGGTGGCGACGATGCGGTGAATGAGCCGGCCCACGGGCGGCGGAGAATGCGTCGCCGCCGCCAGCAACTGGCCGTAGCAGGCGGGCCAGTCGGCACAGCCCAGCCCCGCGCCCTGGAGCCGCAGGAAGGCGCTGACCCCGACCACCCCCAGCGAAAGCGCCGTCAGCACGAGCGCCAGTATCCTGACGCGCCGCGGCCGGATTGCCTGGGACGCATCCATGGCGGTCGTCAACGCAATGCCGGGGCGACGCGCAGCTCGTGATTGAGCCAGAGCAGGATGCCGAAGACCATCATCGAACCGCCCTGATGCGCCGCGCCCAGCGCCACCGGCACCGCCATCAGCAGGGTGGCGATGCCGAGCGTGATCTGGACGGCCAGCGCAACGAGCAGGATCGTGGCGGCGAGTCGCGCCCGCGCCGACACCTGGGCGCGATGAATCCGGACCCAGAACCAAGGCACCAGGAAGGCCAACAGCCATGCGCCGAGGCGATGGTCGAACTGCACCGTCGCCATGTTGTTGAAGAAGTTGAGATACCAGGGGTCGATCATGAGTATCTCGGGTGGCACGACATGGCCGTTCATCAATGGAAACGTGTTGTAGGCCTTGCCCGCGCGGATGCCGGCGACGAAGCCACCGGTGACGACCATGTAGAAGACGAGCAACGCGAGCCAGAATCCGAAGCGCCGCAGACCGTCGATCACCCGGTCGGCCGCGCGCCTCGTGCGCTCCGCGAGCAGGCCCAGGGCCACCCACATCATCGAGATGAAGATCAGGAAGGCGATCGAGAGATGGGCCGTCAGCCGGTACTGGCTGACGCGGGGATCGTCCACCAGCCCGCTCTTGACCATGTACCAGCCCATCGCGCCCTGAAGTCCGCCGAGGACGAAGATGCCGACCAATCTGGGCACCATGGGCCTGTCGATCCGGCGTCTCCACAGGAACCAGAGGAACGGCAGCAGGAACACCATGCCGATGGTGCGCCCCAGCACACGGTGCCAGTATTCCCACCAGAAGATGCCCTTGAACTCATCGAGATCCATCTGGTGGTTAACCTTCTGGTATTCGGGCGTCTTCTTGTATTTATCGAAGGTTTCTTCCCATTCGGCCCGATCAAGAGGCGGCAGGGTGCCGACGATGGGCTGCCACTCGACGATGGACAACCCGGAGTGAGTCAGCCTTGTTACGCCACCGACCACCAGCGTGGCAAAAACCATGAGGCTACAAATGAATAGCCAGACTGCGATCTGACGGCGTGCAGAAGTATACATGATGGCAATGAGATTCTGTCGGGCAGGAGGCCGCAGTCTACGCCTGGTCGGACGCCGGTGCGACGATGCCGGAATTATATGCGACACCGTGTCGCACAACAGTAGTTAAGTGGCCGCTGATATTGGCTTTTCTTAACCCAAATCAATTCACGCCACCCTTGACTCCGGTTAGCCTTCCGGGCGTTGAATCCTGGAGGTTTCATTTCGAACGATTGACGGGTGAACCGCGATGCATCGCGGGCGCGATGTCATTAACAACAATGGAGGATAGGGGTATGACTGATAAAGAAGAAGTTCCGTTCATGCAGCGAGTGCTGGACAATTATTTCCTGCTCGTGATCCTCGGCGTGGTAACGCCCACGGTCCTCTACACCATCTGGGGAATCGTCGACATCATCAGCGTCCCCCTCGCCAAGTAACCAATCCAGTCACACAGGGAGAAACAAATGAGTGCAATCCTGCCGCCCGCAGACCGACTCTGGTGGAAGCAGCCCATCGACAAGACAGAATGGGTCTGGATTTCCTTGGCGTTCACATGGGCCATGATCATGTTCGGCATGATGATCTACTGGCACATCAACGGTAAGCAGAACCTGTCCAACGAAGTCTACAAGACCACGCCAGAGGCTTATGCCGCCAAGGCGGAGAAGTTCATCGCCGACAACACCGTACGCACCGAAACCGAGAAGAACATCCCGGTCGTCAAGGTGCCCGAAGGCGGCGACGGCTATCTGATCGCCCGCCTCTGGGACTGGTATCCGATCCTGGAAATGGAGAGGGGCAAGACCTACAAGGTTCATCTGTCCTCCATGGACTACCAGCACGGCTTCTCGCTGCAGCCGGTGAACATCAACATCCAGGTCCTTCCCGGCTATGAGCATGTGGTCAAGATGACGCCGACCAAGGAAGGCACCTACTCCATCGTCTGCAACGAATACTGCGGCATCGGCCATCACACGATGCTCGGCCGTATTTACGTGAAATAAGGGGAGCGCACAGATGGCAACCACGTACCGTACCTGCCCGCGCACCGGGCTTCAATTCGACACCGCGGCTGAAAAGTTGATGCGGTGGAACGCCGTCGCCGGCGTCCTCGCGCTGCTGGTCGGCGGCATCATGGCGCTCGGCGTCATCCTGACCCGCTGGCCGGCCGTCAAACTGCTGCCGGCCGATCAGTTCTATCTGGTGCTCACCGCCCACGGCGTCGACATGCTGTTGATCTGGATCATCTTCTTCGAGATGGCCGTGCTTTATTTCGCGTCTTCGACGCTGTTGCGCTGCCGGTTGGCGGCACCGAAGATGGCCTGGCTGGGATTCTGGCTCATGGTCGTCGGCGCCGTCATGGGCAACTACGCCGTGCTGGCCGGCGAATCGAGCGTGATGTTCACCTCCTATGTGCCGATGCAGGCTTCGCCGCTGTTCTACCTCGCGCTGATCCTGTTCGCCGTGGGCGCGCTGATCGGCTGCTTCGTGTTCCTCGGCACCCTGGTCGTCGCGAAGAGGGAAAAGTCCTATGAAGGCTCCATCCCGATGGTGACCTTCGGCGCCCTGACCGCCTGCATCATCGCCATCTTCACCATCGCCACCGGCGCCGCGATCCTGATCCCGACACTGCTCTGGTCCGTCGGCCTCATCAAGGAAATCGATCCCCAGCTGTACCGACTGGTCTGGTGGGGCATGGGCCACTCCTCGCAGCAGATCAACGTGTCCGCCCATGTGGCCATCTGGTATCTGATCGCCGCCGTGGTGTTCGGCGCAGAGCCGCTGTCTGAAAAGGTGTCGCGTTTCGCCTTCTTCCTGTACATCCTGTTCCTGCAGCTCGCCAGCGCGCACCACCTGCTGTCCGATCCGGGCATGAGCGCCGAGTGGAAGGTGCTGAACACCTCCTACTTCATGTACTTCGCGGTGTTGGCCTCCATGATCCACGGCTTTACCGTTCCCGGCGCCATCGAGGCCGCCCAGCGCAAGAAGGGCTACACCAACGGCCTGTTCGAGTGGTTGCGCAAGGCGCCCTGGGGCAACCCGGTGTTCTCCGGCATGTTCCTCTCGCTGGTCACCTTCGGCTTCCTCGGCGGCATCTCCGGGGTCGTAGTCGGCACCGAGCAGCTCAACATGCTCATGCACAACACCTTCTACGTGCCGGGTCACTTCCACGCGACCGTCGTTTGCGGCACCACACTGGCCTTCATGGCGATCACCTACCTGCTGGTACCCACGCTGTTCAAGCGGGAGATGATTTTCCCGAAACTTTGCCAGATTCAACCGTACCTGTTCGGCATCAGCATGGCGGTGCTGTCCCTGGTGATGATGGGTGCCGGCACACTCGGTGTCTCCCGCCGCCACTGGGACATGGCCTTCTCCGGCGCGCCGTTCCAGTACGAGTGGCCGGGTGCCGCCTACCTGATGATGGGTCTCACCGGCATCTTCGGCGTGATCGCGATCACGGGAGGCGCACTCTGGATCCTGCTGGTGGTCGGTTCCCTGCTGTTCGGCAAGAAGCTCGACGGCGGCACCCTCAGCGACAAGCCGGTGCCGCATGCACCGCTGGACAGCGTGGCCGCCCGTGCGTCCCACACCGGCAGCGCCGAGCATGTTCAGGTACCAGGCACGGTGGTGCTGGCAATGCTTCTTCTGACCTCCTTCGTCCTCTACTACTTCGTCAACTGGAAGTATCTGTCCGAGGTCTGGGCATTGAGCTGACGCAGGCGTAACAGGTTCCCCGTCCCCTGTAAGGGAACGAGGAACCTGCCTCAATCGGGCTTTTGACAGACAGGCCCGATTCAAGCAGGTTCCGATCAATATCAGAAAAACACCACACGACCAGCCTATGGAATCGACACTGCCCCCTCTGTCACCCAATGGTTCTACCAGGTTGTCCCTCCGTGCCATCCTGGGCGTATTCAAGCTGCGCATCGGTGTCGTCATCACCTTCACCGCTCTGGCCGGCCTGGCGGTTGGTTCCGGCCCCGGCCTGAGCGTGGCGCAGTTCATCGTGCTGACGCTGGCCGTGCTGGTCTCTTCCGCGAGCGCCGGCGCCTTCAACCAGTACTACGAGCACGACATCGATCCCCTCATGTCGCGTACCCGAAAGCGGGTGTTCGCGACGGGCGAAGTCCCGCATGGCCCGATCTGGCTCGTCGTCATCGGCGTCCTGATGGTGCTGTCGGTCGGCGCGGCCTGGCTGGCGCTCAATGCGTGGTCGGCCTTGTTCACCTTCCTCGGCGCATTCTTCTATGCCGTCGTCTATACGGTCTGGCTCAAGCGCCGCACCTGGCTCAACATCGTGTTCGGCGGGCTGGCCGGCAGCTGGGCCGTCCTTGCCGGCGCCACAGCGGCCGACCCGAACATCGGCGCCGTGCCGCTCGCGCTTGCCTTCGTCCTCTTCCTTTGGACGCCGCCCCATTTCTGGGCCTTGGCGATCGCGTTCCGCGACGACTACGCAGCCGCGAAAGTGCCCATGCTGCCCGTGGTGGTCGGCGACAAGCGGGCCGCGCAGACGATCTTCGCCAGCACCGTGGCCCTGGTGGCGGCTTCCTTCCTGCCTGCGATGTTCGGCCTCGGCGCCATCTATCTTGCTGGCGCCGCCGCGGGAGGCGTCCTGTTCATCCACAAGGCATGGATTCTTGCCCGCGAGCCGAACCGGAAGACGGCCATGGGCTGCTTCCATGCATCGCTGGCCCAGTTGACCCTCGTCCTGACTACCGCGATCATTGACGCCCGTTTCTGAACAGGCGCAAATCGGTGACATCCCTTCCTTTACGCGCCGCCACCCTCGTGGCGGCGGCATTTGCCGTACTGCCCGCTTCGACCTCCGCCGAAACCGCGCCCGCCCCCAAGGTGACCGCGCGCCCCCTGGGGTCCGTCGTCAATACTTCCCTGACCGTCCTCGACGAGAAGGAGGCGGTGAAGCTGTCCCAGGGCGTGATCGGCCAGCCGGTCGGCGACCATGTCCTGCTGGACCGCCAGGGGCGGCCGACGCCGCTTTCGCGCTATCGGGGCAAGCCGCTCCTGGTCAGCTTCATCTACACCGCCTGCTTCCAGGTCTGCCCGACGACCACGCGCAACCTGCAAAAAGCCGTCGAGGGAACCGTGGCCATGCTCGGGGCCGACCGCTTCAACATCGTCAGCATCGGCTTCAACCAACCCTTCGATTCGCCTGAAGCGATGAAGTCGTTCGCGAAGCAATACGGCATCTACCTGCCCAACTGGGAATTCCTCAGCCCCGCACCGGCCATCGTCAATGACCTGACGCGCAATTTCGGCTTCAGCTACATCGCCACGCCGGCGGGCTTCGACCATATCAACCAGGTCACCATCGTCGATGCCGAAGGAAAGATTTTCCGGCAGGTCTATGGGGAAAGCTTCACTGCAGAAGCCCTGGCCGAGCCCCTCAAGGCGATGATCACCGGCGCATCCATCCCTCCCGATGTCAATATGCTGGGGGAAGTGCTTGACCGTATCCGCATCCTCTGCTCCATCTATGACCCCGTCACGGGCAAGTACCGCACCAATTACGCCATCTACTTCGAGATCGCCGGCCTGCTGACCTTCATCATCTGGCTGGCCTGGTATTTCTGGCAGGACCGCCGCAGCCGCAAGCCCCGATCCGGTTGATACGTGTCAATTTGTCGCGCCCCCTGCCTGTATATCATTGATCCCTAATGGTTGGCACCGGTACCGACCGTCCATGGATCACTTTCAGCGTGAGCTTTCACGAAACTCTGCGCGGCAGCGCGCAAGCTGTTTTCATGCGTATCGAGGAAGCCTTCGATGCGCCTTTCGGCGGCGCTGACAACCCCTTGCGCCATCTGGGCGCGCTGGGTTTTTATTTCCTCTGGATCATCACTGTCAGCGGTCTTTACCTCTACACGGTGCTCGACACCAGCATCGAGGGCGTTTACACGTCCATCGACTGGCTGTCGAAGGAGCAGTGGTACTTGGGCGGCATCCTGCGCAGCCTGCACCGCTACGCCTCCGACGCCTTCATCCTGGTGACGATGCTGCACTTGGTCCGCGAATGGGCCTACGGCCGCTACTACGGTTTCCGCCTCTATTCCTGGGCCACCGGCGTCCCCCTCCTCTGGCTGATGTTCTTTTCCGGCATCGGCGGCTACTGGATCGTATGGGACCGGTTGGCCCAGTTCTCCGCGATCGCCTCCACCGAACTGCTCGACTGGCTACCGATCTTCAGCGAACCCGCGGCGCGCAATTTCCTGACGCCCGAAGCGATCAACGACCGCTTCTTCACGGTCCTCGTGTTCATCCATATCGGCGTCCCGCTGATGCTGATCCTCGGCCTCTGGGCGCATGTCCACCGCATCAGCCGGGTGGATCACTTTCCGGCCCGGCGGCTGGCGCTCGGCACCTTCGCCGTCCTGCTGCTGCTCGCGCTGGTGAAACCCGCGGTGAGCGATGCCCCGGCAGACCTGTCCGTGGTGGCGACCGGGTTGCGGCTCGACTGGATCATCCTGTTCCTGCATCCGCTGACCGACGCCACCTCGCCCGCCTTCGTCTGGACGCTGATGCTGGGCGGCACGATCCTGCTCTTCGTGCTGCCGCTGCTGCCCCATCCCAAGCCGGCGCCCATCGCCGTGGTGGATCCCGACAACTGCAACGGATGCAGCCGCTGTCTCGCCGACTGTCCCTACGCCGCCATCATGATGGAGGCCCATCCCGACAAGCCCGGCTACAAGATCGCCATCGTCGACGCCGATCTGTGCGCGGGTTGCGGCATCTGCGCGGGTTCCTGCCCTTCGTCGACGCCCTTCCGCAGCCAGGAGGAGCTGGTCACCGGCATCGACATGCCGCAACAGCCTGTGAACATCCTCCGCCGGGAGCTTGAGGAAAAAATCGCGGGGCTCGGCGGTGCGACGAAGATCGTCGTCTTCGGCTGCGACCGCGGCGCCGCCGTCAAATCCCTCGAAGCACCCGACACGGCGGTGATGAGCCTCATGTGCACGGGCATGCTGCCGCCCGCCTTCGTCGAATATGCGCTGCGCGGCGGCGCCGACGGCGTGCTGGTCACCGGCTGCCGCGCCTGCGGCTGCGAATTCCGTCTCGGCGAGCAATGGACCGTGGAACGGCTGGCCGGCCGGCGCGAACCCCACCTGCGCGCCAACGTGCCGCCGGAGCGCCTGCATCTGGTTTTTGCCTCGGCTCATGACGGTGAAACGCTGGCCGAGGAATTGAAAGCATTCAGAACCCGAATCGAAACCCTGGCCACCGACACCGGCAGGCCGCTCCCCTACCACCGGAGAACCTCACACCATGATTAAACCCTCCGCCATCATCGGCCAGGTGATCCTGTACGGCGCCTTCGCCGTATTCATCGGCTATTTCGCCACCTCGCCCAAGTACCACCAGATTCCGGACGACGTCGCCCTGATCAAGCTGTCGATCAGCCACCTCGGCGACCGCGAGTGCCGCAAGCGCACGCAGGAAGAGCTGGCAAAGCTGCCCCGCAACATGCGCGCGCCGCTGGAGTGCCCGCGGGAGCGTTCCGACATTACGCTGCACATGGATATCGACGGCCAGCCGGTTTTCCGCACTGTCATGCACCCCACCGGCATCGCCAAGGACGGCGTATCGACCGTCTATAAGCGTTTCGAGGTGAAGGCCGGCGAGCACCTGCTGTCGGTGAGGATGAACGACAACAAGGCCAAGCCCGGCTTCAAATTCGTCAAGGAGGGGAAGGTTGTCCTCAAACCGGCCCAAGTGCTGGTCATCGACTTCAACCCCGACAAGGGCGGCCTGTTCTTCCAGTGAGCACACGACAATGATCAAATTCCTTCAGAAAATCGTGCGCTGGTTCTTCATGCACGCCGAAAACACGTTCAATCACGCCTTCGGCGACAAGATGAACCCCTTCTACCACCTGGGCACCATCAGCTTCTGGCAGTTCTGGCTGCTGGCGGGCACGGGCCTCTACCTCTACATCTTCGCCGACACTGGCGTCAACGACGCTTACGAATCGGTGGAGCGGATCACCCACAACCAGTGGTGGGCCGGCGGCATTCTGCGCAGCATCCATCGCTACGCCACCGACGGCATGATCCTCACCATGCTGCTGCACATGCTGCGGCACTTCGCCTACGACCGCTACCGCGGCTTCCGCTGGTTCTCCTGGATCACCGGCGTGGTGCTGATCTGGCTGGTCTATATCGCCGGCGTCAACGGTTTCATGCTGGTGTGGGACAAGCTGGCCCAGTTCGTGGTCGTCGCCACCGCCGAATGGTTCGACGTGCTGCCGATGTTCAACGGCACCCTGATTCGCAACTTCATCTACCAGGAAAACGTCAACAGCCGGCTGTTCACGCTGCTGGCCTTCATCCACCTCGGCGCGCCGCTGATCGTGGTGTTCCTCATGTGGATTCATGTCCAGCGCGTGCCGCGGGCGCACATCAACCCGCCGCGCCCCATCGCCATCGCCGTCACCCTGATGTTCCTGGCGCTGGCGCTGGTCAAACCCGTACTCAGCCAGGGCGGCGAAGCCGATATGTCGGTGGTGCCCACCGGCATCGAGTTCGACTGGTTCGAGCTGCCGGTGCTCGCGCTCGTCTATGTCGTCGACCCGATGAATCTATGGTTCGGCGTCATCGGCCTCACCCTCCTGCTGTACCTCGTCCCCTGGCTGCCGCCCATGCGCCGCGGAACCCACCAGGCGGAATCGACCCTCGCCTTCTACCCCGCCCACATGACCGTCACCGCCCGCTACGGCGAGACGCTCCTGGACGCCGGCCTGAGGCAGGACGTCGATCTGCCTTACGAATGCAGGAACGGCGGCTGCGGCGTCTGTAAATGCACCGTGCTGCACGGCGAGGTGGATCCCGGCGTCTACCAGCCCAATGCACTCTCGGCGGAAGAGCGCGCGCAGGGGAAGGTGCTGATGTGCTGCGCCACCGTGCTGGAAGATGCGGTCATCGAATATGAGGAAAGCGCCGCAACCAGCGCCATCCGGGAATACGCCGCCCGCGTCGTGAAGATGGAAAGGCTCGCCCCCGACGTCATGCGCGTCCTGCTCAAGCTGCCGGAAGGCCAACAGATCGCCTTCACGGCCGGCCAGTACATCAACGTCATCCTCGAAGACGGCCAGCGGCGCGCCTTCTCCTTCGCCAACCCGCCCCATGAAGCCGAATTCGTCGAACTCCAGATTCGCCTGATGCCGGGCGGGCGGTTCACCACCCATGTGTTCGAGCGGATGAAGGAAGGGGATAAAGTTCGATTCGAAGGCCCGCTGGGCAATTTCTCGTTGCAGGAATCCGAGCGGCCCATCGTCTTCGTGGCGGGCGCCACCGGCTTCGCGCCGGTCAAGAGCATGATCGAGGACGCATTCCAGCGCGGCCTCAAGCGCCCGATGTACCTCTACTGGGGCGTGCGCAAGCTTGCCGATCTCTACCTGCCGGACCTGCCGAAGCGCTGGGCGCAGGAACATGCCAACTTCCACTTCGTGCCCGTGGTCCAAGAACCGGAGCCGTCCGACGATTGGACCGGCCGCACCGGCCTCGTGCATGAAGCCATCCTCCAGGACTTCCCGTCCCTCGGCGGCCACGAAATCTACGCCTGCGGCTCCGTGCGCATGGTCGAAGCCGTGTTTCCGCACCTCAAGGCCCAGGGCGCCGAGGAAGGCATGTGCTTCTCCGACGCCTTCGTACTGTCGGCCCGCTCGGCGGCGTTGCAGCCGAAGGAGTAACTACCGGGCTGAAGGATTCTGTCCGGCGCTGAAGAAAGTCAGCGCCGGACAGACGGCGTCGCTTGCGAGCCTCGACGATTTGTCATGCGGCGCGGCGCAGCGGCTGCACTTTCGGCTTCGGCTTGCGGCCGCTCTGCCACAAGTCCCATTGCACCTGATTGGAAAGCCACGATTCAGGCGTGGTGCGGGTAAGCAGGCCGACACGGATCGCCATGTCGGCAGTCATCGCCGAGCGGCCGTTGAGCACCCGCGAGAGCATGACGCGCGAAACGCCGAGGCGCTGCGCCGTCTCGGTAACGGTCATGCCTTCCGGGATGAACTCGCGCAGCACCTCGCCGGGGTGCGCGGGGTTGTGCATTCTCGACATGGTTGCATTCCTCTAGTGGTAGTCCTGGTAATCGACCAGCACGGCATCGGCGCCCTCGAAAGCAAACGTCATGCGCCAGTTGCCGCTGACCGAGACGGACCAGTGCCCGGCAAGGTCGTGCTTCAGCGGATGCAGCCCCCAACCCGGCGCATCCATGTCCTCGGGACGGACGGCGACATCCAGGCGGGTCAGCATGATGCGCAGCCGGTTCGCATGCTGCGCCTGGATGCCGGCCTTCGTTCCCGTCCTGAAGAACCGCTCGATGCCCTTGTGCCGGAAGCTCCTGATCATGTCGAAGTGTATAGCGATGTTTTACAGTCCGCAAGCCGTAAAAATGGGCCTGTCCCACTTACTACTTCACTCCCTATTGAGAACACGGGCAAGGTCATTAACGGCAGCCTGCACAACGAGCCAGGAGATTCTTGAAGTATCTTCATCGGGCCGCGCCCCAGCGATTCGGCCACTCGTTCCAGAGCCAGACCTGGTCGACCTGCGTCGACCATTCCGGATCGGCCTTGAGGAACCATTTGATGAAATGTTCGAACTGCCGGCCCCGCTTGACGGGGTCGGGGTCGAAGCTGTTAAGGAATCCGGAGAACGGGCCAGGCACTTAAATGGCGACAAGTTGAACAAGACATTGGAATGTAAGACCGGCCTGTCGCTGTGTCAAATTGACCGAGCAAAGTCAGCGCTGGCGGGACGGCGCAGCGGCTGCACTTTCGGCTTCCGCTTGCGGGCGGCTTACAGCCGGCCGAGCAGCTCGGCCAGCGCTTCCTCGCGGACCCGGCCGAGCACGGCGGCGCGCACCTTGCCCTCGCGGTCGAGGACGACGGTGAAGGGCACGGCGAGCGGGGCGTTGCCGAGGGCGCGCGTCGGCTGGATCGCGTCCGGGCCGCCGACCAGCAGGGGGTAGGAGACGGGCGTCTCTCGCGCGAAGGCGCGAACCTTGTCCGCGTCGTCGGCGGCGATGCCGACGAACTGCACGCCGCGCGGAGCAAAGCGGTCGTGGAGCTTCGAGAAGGCTGGCATCTCCTCGCGGCAGGGGATGCACCAGGTCGCCCAGTAGTTCACGACGAGCGCCCTGCCGCGCCATTGTTCCAGCGCCTGCGGGCGACCGGCGAGGTCGGGCAGCGCGGTGGCGCGGAGGGAGGCCACGGTCGTCGCCGGGATTTCCGGCGGCGGGGGCAACGGGCGCACCGGTTCGCTAGCGCCCAGGAAGAGCCAGACGGCCCAGCCTGCAGCGGCGGCCGTCAGGCCCGCCGCCAGTCCCAGGAGTTTCACGCCGGCCTTTTCCTCGGCCACATCAGCTTCAGGCAGACGAGCACGAACATGATGCCGCCGATCACCGCGATCAGCCCGCCCGCGCCCATCATGCCCATGCCGATCTTCTGCGGCAGCGTCGTGAGCACCTGGTCGGCGCCGGCCACCTTGCGCTGAACGCCGTAGCCGCCCGACCATGCGAGTCCGAGGACGTGGATGAGCTGCCCGGCGCCATAGACGTAGGGCTGCCAGCGCGCCATGCGCCCTTCCGGCTCCCCGAAGCCCAGCCGGGGCAGCAGCGCATAGGCCAGGCCCATGAAGGCCAGCGTCACGCCGACCGTGGAGCCATGGTAGTGCGCCGGGATGACGACATTGACGCCGCGGATCATGTAGCCCAGCACGCCGCCGACCGCGAACAGGGCGAAGGAGGCGACGAAGGCGGACTTGGCGGGGTGGGCGGCCGTGCCGCGCACGCCCCACAGCGCGAGGAAGCCGGCCAGGATCAGCGGCCCCATGTAGGGATGCCCCCATTCCATGAGCTTGGCGAAGAGTTCCATGTGCGGCAGCGAGCCGGCGGGCATCAGGAGATAGATCGCCGGCACCACCAGCAGCGGCAGCGCGGCAACCCAGAACAGCGCCGACAGCACGCGTGGCGGGGCGACCGACGGCCGGCCGAGATGTACGGCGATCCATAGCCAGGCCACCACCATCAGCAGGGCATGCTGGAATTGCAGCGTGTGGCCGCCGCCCCAGAACAGCACCTCGTAGTAGATCTTGTCCTCGATCTTCGGCACCCCCCACCACGAGAGCACGAAGGCGGCCAGCGCGAGGAAACCCGCTACCGCGCCCGTGAAGGCGCCCACATGCAGCGGGGCGGCGAGGCGCGGCCGGATGGTGGCCAGCGCGCGCAGCACGGCCAGGCTGAAGCCCGCGCCGCAGATCCACAGCGAGGCGAAGAACACCGGCTGCTGGAGCACGGGGATATAGTTGTTGAGCAGCGGATCGGCACCCGGAAAGAAGGGCGAAACCGTCATCACCACCGTGCCGACCGCCGCCAGCGCGAAGCCGGTCCAGCCCATCCATGCCAGCCCCGCGCCGCCGGCGGCGCTCCAGATCACGGCGGCGAAGCCCATGAACCAGACGGCCACCGAAAGGTCCACATGCACCACGAGCGCGGCGCGGAAGAACTCCTTGAGCGGGAAGACCTCGTTGATGCCCGGCGTGCGCGAGAGCACCAGCAGGATGGCGAGCAGCCCTGATCCGATCAGGGCCGTCAGACCAAGCCACAGCCAGGCGCGTGCGAGTCTCTGCGGGGTTCCGGAGGCGATTTCGATCATGGCGTTTCCAAGTGTTGAACGTAACGAAAGGTCGTGAGTATAAGGGCAAGGTGCGTGCTAGACTGCCGCGCCATGAAAACACTTTCCCTCTCGTTTTCCATCCTTGCGCTCGCGCTCGGATTCCTGCTTTCGGCCTGCGGCGAGCCGCCCCGCTTTCATTCCACCGACATTTCCGGTGCCGACTGGGGCAGGGATTTCGCGCTCACCGATCACCACGGCCAGCCGCGGCGCCTAGCCGATTTCAAGGGCAAGGCGGTGGTGCTGTTCTTCGGCTACACCCAGTGCCCGGACATCTGCCCGACGACGCTGGCCGCCATGCGCGATACCATGGGCCTCCTTGGCGAGGACGCTGGCCGCGTACAAGTGCTGTTCGTCACGGTAGACCCCGCGCGCGACACGCAACAACTGCTGGCGGAGTATGTGCCCTGGTTCCATCCCGGCTTCATCGGCCTGTGGAGTGACGAGGCGACCACCGCCGCCATCGCCAGGGATTTCAAGGTGTTTTACGCCAAGCAGCCCGGGAGCGCGCCTGGCAGCTACAGCGTCGACCACTCCGCCAGCAGCTACGCCTTCGATCCCCGGGGCCGGTTGCGGCTGGTGATCCGCCACGGCGAAACGCCCGACCACATTGCCGCCGATCTCAGGCTGCTGCTGGCCGGAAAATGACCTCCCTTCGGAAACGGGACACGCCCATGAAACGACTCGCCCTTACGCTCTTCGCCTGCCTGGCCCTGCCCATGGAAGCCGCCTGCGCGGAGCCCATCAATCTGGATATCGCCACGCCGCCCGTCATCATCGTTCGGCATGCGCTGACGCAGCGGCAGTCGCGGCTGGTGCGATTCTACGAGGCCGGCGTCATCGGGTTGGGGAGCGACGGCATGCTGCGGATACATGACAACAGCAGGCTCTCGCTGGTTCAGCGCCAGATATCCGAGAAACTGATCGACCACGAAAACAACGACCGCAAGTCGCTGATTTTCGCCATCGCCGATTCCCACGAAGGCAAGCAGGCGCGTCAGGACGAAGTCCGCGCCGGACTGCTGAAGCGCTGGCAGGAGCAGTTCAAGTCCGGGTGGTGGATACAGGACGCCCAAGGCAACTGGATCCGGAAACCCTGATCCGCGGTCAACGCCCGCCCCCGAGGGAACGGGACAACCTCAGCCGGCCAGCGCGGCACGCATCTCCCGGCGACGCCGGCGACGCTGCCTTTCCCGGATATCGGCCACCAGGCTTCCGGCACATTCCCCTTTGTGCTGCATCAGCTTTCTTTGCAGGGTCCTGCGGTGCATGCCGAGCGCCCGTGCCGCCGCCGAAACATTGCCATTGTTCTCGCTCAATGCCCGCATGATGTGTTTCCACTCGACCTCCCTGATCGAGTGGGTTTTGCTGTCGGTCGCGGTTTTCAACTCGGCCGCCACCGTCAGCGGGTCGATGCCGAATCCAGTCAGGACTTCCTCGACGTAGGCGGGTTTCGCCAGATAGTGACAGGCGCCCAGCTTGATGGCGTTGACGGCCTTCTCGATGCTGGCGCATCCGGTCAGGACGAGAATCCTCGCCTGTGGATTGATCGCCTTGAGCGGCCGGATGAGGCCAAGTCCGGACGCGCCGTCGAGACATTGTTCGAGGACGACGAAATCCGGCGGTGAGGACGATGCGGCGGCAAGCGCCGCCTCGATACCCCGGACGGAAGCCACCTCGAACCGTCGCAAGCGCAGCGAACGGGTCAGAACACGGGCATGGATGGGGTCATCATCGACAATCAGCATGCGCTGGGGGATTCGACTCATTTTTTTCACTCCGGGTTGATATCCCCTCCCCCCATCAACCTTCGTGCCAAAACCAGCTCCAAACCCACGGAACAATAAATACATTTACAATCAATCAGATATGGAGCGACCCCCACCGTCGCACCCGATGCGCGCAAATAAATGCCATTTCTGGCTGCCAGATTTGACTATGCTTGACAAACATCGCTTTACAATTAATGGATTCCATTAGTTAATCGAATATATTTATAGACTGCGACAATATGTAGCAATCACCGCCCGCATTCCCGTTTCCTGCCGACAACCCCGTCCGGGCCTGTAATTTCGCCGCCGCTCCCTCCTTGATGGCTATCAATTTTCACCCCTTCCGGCACGACTAGATTTGCGCCGACGCAGGGACTCTGCGCAATTTTAGGGAGGGCATCGCCCATGAGCGGATCATTCACCACGACGACGGCGCGCAACATCTTCTATGGGGGAACGCTGTTCTTCCTGCTGGTGTTTCTGGCGCTGACTTTCCAGAACGAACAGATCATCCCGCAGCGCGATCAGCGGGCAATGCTCTCCAACCCGCAGATCGCCGCGGGCAAGAAGCTATGGGAGACCAACAACTGTGTCGGCTGCCATACCCTGCTCGGCGAAGGTGCCTACTTCGCGCCGGAACTGGGCAATGCCGTCGTCCGCCTGGGCAGCAAGGAGGCGGTCAAGGCTTTCATCAAGACTCGCCCCGCCGAAGGCATTCCTGGCCGCCGATCGATGCCTCAATTCAACTTCTCGGATCAGGATCTCGACAACATCGCGGCTTTCCTCGAATACGTTTCGAAGATCAACACCGCCAAGTGGCCGCCCAACATCCAGGGCTAACGACCGATAGGAGAAAACCTCATGCAATACCAATCCCAAGCGGTCGCCAAGCCCTATTTCATCGCGGCGCTAGCGCTCTTCGCCGCCCAGATCCTGTTCGGCCTCGTCATGGGCCTGCAATATGTGATGGGCGATTTCCTGTTCCCGCATATTCCATTCAACGTCGCGCGCATGGTGCATACCAATGCGCTAATCGTCTGGCTGCTGATGGGCTTCATGGGCGCGGCTTATTATCTCGTGCCCGAGGAGACGGAGACCGAGCTCTTCAGTCCAAAGCTGGCCATCGCACTGTTCTGGATCTTCCTCATCGCTGCGGGCCTCACCGTGGTGGGTTACCTAACGGTGCCCTACGCCACGCTGGCAAAGATGACCGGCAACGATCTCCTGCCGACCATGGGCCGCGAGTTCCTTGAACAGCCTCTGATCACCAAGGCCGGCATCGTCGTCGTCGCGCTGGCTTTTCTCTTCAACATCACCATGACGGTGCTGAAAGGGCGCAAGACGGCGATCAGCACCGTGCTGCTTCTCGGTCTCTGGGGCCTGGCGGTGATGTTCCTGTTCTCGTTCTACAATCCGGACAACGTCGTCAAGGACAAGTTCTACTGGTGGTGGGTGGTTCACCTCTGGGTCGAGGGCGTGTGGGAACTGATCCTCGGCGCGATCCTGGCCTTCGTGCTCATCAAGATCACCGGCGTCGACCGCGAGGTGATCGAGAAGTGGCTATACGTCATCATCACGCTGACGCTGGTCACCGGCATCATCGGCACCGGCCACCACTACTACTGGATCGGCACGCCCGAATACTGGCAGGTGTGGGGTTCGATCTTCTCGGCGCTGGAACCGATCCCGTTCTTCGCCATGACGCTGTTCGCCTTCAACATGGTGAACCGCCGCCGCCGCGAGCATCCGAACAAGGCGGCGACGCTGTGGGCACTTGGCACCGGCGTGATGTCCTTCCTCGGCGCCGGCGTCTGGGGCTTCCTCCACACGCTGGCCCCGGTCAACTTCTACACCCACGGCACGCAGATCACCGCCGCCCACGGTCACATGGCCTTCTACGGCGCCTACGTCATGGTGGTGCTGACGATCATCTCCTACGCCATGCCGCTGATGCGCGGACGCGCCGCCAACAGCAACAAGTCACAAGTGGTGGAGATGTGGGGCTTCTGGCTGATGACGGTCTCCATCGTCTTCATCACCCTATTCCTCACCGCCGCCGGCATCCTGCAGGTATGGCTGCAACGCGTATCCGACAACCCGATGCCCTTCATGGTGGCGCAGGACCAAGTTTCCCTGTTCTACTGGATGCGCGAATGGACCGGTGTCGTCTTCCTGGTCGGGCTGGTCGTCTATCTGTGGAGCTTCTTTGTCAAGGGCGAAGAAAAATCCGCATGACTTCTGCCATGGCTTCAACTCAAGACCCGGCCGCAAGGCCGGGTTTTGTTTTGCTGGCCCGGAATTCCCCGCCTGGCGACCTGGCCATATGGGTGTTCATCCTCGCCGAGCTGCTCGCCTTCGGCGTTTTCTTCGCCGTCTATGCCGTCGCGCGGATGAAGAACGTCGAACTCTTCAATGCCATGCAGCCGAACCTCGATCGCAATGCGGGCGCCATCAACACGATATTGCTGCTGGCCGCGAGCTGGTGCGTGGCGCGCGCCGTCGCCGCCATCGAGCATGGCCGGGCGGCGGTAAGCGCGCGCTGGCTGCTGGCCGGCATCGGCTGCGGCGCCGGGTTCCTGGTCGTCAAGCTGTTCGAGTACGCGGCCAAGCTCAACGCCGGCATCAATTTGGCGACAAACGACTTCTATATGTTCTACTTGTCGCTGACCTTCTTCCACTTCATGCACGTCATCCTCGGCATGGTGATCCTCGTCGCCGTCTGGATAAAGGCGCGCGCCGGCGCCTACTCGGCGGCGGAACACCGCGGCATGGAAACGGGCGCCGCCTACTGGCACATGGTGGACCTCGTCTGGATCGTTCTTTTCCCCCTCGTTTATGTGATGCGCTAATGAATGCCCATCGTCTCGACCTCGTTTTCGCTTTTCTCGTCGCCGCCACCGGCGTCACCTGGTTTGTCGGCGAGTCAGGTTCCGCCGGTCCGATCGCGGTGGGCGTCATACTCGGCCTGGCACTCGCCAAGGGCTGGCTGGTGATCCGCGAATTTATGGCGCTACGGCGTGCCTCGGCGCTGTGGAACCTGATCGTCGGCGGCTGGCTGACGCTGGTGTTGGCGCTCATCGCAACGACCTACTGGAAGGCCTTGTCATGACCATTCCCTACTATGAAGCGGCCAGCAACGAAATCGCTTTGTTCGAGCACGCATGGAAGAACCGCCTGCCGGTGCTCATCAAGGGCCCGACCGGCGTCGGCAAGACGCGATTCGTCGCCCACATGGCGGCACGGCTTGGCCTGCCGCTGTTCACCGTCGCCTGCCACGACGATCTCACCGCCGCCGACCTTATTGGCCGCCATCTGATCAGCGACGGCGCCACCTACTGGTCGGACGGCCCGCTCACGCGCGCCGTGCGCGAAGGCGGCATCTGCTACCTCGACGAGGTGGTCGAGGCGCGCAAGGACACCACGGTCGTCATCCACCCGCTCGCCGATCACCGCCGCGTTCTGCCCATCGACCGCACCGGCGAGGTGCTGCACGCGCCCGACGGCTTCATGCTGGTCGTCTCCTACAACCCTGGCTACCAGAATTTCATGAAGGGCATGAAGCCCTCGACGCGTCAGCGCTTCGTCAGCCTGCGCTTCGACTTCCCCGACGCCGCACGGGAAGAAGCCGTGCTCCAGGGCGAAACCGGTTGCGATGAAATGACGGCGAAGCGCCTCGTCTCCATCGGTCGCGCCCTGCGCGCGCTGAAGGACGTCGACCTCGAGGAGGTCGCCAGCACGCGCCTGCTGGTCTATGCCGCAATCCTGATCCGCGCCGGCATGGAACCGGTCGAAGCCTGTCGCGCATCGCTCGTGGAAAGCCTCACCGACGACAATGAAGTCGCGCAGGCGCTGATGGAGGTGGTGCTTGCCACCTTCGGCCGCTAGCGGCGACGCGATCCAACGCCTGCGCCTTGCCTTCCAGGCGGCGTTTTTCGTGCTGTTCGTCGTCGCGCCCGTGTTCGATCTCTTCCGCTACGACCTCACGCGCGGCCACGCCGTTTTCCTCGGCTTCGAGTGGCGGCTGGGCATCGACGAATTCCTTACCGGCCGGATCGGCGCGGCGCAGGCCGGCATCGATATTCTGCTGCGCCTGTTCCTGCCCATCTTCGCCGTCGCGGCGCTCTTCCTCGCCGTCGCCTGGCGTTGGGGGCGACTCTACTGCGGCTGGCTCTGCCCTCATTTCTCGGTTGTCGAAACCCTTAACCGCCTCATGCGACGCGCTTCCGGCAAGCCGAGCCTATGGGAACGGAAACCCCTCCCGCCACGGAACCCGGATGGCGGCGTCTTCAAGGTCGATGCGCGATGGTGGCTGGCGGTCGTACCGCTCGCCGTGGCCTTCGCCTTCGTCTGGGCGGTTGCGCTGTTAACCTACCTGCTTCCGCCCGTCGAGGTCTACGGCAATCTGTTCTCCCTGTCCCTCACGCGCAACCAGGCGCTGTTCATCGGTGTCGGCACCCTCGTTTTCACGCTCGAATTCCTCTTCGCGCGCCATCTGTTCTGCCGCTTCGGCTGCGCGGTCGGTTTGTTTCAAAGCCTCGCGTGGATGGCCAATCGCGGTGCGATGGTGGTCGGCTTCGAGCGTGCGCGAGCCGCGGATTGCGCCGACTGCTACGCGGCGGACGGCCCCGGCTTCGCAGCCTGCGAGGGCGTCTGCCCGATGCGTCTTCGCCCGCGCGTGGTCAAGCACAAGATGTTTACCTGCACCCAGTGCGGCCAGTGCATCGCCGCCTGCGGCACGGTCGAGCGCAATCGCCCGGAAGGCACGCTGCTGCGCTGGGTCGACAAGGACGCCGCGCGACGCAACGAGGCGCAAGTGAGCCTCACCGGCAGACGTGACGAGGAAATCTGATGGAGGAATGGGTCGGCGGCCTCTGGGACCGCCTCATCACGAAGGCTGCGCGGCGCGACCACCCGGAGGCGGCCGTGCATCTGGCGGGGATCGAGAAAATCCTGGGCGTCGTCTTCCGCGCCCTCGGCGGCGATGCCGGCCTGCGCGTGGCATCCGCCGCCGACACGCGCCACGGCGCCCGCCGGCGCTGGCTCGAACGCATCGCGGGAACCGGCGAGAAGGCCGCCCATGCCACGTTGGACATGGAGACGCTGCGGCTACCGTCCTCGATCGCCTGGTTTCCGGAAAAATCGCTCAACCGCGACCTCTATTTCTGGCTGGCGGCGATTGCGGCGCATGAACCCGAACCTTCCGGCGACGAGTGGATTGCACGCAACCAGATCGCCGTGCTGCGCGCACTGACTCGCCATCCCGGCCTGGAGCCGCGCTACCGACGTCTCGTCAATGCCGTCCTAGCCGATCGCATCGCGCCCGATGCGCTGCCCGCCGACGAGGCCGGACAGGAACGCGCCGTGCGCGCCGCGCTGCTCGATCCGGGCAGCGTCGCCGTCCTGCCGCCGCTGACTTCCGCCGGATCCCGTCCGCTGCGACCCGTGCCGCTCTGGCTCTACCCGGCGCCTCCCGCCGCATCGCCCGCATCGCGCAAGGGCGCGGAACCGCGGGAAAACGACAGCGCCTCGCACGCCGCGTCAGAAAACCGCCATCATCGGGCCGAGCGCACCGAGCTGCCGGAGAACGAATCGCCCTTCCTGCTGATGTTCCGCGCCGAAAGCCTGCTGTCGTGGGCCGAATACGTAAAGGTGAATCGCGACACGGACGAGGACGACAATCCCGGCGCCGCGCGCACGGCCGAGAACATGGATAGCCTGCACCTCGCGCCCGACGATGGGAAACGTGTCGCATCGAAGGTACGCTTCGATCTCGACCTGCCGGCCGCCGCGGAAGACGACCTCGTGCTCGAAGACGGCATCCTGCTGCCGGAATGGGACTGGCGCCGCCGCGAGCTCAAAACCGGCTTCTGCCGCCTGCAGACCATGACGGCACGCGAGGCCGAAGCAATCCCGCTGCCCGATCGCCTGCGCCAGCCCGCGCGCAAGCTCAGGAGCCAGTTCGCCGCGCTCGCCCCGGCGCGCCGCTGGTCGAAGGCGCAGCCCGAGGGCAGCGAACTCGATATCGACGCCTGCGTGCTCCTGCACACCGACCGCCTTGCAGGCCGGCATTTCTCGGGAGCGGGCGCTTATCTTTCCATGAACCAGCGGATACGCGACCTCGCCTGCCTGGTGCTCGCCGACCTATCCCTCTCGACCGATGCCTGGGTCTCGGACGAGCAGCGCGTCATCGACGTCATCCGCGACAGCCTGATGCTGTTCGGTGAGGCGCTGACGGCAACGGGCGATGCCTTCGCCTTCCACGGCTTCTCATCGCTCAAGCGCAGCCTCGTGCGCTTCCACGCGATCAAGGATTTCGACGCGCCGATGGACGCCGCCGCGCGCGGCCGCATCGCGGCGCTGAAACCCGGCTACTACACCCGCATGGGCGCGGCGGTGCGTCACGCCACGTCGATCCTTGAGCGTCAGCCGGCCGCGCTTCGCCTTCTGTTGATCCTTTCCGACGGCAAGCCGCACGACATCGACCTCTATGAGGGCCGCTACGGCATCGAGGATACGCGACACGCCCTGATCGACGCGCGACGCGCCGGACTCAAGCCCTTCTGCGTCACCATCGACCACGAAGGCGCCGCCTACCTGCCGCACCTGTTCGGCCCGGCCGGATTCACAGTGCTGAGGAAACCCGAGGAACTGCCGTTGCGCCTGCCGCTGCTATACGCGCAGCTGACCGGCTGAGTCTCAGAGGAGCGAGAACAAGCCGGCCGGATGCCTAGTCAGGGCGACCGAAACGACATAGCCGAAGGCCCCCAGCGCCGCGAGCCACGCGACCGTTCGTATCCGCTTCGTCCTGCCGGCCCTGAGCGCGACCGAACCGAGGATGATGTAGGCAATCAGGCCGAATATCTTGGCCGTCACCCAGGCATCGATAAAGGGGTACTGTCCAGTGAGAACGGTCAGCGCGATCGCCGCCGCCAACAGTATCGTGTCGTTGACGTGCGGCACCACCTTCAGCCAGGGATGCGCGAGCAGTGGCGAGTCCCTCATCATCAGCAGGCCGCGCGCGAAGAAGCCCGCGATGCTCAGGATCACGCAGACGATATGGATATGCCTGGCGATGGAATACAGGCTCATGAGGGCATCAAACTCCCGCGGCTCTTGTTGAAACAGCTCTCATTTCCAGTTCCGGCATGCCCCAAAACCATGCTATGTTAGCGTCCCATGGCAAACGTCAATGGTTCGGCGAATCGGCACGAACGGCTCGACATTCCGGCACTCCTGTCCCGGTTGCCGCTTTTTTCCGAGCTCGCTCCCGAACACGTCGCCCAGATCGCGGAAGCGACGCGCGAAAAGCGCCTGGCGAAGGGTGAGATGCTGTTCCAGAAGGGCGACCTCCCGCGCGGCTTTTTCGTCGTCGTTTTCGGCCAGGTCAAGCTCGCCTTCCCATCTTCCCAAGGCAACGAGAAGGTAGTCGAAATCCTGGGGCCCAAGCGGAGCTTCGGCGAGGCGGTGATGTTCATCGACCGGCCCTATCCCGTTTTCGCCGAGGCCTTGACCGACAGCCTTCTGCTGCACATCACCAGAAGCGCCGTCTTCGACCTGCTCGAATCCGACCCGAGTTTCGCCCGCCGCATGCTGGCGGGTATGTCGATGCAGCTCCACTCCCTCATCTGCGACGTCGAATCCTACTCGCTGCGATCCAGCACCCAGCGGGTCATCGGCTACCTGATGCAGCACTGTCCGCCGGAAAGCAATTGCGACGAGGGCGCCCTTGAGATATCCCTGCCGACTTCCAAGCAAGTGATCGCCTCGCGTCTGAACCTGACGCCGGAGACGCTCTCCCGCATCTTCCATGATCTTGCCGAGGCGCAATTGATCTCCGTGCATGGCAAGCAGATCAGGATTCCCGACCTGCGTCGCCTGCACGAATTTGGTTTCTGAATATCAGGTAGCTTCTTACGCCGATCACCAGGTTGCCGCCGAGCCAGGCGCAGGAAACGGCGAACAGCAAGCCCGCCGGACGCGTCAACTCCGGCCAGGGTACCGATGCCAGCAAGGCGGTCAGCGACGCGAAGTGCAGGCGCATCTGGCCGAACATGGAGGATTCCGGAATCATCCGCTTCATGTTGGGCGGCAACACCGTCAGCCCGCAAAGACGCTGCAAGTGCAACCAGTTGAGGAAGGGCACGATCTTGTAAAGCATGCCGTTGATGGCGGAAACGAACACGCCCGGCAGCGCCAGCATCCCAAGCCAGACGGCAGTCCTGGGATGACTGCCCAGTTCCGGTATTGTCTCGAACGCCAGCGCGGAGACGAAAATCATGATCAGCGCCAACATGGCGCCGCGGAAGAATCCGAGGGTCGGGTCGGGCACCTTGCGGCGGCGGCGGAACTGGAGGACCAGGGTCGCGGCGGCGAAAGCCGCCGCCAGGATCAAGCCGATCAACAGCACCCACCGTTGCCAGGCCAAGGCATGGTCCGCAAGCTGTAATGACCAGACGCCTAGGACCGACAGCAGCGCCGCGGGCAGCCAACGGGCAAGCCAAGCAGGATAGGCCGGCGTCAGCTGGAACATGGGCACGACGTAATAGGAAACACCGGACAGCAACAGAAGCGACCAGCCACCCAGCCCCCATGCCGCATGAACATTGGTCATCTCGACCAGCGGCCACACCTTTTGAAGACCGAGCCCTCCGGCCAAGGCAACCCCAAGAACGACGGTGACCGCCAGCCCGATAATCGCCGCCCGCAGCGCCAGAATCGTGGCTCCGTGCGCCGGAGTGCGCCATAGAGCGCTACCGACCACGACAACGTACCCCCCCAGGACGACGGAGAAAAGAATTGCCGCGGCAAGGTACAGGCGGCCACCCACGCCGGCTGTCATGAAGGCGAAGACAAGCAGGAGGGTGGCAACGGCCAGTACCGGATGCGCCACTCCCGCAAGCAGGCGCGGTCGCCAGACATTACCACCCGCGGCAACCGGCACGAACTGGAGCAGGGCACCGGTCATGGCCTGAAGCATGAATCCAGCCGTCAGCAGATGGGTGATGGCCAGCGCGCCCGGCATCCAGCGCGAAGCCAGCGCATCGGCGCCCATCCAGGCCAGCAACAGGCCCGCCGCCACCCCAAACCAGGGCGCGGTCAAAAAAAAACGATAGGGCACCGAAATCGGCGGTGCCTGTTCAAAAGAAAGGTTGGGGTGCATCACGGCGAGGGGCGATGACCGGCACTACGCTTTGCGGATGCGGATCTCGCGGGTGCCATCGGGCTGAAGATCCTCCCGCCAGACATAGCCGTTACGGCCCAGTATCTGGTATAGGGGATGGGGCTGGCAATAAAGCAGCAATAAAAGCTCCTCGCCATCCGGGAGGACATCGAGGGCGGCCAGCGTCAGCTCCAGGGGTTCGGGAGGCTGAAGGTCGCGTCCGTCGATTACGCGGGACACACCCCCTCCAGTCGTTCACTCAACCGCTCCTGGAGCCGCTCACCGATATTGATGGACGCCGCGTCCAGGGATCGATCGCACATGGGATAGAGAATGTTCTCTTCCTTCATGTTGTGTTGCTGCATGAGGATCAGGAGGGTTTCGGCCGCGCCGGCAAAATCGCCGCCATTGCGCGCCGCCAGCGCCCCGGCCATCTGGCCGAGCAACTCGCGCACTTGGCTATGCTCCATGCGCATCATCTGGGTCGGCCCGCCGGTCATGCCGGTAGCCGCCTCGAAGGCGGGGAACAGCACCTGTTCCTCGGTGGCGAAATGGGACTCCATTTCTTCGCGAAAACGGTTGAAGATCTGTGCGCAGGCATCCCACTTGCCGGCACGGGCATCTGCCTCGGCGGTGGCGAACAGGTCGTCGCAGTGTTTATGGTGATGCTGAAGGGGTTGGGTCAGAGTATGCATATTATTATCAACATAATGAATGGCTCGCGTATTCTGCATCGTCAGGTCGAGCAACGGCCTTGACCCCCATCAAGACTTCAATGCCCTAATTTCATTTTACATGGATAATCCACCTGCGACCGTCGTCGCCCAGGAGACCCGCATGTTCAAACATATCCTCGTTCCCACCGATGGTTCCCAGCTTTCCATGGATACGGCGCAGCGGGCAATCAGCTTCGCCAGGGAGGCGGGCGCCAGGATCACCTTCTTCTTTGCAAAGCCAGACTATCCGGTCGCCTTCTACGGAGAGGGCGCGCTCATCGATCCCACTACGCCCGAGAAATTTGCCGAAATGGCCGAAAGACAGGCACGGGAAATCCTCGGGCGATGCACGACGAAGGCCGAGGAAGCGGGAGTGAGTTGCGCATCGGTCAGCACGGTCAATGACATTCCCTACGAAGCCATCATCGACGCCGCGCAGAATGCCGGTTGCGACCTGATCTTCATGGCCTCGCACGGCCGGCGAGGGCTCAGCGGGCTGCTGCTGGGCTCGGAAACCCAGAAAGTGCTGACGCACTCCCGGATTCCCGTGCTGATCTATCGATAGCCGCCGACGGCGGAAACCGTTACCTGGCCTGCCGGGCATCCTCTTTCATGTGCCTTCTGACGAAACCAATCAAGTAGACGGCCATGACGATCACGAAGCCGATGGTAAACAGGCTCAAGAGGCCGATATCGGTGCTGAACAGTTCCTTCAATGCCATGATTGCTCTCCCCGGTTAGTTACGAATATCGGCGGGAGACTCCCCGCCGAGGACGCCAACGACGACTTCGCCTGAAAAGGGCAGCACGACGCTGCCCATCAGGCGCCATGATTCCGCTTCTTCATTCTCGATCAGCAGCAGCCAGTGCCCGGAAGCGGGCAGGTGCAGCTTGCCGGCGTAGCGCTCCCCTTCACGCATCAGCACCGCGACCTGGTCGAGGCCGGCGCGGGTCGGATGGGACAGGGTGACGCGGAGGGACGCCGGCGGCACAAAGCTTCTCCCCGCTCGCGCGCTCAGGCGCACTGTTGCCGACTCCGCCGTCAGTGTCAGCCCGGCCGTCAAACCCATAGCCCGCGCCCGCTCGCTGCTCGCCAGGGTCTGGTTCACGGCCAGTCCCTTCCTGTAATAGTCCTCGGTGACCAACCCGTCATTGGAGACTATCGCCAACCATGCGGTAATGATTCCCGCAATCACGACGATGAGCGGACCTGCCATCAGGATCCATGGCCAGGGTTCGCGGTACCAGGGAGCAGCGTTATGTGGGGGCATTTTGTGATCTTCAGGGAATCAGGAAGGTGGCCTTTTCATGTACCGACGCCTTCGCGTCGGTCATGGACTTGACGTCGAAATATATGACGTGGGAACCCGACTTGCCGGATTCCGGCGGAACGCGTACCCGCACGGCGATGTTCTTGTTGCTGGCCGCCGGGACTTCGACGATGCGCTCGCCATCCACGCCGATCCCCCCAAGCCCCGTGACGCTCACCGAATAGCGGTGCGCGGTTTCCGACACGTTCATCACCTGCAGGCGGTAGACATTCTCGATCAAGCCACCCTCCACTTCGCGGGCGAGCGTGGAACGGTCGCGGATCACGTCGACGCGCAGGGCCGCCTTGGTCGCCAGCCCCCAGGCAAAGGCGATGACGATGGCGCCCAGGATGGCGCTGTACAAGGCGATGCGCGGACGGACGATGTGGGCGACGATCTCCTTCCAGCCCCAGTGCTGCTCGACCGCATGCTCCGTCGAGTATCGGATCAGGCCCTTCGGGTATTCCATCTTGGCCATGACCTGGTCGCAGGCATCGATGCAGGCGGCACAGCCGATACACTCGTATTGCAGGCCATCGCGGATGTCAATGCCGGTCGGGCAGACGGCGACGCAGAGATCGCAATCGACGCAATGGCCCAGGCCCGCGGCCTTATGGTCGGCATGCTTGGAACGGGCGCCGCGCGGCTCGCCGCGCTCCTCGTCGTAAGTGATGACGAGGGTGTCCGGATCGAACATCACGCCCTGGAAACGGGCGTAGGGGCACATGTAGAGGCAGACCTGCTCGCGCAGATGGCCCGCCAGGATATAGGTAAAAACGGCGTAGAACAGGAACCAGAACCACTCCCACGGCCCCAGCGAGAACGTCATCAGCTCGGCCCAGAGCGTCTTGATCGGCGTGAAATAGCCCACCAGGGTGAAACCGGTCCAGAGCGAGAGCAATGCCCAGAGCGTGTATTTCGCCGTGCGCTTGGCGAACTTGCGGCCGTCCATGGGGGCCGCATCCAGCTTGATCCGGGCCGGACGGTCACCTTCGATGAGTTGCTCGATCCAGATGAACATTTCCGTGTAGACCGTCTGCGGACAGGCATAGCCACACCAGAGCCTGCCGGCGACGGCGGTAAACAGGAACAGGGCGTATGCCGAAATGATCAGCAGCACGGTCAGATAGAAAACATCCTGCGGCCAGAGCACCAGGCCAAAGATGTAGAACTTGCGCTCGACGAGGTCGAACAGAACGGCCTGCCTGCCGTTCCACGGCAGCCAGCACAGTCCGTAGAAAAGCGCCTGGGTGAACCAGACGAGGATCCAGCGCCAGGTGGCGAAGCCGCCCGTCACCGTTTTCGGGTGGATTTTCTTGCGGGCCTTGAAGAGGGGAACGGGCGCGACGCTGGTTGCGCTTTCCGACGATTCCGGAGACTGCCGGGGGGATTCTTGGGTAGTCATCTCTATGGTTTTCGAGTGAAATCTTGGCTCGATCATACTGCGGAAGTTTTCCATGCGCCCCCCATGACGCTGGAAATCCTGGGCTCCCATGCCGGGAGAAAAATCCCCCCAGCCCGAAGGCCAAGGGGATTCAATACTGCCCTATAACCGTTACATCTTTTCTGCGGCCGGCGCGGCTTCCGCCTTGGCCTTGACGCCGCCGCCCAGGCTATAAACATAGGCCGCCAGCAGGTGGGCCTTGGCTTCGCCAAGGAACTCACCAAAGGCCGGCATACGGTTGGTGCGGCCCTTGGTCACCGTCTCGATCATGTCGGCTTCCTGGCTGCCATACAGCCATATCTTGTCGGCCAGGTTCGGATAGCCGGCTTCTGCATTGCCCTTGGCTTCGGGGCCATGGCAGGCGGCGCAGGCCTGGGGATACAGATTCTTGCCCTTCTCGGCATTGCCGCCCATCTTGATCTCCAGGCCGGACAGCGAACGCACATAGGCAACAACATCCTTGACCTGCTCGGCGTCCATGTCGGGCTTGGTGCCTTTCGGCGTCATGATCGCATCGCGGCCCTTCATGATGGTTTCCTTGATCTGGGCACCGGTGCCGCCCCACAGCCAGTCGCCGTCGGCCAGGTTCGGGAAACCCTTGGCGCCCCGGGCGTCGGAGCCGTGGCACTGCGCGCAGTAGGTCAGGAACAGGCGGTTGCCCATTTCCCTGGCCTGCGGATCGGCGGCAACCGCCTGGATGTCCATCTTGAGATACTTGTCGAACATCGGCGCGTACCGCTCGTCGGCCTTCTTCATCTCGGCGTCGTACTGGCCGCGCATGCTCCAGCCGAACTGGCCGCCCATATTGCCCAAGCCGGGGTAAAGGGCCAAGTAGGCGATGCTGAAAATCACCGTGATGTAGAACATCCAGCGCCACCAGTTCGGCAGCGGGTTGTTGTACTCCTGCAGGGTTTCGTCCCAGACGTGGCCGGTCGTTTCGCCCGCCGTGGTCCTGGCCCTGTCCTGGATCAGCAGGAACACGCCGCAGCCGATGACGCTGACCGCCACCAGCACGACGACGTACATGTTCCAGAAGCCGCTGACAAAATCGCTCGTGTTATTGAAGTCCATGTCTCGTTTCCTTCACTTGTCGGATTGACCCGCTGCGCGCCCGCCGCAGCCGATGGACGGAAGATCATCGTTATCGTTCAGCGGCAGTTGCGCCGCCTCCTCGTAGGCCTGCTTGCGCCGGCCGGAGTAGGCCCACCACACGATGCCGACGAACATGACGAAAGCCAGCACCGTGAAGATGGAACGCAGGTCGTTGATGTCCACTCGCTTACCTCGTTTGCTTGAGCGCGGTGCCCAGACCCTGCAGGTAGGCGACCAGCGCCTCGAGCTCAGTCTTGCCCTCGATCGCCTTGGCCGCGCCGGCGATGTCCTGATCGGTATAGGGCACGCCAACCATGCGCAGCGCCGCCATCTTCTTGCCGATGGCCGGGTCGTTGAGCGGGCGGTCGAGCCAGTAGTAAGCGGGCATGTTCGACTCCGGCACCACGTCGCGCGGGTTCAGCAGATGCACTCGATGCCACTGGTCGGAGTAGCGGCCGCCGACGCGATGCAGGTCCGGCCCGGTGCGCTTGGAGCCCCACTGGAACGGATGGTCATAGACGAACTCGCCGGCCACGGAGTAGTGGCCATAACGCTCGGTTTCGGCGCGGAACGGACGGATCATCTGCGAATGGCAGTTGTAGCAACCTTCTCGGATATAGATGTCGCGCCCCGCCAGGCGAACCGCGTCGTACGGCTTGACCAGTTCATTGGCCGGCTGGGTGGTGGACTTCTGGAAGAACAGCGGCACGATCTCGACCAGGCCGCCGACGCTCACCAGCAGAACCACCAGGACGATCAGCCACCCGACGTTCTTTTCGATTTGCTCATGTGTCAGCATGATGTATTAGCTCCTTGCAAGTGAGGGCTCAGTGGGCCGCGGCCGGCGCCAGCACCGGGGCGTCCACCGCCCTGCCCTGGCCGATGGTCTTGAACATGTTGTAGGCCATGATCAGCATGCCGGTCAGGAACAACGTGCCGCCGACCAGGCGGATCGTCCAGAAGGGATACGTGGCCTTGACGGACTCGACGAAGGAGTAGGTCAGCGTGCCGTCCGGGTTGGTGGCGCGCCACATCAGGCCCTGCATCACTCCGGCAATCCACATCGCGGCGATGTAAAGCACCGTGCCGAGGGTGGCGATCCAGAAGTGGGTGTTGATCAGCCTGGTCGAGTACATCTCGGTCTTTCCGAAGACGCGCGGCAGGATGTAGTAGGTGCAACCGATGGCGATCATGGCCACCCAGCCCAGCGCGCCGGAGTGCACGTGACCGACGGTCCAGTCGGTGTAGTGCGACAGCGCGTTCACCGTCTTGATCGACATCATCGGGCCTTCGAAGGTCGACATGCCGTAGAAGGACAGGGACGTGATCATGAACTTCAGGATCGGGTCGTCGCGCAGTTTGTGCCAGGCGCCGGACAGGGTCATGATGCCGTTGATCATGCCGCCCCAGGAGGGCGCCAGCAGGATCAGCGAAAAGATCATGCCGAGGGACTGCGTCCAGTCGGGCAGAGCCGTGTAGTGCAGGTGGTGCGGACCGGCCCACATGTAGGTGAAGACCAGAGCCCAGAAGTGCACCACAGACAGGCGGTAGGAGTAGATCGGGCGGCCGGCCTGCTTGGGCACAAAGTAGTACATCATGCCGAGGAAGCCCGCGGTCAGGAAGAAGCCCACCGCGTTGTGGCCGTACCACCACTGCACCATCGCGTCCTGCACGCCGGCGTAAGCCGAGTAGGACTTGAACAGGGTAACCGGGATTTCGGCGCTATTGACGAGGTGCAGCACGGCCACCGTCAGGATGAAGCCGCCGAAGAACCAGTTCGACACGTAGATGTGCGGCGTCTTGCGCTTCATCAGGGTGCCGAAGAAGACGATGGCGTAGGAAACCCAGACAACGGTGATCAGGAGGTCGATCGGCCATTCCAGTTCTGCGTATTCCTTCCCGGAGGTGATGCCCAGCGGCAGGGAAAGGGCGGCACTGAGGATGATCAGCTGCCAGCCCCAGAAAGTGAAGGCCGCCAGCCCGGGCGCGAACAGGGGCGCATGGCAGGTTCGCTGCACGGAGAAATACGAGGTGGCGAACAGCGCGCAACCGCCGAACGCGAAAATCACCGCATTGGTATGCAGCGGACGAAGACGGCCGTACCCCAGATACTCGATGACGTTCAACTCGGGCCAGATCAACTGGGCGGCAATGATGACGCCGACCAGCATACCGACGATGCCCCAGATTACGGTCATCACGGCGAACTGGCGCACGACTTTGTAGTTGTAAGTCGCTTGCGATTGCATGATGGTTTCACCTCATGAGAACAAAAAAACGGTAGCCAACCTCCCTTGCGGCGCCATGCAGAGGCGCCAAGCCGGCCGCTGGTTACGGAGAATACCCTCCGCGATGCGCGTCATTTTGACTCAGATCAATAATCCAACACTACACAATATTTAATACTTCGATTAATTTTTTGAATTATTATGGCCAAAAAAAGGGTGCGCCGAAGCGCACCCCCAACCCCAACAGAGAGACTAACATCCGACAACCGGCACTAAAATCGCGCGCGGCACTAAAACCGTGCGTGGAGTATGGTTAAGCTTTCCGGTCGGAGCTTTGATCTGGATCAACATCGCGACCATATGACTCCGCCATGTCTGGGGATCGATCGTCGTCCATCAGGATGCGGTAGGCCGGTCCGTCGAGATCGTCGAACTGGTTGTTCCTGACCGACCACCACAGGAAGAGCCCGATCATGAATACCAGCACGATGGATAGCGGAATCAGCAGATAAAGAATGTCCATGCCGGGCATTTGCTCACGCTCCTCTCGTTTTGTTCTGCAACCGCAGTGCATTGAGCACGACCAGCAGCGAACTGGCCGACATGCCGATCCCGGCCATCCAGGGCGTGATCCATCCCGCCATGGCCAGCGGAATCGCGACCAGATTGTAGGCGAAAGCCCAGACGAGGTTCTGGCGGATGATGGAGAACGTGCGGCGGGCAAGCCTTACGCCCTCCGCCAGGTGCCCCAGGTCGTCGGACAGCAGCACCACGTCGGCCTGGCCGCGCGCGAGTTCCGTGCCGCCGCCCATCGCGATCGAGACATGCGCCTGGGCCAGCACCGGCGCATCGTTCACGCCATCGCCGACCATGGCCACTACCGCCCCGCCCTCCTGCAACCGGCGGATCGCCGCGTGCTTGTCTTCCGGCGTCATCGCGCCGCACGCATCCGCGATCCCCAGCCCGGCGGCCATCTTCGCCACGGCGCCCGGCGCATCGCCGCTCAGCATACCGATTTCCAGCCCTTGGTCGCGCAAAGAAGCGAGCATCTGCGTAATTCCGTCCCGCGGCTTGTCCGACAGGCGGAACAGCGCCAGCCATCCGGAAGCATCGCCCAGCGCCACGACCGTTTCGCCGGATTGCGCCCATTCCGCCGCCTGCGGCGGCACCTCCAAGCCATGGATTTCGGCGACCCAGGCCAGCGTGCCGATGCGCAATGCCCGGCCATCGATCCGTCCTTCCACGCCCTGGCCGGTGCGCGCCAGCAGCGCTCCCGCCGCGGGCAATGGCCCATCGACCGCCGCCGCCCGCAATGCGCGACCGACCGGATGCTCAGAACCCGCCTCAAGGGCTGCGGCGAGCCGGCTCGCCTCGTCACCGGAAAGCCCGCCGAAGGGCAGCGCCTCCATCACTGCCGGCCGCCCTTCGGTCAGCGTCCCGGTCTTGTCGAATACCACGTGGGTCGCGCGCGCCAGCGTCTCGATCGCATGGCCGCGGGTGACCAGTACGCCCGCGCGCGACATCGCGCCGGTGGCCACCGTCAGCGCCGCCGGCGTGGCCAAGGAAAGCGCGCAGGGGCAGCTCACCACGAGAACGGCCACGAACACCCAGAGCGCGCGGGCGGGATCGACCGCCCACCAGAACAGGCCGGTCCCCGCCGCCAGCACCAGCAGCGCCAGCACGAAGCGCGCCGCGATGCGATCGGCCATCTCCACCATGCGGGGCTTCTCGGCGGAGGCGTGCTCCATGAGGCGCTGGATCGTCGCCAGCCGCGTGCCCTCGCCCACCTTCCCGACGCGCAGCACCAGCGGACTGGCGTTGTTGACGCTGCCGCCGACCACGGCGTCGCCGATACGCTTCGCCACAGGCAGGCTCTCGCCGGTCAGCAGCGATTCGTCGGCGCTGCTCTCGCCCGACAACACCGTGCCATCGACCGGAATCGTCTCGCCCGGCTTGACCAGCACCGTGTCGCCGACGCCGACTTCCGCGACGGGAACACGCTCGGCCTCCATCGACGGATAGCGCGGCAGGCGCGCGCAGAAGGCCGGGATCGCGCGGGCCAGCGTCTCGATGCCCCGCACCGCCTTCTGCCGCGCCATCATCTCCAGGTAGCGGCCGGTGAGCAGGAAGAAGACGAACATGGTCACCGAGTCGAAATAGACCTCGCCGGCCGCGGAAAGCGTCGCCCACGCGCTCGCCAGGAATGCGGCGCCCACTCCCAGCGCCACCGGCACGTCCATGCCGAGGCGCCGCAGCCCGATGTCGCGCCACGCCGAGGCGAAGAACGGCGCCGCCGAATAGAAGATCACCGGCAGCGTCAGCACGAAGCTCGCCCAGCGCATCAGCTGCTCGATGTCCGGCGTCATCTCGCCCTCGCCAGCCATGTAGACCGGCACGGCGTACATCATCACCTGCATCATGCCGAAGCCGGCGACGAGCAGCCGCCACAACGCGGCGCGGCGCTCCTTCTGCGCCAGCTGCTCGGAGCGCATCACGTCGTAGGGATGGGCGCGGTAGCCGATCGCGGCGATCGCCTCGAGGATCTGCGAAAGCCTGATCCGCCGCTCGTCCCAGCGCACGCGCGCGCGACGCGTGGCGTAGTTGATGTCGACCGCCGTGACGCCCGGCTGGCGCGCGATGTGCGACTCGTTCATCCAGACGCAGGCCGCGCAGGTGATGCCCTCGAGGATCAGCGCCGCCTCACGCTCGTGCTCGCCCACCGGACGCACGAAGTTCTTCTGCACCTCGGGATGGTCGAACAGGCCAAGTTCCCGCAGCTCAACCGGCAGCGCCTCGCGCGGGCTTTCGGGCATCGCGTCGCGGTGCCGATAGTAATCGGCCAGCCCGTTGGCGACGATGGCCTGCGCCACGGCCTGGCAGCCGGCGCAACACATCGCGCGCGACTGCCCGTCGATCTCGACCGCGTATTTCGGAAATGAGGCGGCATCGGCCGGAATCTCCAGCCCGCAGTGGTAGCAGGATTCGGACACGGTGGAGGGGAGGGAATTGGTGCCGCTGGCCGGATTCGAACTGGCGACCTTCGCATTACGAATGCGCTGCTCTACCAACTGAGCTACAGCGGCGTGGGGGGCGGATTATATATCACCGGCAACCGCCTCGCTATTTCGCCAGCGGACGAACGACCACCTCGACGCGCATCCGGCTCTTGACGGGGATGCCGTCCCGTTCGGCCGGCGCGAAGCGCGCCGCCAGGAACTGGCGGGAGAGCGAGGACGGGAACGGCTCCTCCAGCCGCGACGACTCCAATTCGACCCGGTCCACTTTCCCGGTTTCGCTGATGAAGAGCACCAGAACGATCTTGCCGGAACCCGGTCTTCCCTCCAGCTCGTCCGGTGAGGGCTCGATGTCCTCCAGCACCCGCGCGCGCCGGGTCAGCTCCTTCGGGTCGAGGTAGCGGGGAACCGGAATCCCCGGCACACGGGGCGATGGCGCAAGCATCGGCGCCGCATCCGCCCGTTCCTCCGCACCCCCGCCGCCGCTCCGGATGACGGACTGTAATTCCGAAGGAACGCCTCGCGCCGGATTCGTCAGGGGATGGGGCACCAGGCGGACGTCCAGCGGAACGGGCGCGCCGTCCGGCCTGGGGGCGCGATCTCCCGGACCGGCGGCATGGGGCGGATATCCGGCCGGAAGCGCCGCCAGGAGGGCGTGCATGGCGAGGGAAACGGCGAAGGCATCGATCGTCCGCACGCGTCTGAATTTCTCAATCCAGCCTCAGTCCAGCAATTCCCGCCACATCACCCGCCTGCCGGTGCTGGCGCTACCGGAACCGCTGCCGATGGGCAGGGTGGGCGGCGTCCCCTGGGGCACGCCGCCATCGGCGGTGATGCCGTAGATGACCGGCGTGCCGCCCGGCAGCTTGGCGACCGTGATGCCGACGATGGGCGACTGATAGCTATAGACGACCGGGGCGCCATCGACATCGGAGCCGTCCCGGTAATCCACGATGTAGAGCTTGCCCGATCCACCCGGCTGGCATTCGGTGGCCGACGGCAGCGTGGTGGCGAATATGACGCTGCCAAAGTAAATCTGCGCGTCGAGGTGCACCCGCTCCGGCGAGGGCAGGTTGAAATACCAACCGTATGAGGTATTCCAGTCAACGTCGTTGGCGGTGATGGAATCTCCGCTCAGGATCTGCTGCACCAGGTCGGCGGTGCCGACCGTCGAGCTGCCGTCGTCCCTGACGGCGTAGAAGGCCTGGGTCCTGGCGTCGTCCAGGTCCGTCTGCCCAAGATAGCGGCCCGTGCCGAAGAACAACACGGTCTTGCCGTCGATTTCGGCCAGTTCGGGCGCCGCGGTGACGGGCTGGTCCGATCCGGTGGACATCACCAGCGACGCCGAGCCCGCCTCGAGATCGAAGCGCCACATATTGCCGTACAGATCGCCGCCATAGGCGGCCAGGGCGGTGTTGTCGAGCTCGAAATTGGGCACCTTGATGTTGATGCGGGCCAGGCCGCTGGGATAGCCCGTGTTCCCCACGCCCGTCGGGATGTCTTTCAGCACCGCGCCCGTGGCGGCGTTCAGCACATAGAGGTGGCCCTTGCCGTCGGCGGTGGGGTACAGGCCGCTTTCCGGCACATTGTTGTAGCCGGAAGTCACCAGCACCACCCAGGTACCGTCGGCAAGCTTGGTGATCATCGGCGTGCCGTAGCTGTAGCCCACGTTGGGGTCGTTGTCGACAGTGAAGTTCCACAGCGGCTGGGGTGTCGCGGGGTTGGTGATATCCATGGCGTAGTAGCCGCGCCCGCCCTTGCCGAGCGCCCCCACCAGGATCGTCTTCCACCCGCCGCCGACATTGGCGTCGCTGACGGCGACGGGGCCGTCCAGGAAGAAGCGGTGGTTCGTGGCGTAATCCCTGTCCGCCAGCCGCCACATGTTCTTCAGCATCATGGGCGGAACGTAGGCCCAGCTTTCCTGGCCGGACGCGCCGTCGAACGCGTGCAGCATGCCGTCGTTGGCCGCCACGTAGATGGTGCCCGCCCGGCCGGACTGCGTGTTCTTGAATTCGGTGTAGCCGGAGTCCGCGAAGCCGTAGAGTGGCGCCTTCACATAGACCGGCTGCGAATGCACGATGTCGCCCAGGGTGTTTTCGCGGTCCCGGTAGAGGCGGTAGTAGGTGCCGAAGCTGGCGACGCGGTCCTGGTCCTCGTAACGACTCTGGCCGCGCAGGAAATTCACCAGCAGCGAGCCGGTCGCCGCGGCCTTTTCATCCACGCTCCAGTCCGCGTACTGGCTGAGCTGGTTATTGTTGAAATAAGCCTGTTCGGTGACGCTGAGCGTCGACCAGTTGAACAGTTTGATGCCGGGGCCCGCCCAGGTGTAAATGGCCCGGGTGTCGGTATCGCCGGCGGTGCCGATCTTCGCATTGAGCAGGGCGCCCGCCTGCCAGGTGGCCGTGGAAGAAATGACGCCGCTGGACAGGTCGATGGTATAGGCGGAAAGTTCGCCGTCCCAGTTCATGGTCCGGTAGTTGGCAATGTAGATGTAGTTGTCCCCGGCGGTGGGCTGCAGGTTGCTGGTGGCCGCCGCCGCGCCGGAGCCGGTGGTGCTTTCCATCGCGCCCAGGGCGCTGGCGAGGCCATTGACCAGCGATTCCGGATCGCGTGCGCTGAAGTAGGTGCCGCGGCCATTGACGGCGGCATGCCAGAGGTCGTCGATCTTCTGATCGTCCCCGCTTCCGGGATTCGGCCAGTTTGTCGTACCCTGCACGATGTTGTAGTAGTCGCCCGACGTGCTGGTCTTGTAGCCATCCTGGTAGGCCAGGGTGCCATCGACGCCGAGGCCGATGGTGAAAGTGGTCATGTGCTGATGGGTGGCGATGTCGTCGATGTCGGTGTTGGTGCCGGTGGGGCGGACGTTGTTGTCCATCGATGACCGCAGGTCGGTGTGGTAGTAGTAGTAGGCGACGTCGGCCAGGGTGTTGGACTTCTTCAGCTTGTCGCACGAAGGCCTCTTGATGGTCGAGCAGGCGCTGTCCCCATCCTGGTCGCCGACGTCGGTGGAACCATCCATCTTGTTGGCGTCGGTCGAGGAATCGTTGTAATAGCCGTCGGTCGAGAGGATCGAGAAGTTGCGCTGGCAGGAATACTGGATCGGATCGGTCCCAATCACGCCGGCGTAGATGCGGCCGGCCTTGACGAGGGCCTGCCTCAATGGCGTATAGCCGGACGGGTTGATCGCGAACAGGCGGGTGAACCAGGTGTTCTTCTGGCTGGTGTCGAAATTGCCGATGGCCAGGAACCTGGAGCCATCGTCCGTTCCCGTGTAGTTGATGGTCGTGAATCCGACGCGGGCATGGAAGTAGTTCTTGTCGTCCGGATCGCCGGCGTTCGGCGTACCGCGGATATTGACAAAAGCCTGGCTGACGCCGGTCTTCGTCATCTGCATGCGCGTGCGGTACCAGGCATACCAGTTGGCGAAGTTGGTCATCTCCTCCGCATAGGTGCGCGTCGTGCCGTTGGGGCCGGGATAGGAAGTGGTGGCGGGTGTGATATTGACCCGAGACCAGTTCGTATAGCGCGGATATTGGTAGGTGATCGTCTTTTTGGATTGGCAGGGGGCCTTGCCAAATCTCGGGAGGCCGCTGCCACTGGTTTCCCGAGCGCTGCACCATTCCACGGTTACCGAGTAGTAGAACGGCGCACCGTACTTAGTCTTGACGTTGTTGTAAGTGCTGGTTGGATAGGAATAGGCATTGCTGGAATCGATCTCAGACTTGCACAAACTGGGGTTGTCGACGTCATCGCCGGCGTTGTCGCAGGCGACCCGTTCCGGATAACTGGTGGTGAGGTTGATGGTGCCGGAGAACTGGATGCCGTAGCCGTCAACGGGTACCGCCGTCCAGGTCGTATAGCTGGTTTTCGAGGTGCCGTCGGCATTCTTCGGCGGGGTATAGTTGACCATCGGGTTGTAATAGACCTTGTTGAAGGCGCTGGCGTACCAGGGGGGGTCGCCTTCCCTGCAACTGGTCAGGTCATTGCTGGTGCTGCGGCAATAGGAGCCGTCGTTAACGTAATCCGGCATGTAGTTCCAGTCCATGCTGCCAGAATCGTCCAGGATGAACATGATGTTCGGCAGGATGTCGACGGTGGTCGCGTTGGCCAGCGGGAGGTTGGACAGGTCCGTTTCCGCCGCTCCGGCGGGGGCCGCCGCGAGGAAGGCCGAGGCGCCGAGCGCGGCGGCGGCGAGGGTGCGCGACAGTTTGCGGAACATCGGGGCCCGGTTCGGTTTCATGTCGTTCTCCTTCGGCGGATGCCAGGGGCTCAGATCAGGATGAACGCCTGGATGAAGCTCGTGTTGTTCCTCGGCCCGGCGATTCGCACGGTCACGCGGTAGTAGGCCAGGGTGGCGGCGTCGGACCACGATCGTTCCTGGTCGGTGGTCATCGGCCGCATCGCCCCCAGGCTGCTGCCTCCCTTGGCGGCCTGCTGGGTCGAACAGGTGGCGCCGCTGAGCGGGCCGGCGGTGTTGCATAGGCGGTGGATGACGTAGCAGGAAGTGTTGCCGGCGTTGTCGGCGACCAGGCACTTGGGCGCGACGGCGCCGGCGCCATCCCAGCCCACGTCGTCGGCGGTATCGCCGGGCGTCCGGTTGCCGGTGAGGTCCAGGGCGTCCTGGCTGGTGGCGTAATAGCCATCGCCGGAGCGGTCGTCCTGCAGCGTGCTGCCGTTGTTGGCGATCAGCCATGCGCGGGCCGCCTCCACGCCGGCGTCTCCGCTGGTGGTGGCGCTCTGGCGAAAGGCGATGTTGCCGGCGATGAGGGTCGCGGTATCCACCGAGCGTACCAGCGCGATGCCGGCGAGCGACATGGCGACCAGCACGATCAGGGCGACGAACAGCGCCAGGCCTTTCTGGCCCGCGGCGGCAACGTGTCTTCCAGGTGATGATCGTGTCATGACAGCCCGCCTACAAGTTCGCCCAGATGATGTTGCGCAGCGGCACCACCGTTTCGAACATCTTGTAGCGGTAGCACTGCCAGTCCGCCGGCCAGGCGCCGGTGTCGAAGACGGCCCAGGTCGACCATCCCGCCACCATGGCGGCGGTGGTGGTGGTGCAGGTGCCCTCGGCGTCGGGCTTTTCGTATTCGGAACTCCGGGCCACGAGGGCGATGCGCAGCGCCTTGACGCGGCGCGCGTTGGCGGTGGTCAGCGGAGACGCCCAGGCGCCCGTGGCATTGACCCAGGAAGTGACCTGCTGGCTGCCGGCGGCGGCGACGCCGTACTGGGCCTGCATGTCCAGTATCCCGGGAGCGATCTGGAAAGTCTGCGTGACGCCGGCGGCGTTCGGCTCCAGGAGTTCGAGCTGGCTGGCGGTGATCCGGTAGGTGCGCCTGAACAGTTGCGAGAAGCACTGCATGGAGGCGCCCGTCGTGTAGGCGGGCCAGCCGTTGGCGTTCTGGTAGGCGGCGGACGGGTTGTAGCTCGGCGAGCCGCCGGGATTGTGCTGGAGCTTGAGGGCGGATTCCTGCACCTGGGTGATCTGCATCAGCGTGCAGCTGCTGCCCTGGATGACCATGACCAGGTCGCCAATGTCGCAGCCATAGGTGCTGTTGACGTTCAGTTCCGCGGAGGGTTGCGGCATGGAACTCCGCAATGAGGTCACCGAGAACTTGAAATTTGGATTCGACGGGTCGTCGTAGTACTGGATGGTGATGGCATCCGGGCCGGCGCCGCCGTCAGCGATGGTGGCGGATGCGAAAAGGTCGCCGATGGGGCCGGCGGGGGAGACGCCGTCGTCCAGGTAGCTGAACACGGTGGCGCAGTTTGCGAACGACGCGTTCTCCAGCCCCCAGCCGGCCGTCTTGACGTCGCGCTCCATCATGTAGAGCGCGACGGCGCCGTTGGTCTGGGCGTCGGCGGCGCCCGTGGTGGTGCGCTTCTGCCGCTCGGAGAGGGCGAAGACCTGGAACACCACGATCGATGAAAGAATGCCGATCGTCACGCCGACGAGGATCTCGACCAGGCTGAATCCGCGGCTGCCACGTCTGTCGGTCATCGCGCGCCTCTCATGGATTGGTGTTGATCTGGGCGATCGTCTGGTACGAATGCACCGTGTCGTCGCCAGGCATCTGCCAGCTGACCGTGACGGTCGCCTGGGTTCCAAGAATGGCCGTGGTGCGCGTGCCGTTCGGCAGGCCTGCGACGGTCGTGTCGGTTTCCGCGTAGCCGCCGAGATTGCCCTGGTCGACCCACATCTGGCCGATCCGCTGGCTGGCGACGAGGCTCGCGTCGACGCGGCTCTTGGCCTGGGTCGTCGCCTTGGTGGAGGATGCGTGCAGGCCGACGATGGCCAGGATGCCCATGGCGAAGATGAGGATGGAGATCAGCCCCTCGAGCAGCATCGCGCCGCCCTGCCGATTGTGAGCGGGCTCTCTCAGCATTTTCGCGTGTCTCCGTCGCTGGTGACGGCGGGGTCGCACATCCGGATCTGTCCGCCGGTGGTGACGACGATCCGAAGCTCCCGCGTGTCGGCCGCATCGATGGCGGTGGAATCGAAGTCCAGTTGCGTGAGCAGCGACGAGCCGTCGGTGTTCAGTCCGTTGGCGGGCGTCCGGCCGTAGCCGTTGAAGGTGATGGCGACGGCATCGACGGGAGTCGGCGCGATGGTCACGTTGCCGGACCCCTCGCCGCCCGGAGCGGATTGCAGAACCTCGCCGGTGTTGACGAGCGCGATCTGCCATCCCGTGCCTCCGACGGCGCCCGGAGCGGTGAGTGTGAACTGGACATTGGCGTTTCTGCGCACGGCCTCGTTTCGCGCCGTTTGCAAGCCGCTGGAAACCGACTCGGCCGCCGTGCGGATCTGGCTGTTCTGTATCCATTCCCGAAAACTGGGCAAGCCGAGCATGATCATGAGAGCGACGATCGCAATCGCGATCGCGATCTCGATGAGGGTGGCGCCCCGTCCATGCCGGGGCAGCCTGACGTCCATCAGCACGTGCCTCCCTTCCTGAGTATCCAGCAGGTGGCGTTGGCGGTCCAGTCGGCCGGAACCGCCGTGGTCGCCTTGGCGTTGGCCTGGTTGATGGTGAAGGTGAAGCCGGCCATGGAATCCTTGCCGACCGCCTGAAGCGCGTAGGTGTTGGCATCGGAATCGGAACAGGAGACGTTGAAATACTTGCTCGACGAGTCCACGGCGCAGTCCGGAGCGCCCGCATAGGTGCGGTTGTTGTCATAAAACTGCTCCAGCCTCACCCGCTTGGCCGCCAGGCTCGACGTGGCGTCCGCGATCTTGCTCCGGGTGAGATAGTCCTGGTAGCTTGGAAGGGCGACGGCGGCCAGAATGGCAGCGATGGCGATGACGATCATCAACTCGATCAGGGTGAATCCGCTCTGATCGGAATGCCCCTCAGGGGCGGACGTGTTCTTCATGGAATCGACTCCTTTCCTTTGTGACGAATGGTAGGGGTGGGGACGCCAGCTTGCCACCGATTGCCGACTGCCGGCGGGTTTCAGCGGACGAATGGCATACGGCGGCATTCGTCCCGCCCGGCTTCACTCCAACCGCGGCAGGGCGAAGACGATGTTCTCGTCGGCGCCTTCCATCCGGTGGACGGCCGTCGCTCCCGCCGAAACCAGGTGATCGATCACCCGTTCGACCAGGATTTCCGGCGCCGAGGCGCCGGCTGTGACGCCGACGAGCGCGCGGCCGGCGAGCCATTCGGGCCGGATGTCCTCCGGCCCGTCGATCAGGTGGGCCGGTACGCCGCGCGCGGCGGCCACCTCCCGGAGCCGGTTCGAGTTCGAGCTGGTCTTCGAGCCGACGACGAGAATCAGGTCGCAGCGTTCCGCAAGCCGGCGCACGGCGTCCTGGCGGCTTTGCGTCGCGTAGCAGATGTCGTCCCGCTTCGGCCCCTCGATGTCCGGGAAGCGTTTCTTGAGCGCCGCGACCACGGCGGCGGCGTCATCCACGGAGAGCGTCGTCTGGGTGACATAGGCCAGTTTCGCGGGATCGCGCACCGACAGATGCCCGACGTCTTCCGCCGTTTCCACCAGATGCATGCCGCCCGCGGCTTGCCCCATCGTGCCTTCCACCTCCGGATGGCCGCGGTGGCCGATCATCACCACCTCGCGGCCGCGCAGCCGCTGTCGGTCCACTTCCATATGCACCTTGGTCACCAGGGGGCAGGTGGCGTCGAACACGCGCAACCCGCGTCCGGCCGCTTCCTCGCGCACGGCTTTCGGAACGCCATGGGCGCTGAAAATGACGGTGGCGCCGTCGGGCACCTCGTCCAGTTCATCGACGAAGACCGCCCCCTTGCGTCGCAGGTCTTCCACCACGTAGCGGTTGTGCACGACCTCGTGGCGCACGTGGATCGGCGCGCCGTATTTTTCCAGCACGCGTTCGACGATGGCGATGGCCCGCTCGACGCCGGCGCAGAAGCCGCGGGGAGTGGCCAGCAGAATTTCCATCAGCGGGCACCTTCCCGGAATGAATGCCACAGCATGAGCGCCACGCCGACGGTGATGGCCGAGTCGGCGACGTTGAAGGCCGGCCAGTGCCAGCCGGCCGCGTGAAAATCGAGGAAGTCCGCCACCGCGCCGAAGCGCAGGCGGTCGACGACGTTGCCCAGCGCACCGCCCAGGATCAGCGACAGCGACAACGACAGCAGCCGCTCGCCCGCGTGCCGGCGCAGCAGGACGGCGAGCCACGCCGAGATCGCCAATGCCAGTACGACGAAGAACCACTTCTGCCAGCCGCCGGCCCCGGCCAGGAAGCTGAAGGCCGCGCCACGGTTGAAAACGAGTACCAGGTTGAAGAACGAGGTCACGAACAGCGTTTCGCCCGCCTGGAAGACAGCCATGACCCAGGCCTTGGTGGCCTGGTCGAGCACAATCACCAAGCCGGCGAGCGCGAGCCAGCGCGCGAGGCTAGGCGAACTCACGGGGCTCGCCGGAACCGAACAGGTTTGAATGGCAGCGCCCGCACAGTTCCGGATGATCCGCGTGACTCCCCACATCCTCCCGCCAGTGCCAGCACCGGGCGCATTTCCCATGCGGGCTGGGGGTGGCGATGATGGCCTCCGCGCCCGGATCGGACGCCTTGACCAGCGTGGTCTTCGAGCAGATCAGCACGAAGCGCAGGTCGTCTTCCAGCGACGCCAGCAACTCGTGCTTCGCGCCGCTGGCGCGAATCTCGACCTCGGCTTGCAAAGAGGAACCGATCTTGCCGATGGTGCGCAGGTCTTCGAGCACCCTGGCGGCCTCGGCGCGCACCTCGCGGATGCGCCGCCAGCGGTCGATGAGTTCGGTTTCACCTTCCGCGGCCGGCAGTTCATGCCAAGTCGACAGCATCACGCTCTCCGAGTTTCCGGCGAGCGCCCAGATTTCCTCGGCGGTGAAGGACAGCGCGGGCGCCATCAGTCGCACGACCGCCTGGAGGATGTGCCAGAGCGCACTCTGCGCCGCGCGGCGCGGACGGCCGTCGGCGGCGGTCGTGTATAGCCGATCCTTGAGGATGTCGAGGTAGAACGCCCCCAGGTCCTCGGCGCAGAAGTTCTGGAGCGCCTGCACCACCTTGTGGAATTCGTATCGGTCGTAATCCGCCGCGCACTGCGCCTGGAGCCGGCGCGTCATCGCGAGCGCGGCGCGGTCGATCTCCAGCCATTGATCCACGGGCAGCATCTGCGTCGCGGCGTCGAAGTCCGCCGTGTTGGCCAACAGGAAGCGCAGCGTGTTTCTCAGCCGGCGATAGGTCTCGACCACGCGGTCGAGGATCTCCTTCGAGATGGACAGCTCGCCGGAATAGTCGGTGGCCGCGACCCACAGGCGCAGGATCTCGGCGCCCAGCTTGTCCGACACCTCCTGCGGCGCGACCACGTTGCCCTTGGACTTGGACATCTTCATGCCCTTGCCGTCGACGACGAAGCCGTGCGTCAGGAGCGCCTTGTAGGGCGCGCGGCCGTCCATCGCGCAGCCGGTGAGCAAGGAGGAGTGGAACCAGCCGCGGTGCTGGTCGGAACCTTCGAGATAAAGATCCGCCGGAAAGCCGCAGTCGGCCGCGTGGGAGCCGCGCATCACGGAGAAGTGGGTGGTGCCGGAATCGAACCATACGTCGAGCGTGTCGCTCATCTTGGCGTAATGCGCGGCATCGTCGCCAAGCAACTCCTTTGCATCGAGCGCGAACCACGCCTCAATGCCGCCGGCTTCCACGCGCTTGGCGACTTCTTCGATGAGTTCAGGCGTGCGCGGATGCGGCTCACCGGTTTCCCTGTGCAGGAAGAACGGGATCGGCACGCCCCAGTTGCGCTGGCGCGAAACGCACCAGTCGGGGCGGTTGGCGATCATGGCATTGAGCCGCGCCTTGCCCCAGGCCGGGAAGAACTGGGTCTCCTCGATGGCCCGGAGCGCCGTGTCGCGGAGACTGACTTTCGAATCGGAATCCATGCGCACGAACCACTGCGTCGTGGCGCGGAAGATGATCGGCGTCTTGTGCCGCCAGCAGTGCGGGTAGCTGTGGCGGAGCTTGTCGTGCCGGAGCAGCAGGCCTTTTGCCTCAAGCGTCTCGATGACTTTCGGGTTCGCCTGCCAGACGGAAAGGCCCGCGAACAGCGGGGTCGATGCGATGAATTTCCCGTCGTCGCCGACCGGGTTGTCGATGGGCAGGCCGTAGCGGCCGCCGACGTAATAGTCGTCGACACCGTGCGCCGGGGCCGTATGCACCAGCCCCGTACCCGCCTCCAGCGTCACGTGCGAGCCTACGATCAGCGGCACCGCGCGGTCGTTGAACGGATGGTTGAGCGCGAGACCCTCCATCTGCGCGCCGGTCGCGTGGGCGATGGCCTTGCCCGCCAGCCCGAATCGTTCGAGGCAGGCGGCCGCAAGATCGCGGGCGAGGATCAGCAGGCCCTTTTCGGTTTCGATGAGGTCGTAGATGAATTCCGGATGCGCGCAGACGGCCTGGTTGGCGGGCAGCGTCCAGGGCGTGGTCGTCCAGATCACGGCGAACGCGGGATGCTTGATACCCACGCCGAAGATTTCGCGCAGGCGCGAAAGATCGGCCACCGGGAAGGCGGCGTCGATGGCGTCCGAGGTCTTGTCCTCGTATTCCACCTCGGCCTCGGCCAGCGCCGAGCCGCAGTCCAGGCACCAGTTAACCGGCTTCAAGCCGCGATAGAGATGCCCCGCCTCCAGCAGTTTCCCAAGTGCGCGGATCTCGTCGGCCTCGACCCGGTGGTTCATCGTGAGGTAGGGATTGCCCCACTCGCCCAGCACGCCCAGGCGGATGAAGTCCTTCTTCTGCCGCTCCACCTGCTCGGCGGCGTAGGTGCGGCAGTGTTCGCGCACCTTGTCCGCCGGGATGCCCTTGCCGTGCTTCTTCTCGATCTGGTGCTCGATGGGCAGGCCGTGGCAGTCCCAGCCGGGCACGTAGGGCGCGTCGAAGCCGGACAGGGTCTTCGCGCGGACGATGATGTCCTTGAGGATCTTGTTCACCGCGTGGCCGATGTGGATATCGCCGTTGGCGTAGGGCGGGCCGTCGTGCAGCACGAAGCGGGGCCGGCCCTTCGAGGCCTCGCGGATCTTCCGGTAGAGCGCCTTCTCCTGCCATTGCCTCACCCAGCCCGGTTCCCGCTTCGCGAGGTCGCCCCGCATCGGAAAGGGCGTGTCGGGCATGTTGAGCGTGTGCTTATAGTCGGCCATCGAAATATGCTTTCGTCGTTTCAACGTCGCGGGCGATCTGGGCCTTGAGGGCGTCGAGCCCGTCGAACTTCATTTCGTCGCGCAGTTTGTGAAGGAAATGCACGGTCAGGTGCTCGCCGTAGATCTCGCGGTCGAAGTCGAACAGATGCACTTCGAGCACCGGCTTGAGTCCCTGCCCCAGCGTCGGCCGCACGCCGAGGCTGGCGGCGCCGGGCAGGTGCCGCTTGTCCAGCCCGGAAACGGTGACGGCGAAGATGCCGGCCAGGGCCACGCGCTTGCGCTTGAGCTGGATGTTGGCGGTGGGGAAGCCGAGCTGGTGGCCGAGCCGGTTTCCATGCACGACGCGGCCGGCGATGTTGTAGGGGCGGCCCAGCAGCCGCGCCGCGTGCTCCAGATCGCCGGCGGCCAGCGCCTCGCGCACGGCGGAGCTTGAAACCCGCTCGCCCCCGATATCCACGGTGTGCATGGCCTCGACGCCGAAACCGTGCGCGGCGCCCGCCTCCTTGAGCATGTCGAAGTCGCCGGCGCGGCCCCGCCCGAAGCGGAAGTCGTCGCCGATGATGAGATGCCGCACCGCCAGCCCCCGGACGAGGATGCGCTCGATGAACTCTTCCGCCGTCAGCGCCGCGAGCTTGCGGCTGAAGTGGAGGACGTAGGTGCGCTCGACGCCGTGCGCCTCGAGCAGCTCCAGCTTCTCGCGCAGACTGGTCAGGCGCGCTGGCGCCTGTTCCGGCGAGAACAGCTCGCGCGGATGGGGCTCGAAGGTCATCACCGAGGGCGGCAGGCCCAGGTCGCAGGCTTTGGTGACAAGCCGCGCCAGCAGGGCGCGATGGCCCAGATGCACGCCATCGAAGTTGCCGATGGCCAGCACCGTGGGCGTCGCCGCGTGTTCGGGAATGGTGCGTAAAACCCGCATTGCCTCTTGTTTTCCGGGAAGGGGGACGAATTATACAACCCGTCCGACACCGCCCATTGCACAAGTCCCGGAATTACGTATAATGACGTAACTGATTGACTTTATTATATAAATAATCCTTTATCCTACCCATCAGGCCCAACTTATGACTCAGAAGAAAGACTTGATCGTTCGCATTGCCGGCGAAGGCGGAGAAGGCATCATCTCCACCGGCGACATGGTCACCCAGGCCTGCGCCCGCGCCGGCCTCGATGTCTATACCTTCAAGACCTTCCCGGCGGAGATCAAGGGCGGCTACGCGATGTACCAGGTGCGCGCCAGCCGCTCGAAGGTCCACAACCAGGGCGACACCTTCGACGTCCTGTGCGTCTTCAACGGCGAGGCCTTCGAGCTCAACCGCGCACACCTGAAACCGGGCACGGTGCTGGTCTACGACAGCCCCGGCGACTTCACTCCGGAAATTCCGGAAGGCGTGACCGCCTACCCGATCCCCATGACCGCGACCGCGAAGGAGATGCACAACCCGCGCGCCAAGAACATGGTGGCACTGGGCGCACTCTCCACGCTGTTCAGCATTCCGGCGCAGTCCATCCGTGAAGTGATCGCCGCCAAGTTCAAGCGCAAGGGCGAGGCCGTCGTCGCCGGCAACCTGGCCGCATTCGAGCGCGGCCGCGAGCTGGCTGCGGCGCTGCCCAAGGCCGACCCCTATGCCGTCGAGGCGGCCGACGCGCCGGGCGACCGGATCATCATGTCGGGCAACGGCGCCATCGGCCTGGGCGCGCTGATCGCGGGGCTGGACTTCTTTTCCGCCTACCCCATCACGCCGGCCACCGAGATCGCCAACTATGTTTCGCGCCACCTGCCCAAGCGCGGCGGCACGCTGGTCCAGGCCGAGGACGAGATCGCCTCCATCTCGCAGGTGGTCGGCGCCGCCTATGCCGGTAAAAAGGCCATGACGGCGACTTCCGGCCCCGGCCTGGCGCTGATGAGCGAGATGCTGGGCATGGCCTTCATGAGCGAGACGCCCTGCGTGGTGGTCGACGTGCAGCGCGGCGGACCTTCCACGGGCCTGCCGACCAAGCACGAGCAGTCGGACCTGTTCATGGCGATCCACGGCTCCCACGGCGATGCCGGCCGCATCGTGCTCTCGGTGGAGAACGTCGAGGACTGCATCGCGCTCACCGTGCGGGCATTCAACCTCGCGGAGAAATACCAGTGCCCGGTGATCCTGCTCTCCGACGGCTCGCTGGCCTTCTCGACCCAGACCGTGCCCACCCCCGATCCGGACAGCTTCATCCGCATCGAACGCCGCCGCTGGAACGGCGAAGGCTCATTCCGCCGCTACGCGCTGACCGAGGACGGCATCTCGCCGATGGCCGATCCGGGCACCCACGGCGCCACGCACATCGCCACGGGCCTGGAGCACGACGAGGCCGGCCAGCCGAACTACACGGCCGCCAACCACGAGGCCATGCAGTCCAAGCGGTTCGGCAAGCTCAAGACCGTGGTCGCCGATTTCCCGCCGGCGGAAGTGGATGGGACGGGCGAGGCTGACGTCGGCGTCATCGCCTGGGGCAGCACCATCGGCGTCGTGCGCGAGGCGCTGGAACGCCTGCGCGCGGAGGGCGTCAGGGTCAATGGCTTCTATCCCAAGCTGCTGCATCCGCTGCCCGTGGAACAATTCGAGGCATTTGGCGCCACCTGCAAGCGGTTGCTGCTGCCCGAGGTCAACTTCCAGGGCCAGCTCGCCCACTTCATCCGCGCCGAGACGAGCCTGCGCCCCGAGTCCTACACGATCTGCGGCGGGCTGACCTTCACGCCGGAGATGATCGTCAACCGCGTCCGGGAGATGCTGAAATGAATGCCTGCCTCCACAAGGTTTCCCTTCCGTCGAAGGACTACAAGGACAACGACAACTCGTTCTGGTGTCCCGGCTGCGGCCACCACGGCATCCTGACGGGGCTCCTGCGCGCGCTGTCGGAAGCCGGCGTCGATCCGGACTATCTGGTCAACGTCTCCGGCATCGGCTGCTCCTCGCGCCTGCCCTACTTCGTGAAGTCCTACAAGATGCACACGCTGCACGGACGCGCCGGCCCGGTGGCCACGGGCGTTCAGCTCGCCCGGCCCGACCTTTCCGTGGTGGTCACGGGCGGCGACGGCGACGGCTTCTCCATCGGCGGCGGCCACATGCCGCACCTGGCGCGCAAGAACGTCAACATGACCTACGTGCTGATGGACAACCATATCTACGGCCTGACCAAGGGCCAGGTGTCGCCCACCTCCCGCCCCGAGATGAAGGCCTCCACCACGCCCTACGGCGGCGTGGAGCCCCCGCTCGACCCCGTGCTGTACATGCTGACTTTCGGCGCGAGCTACGTCGCCCAGGCCTTCGCCGGCAACGTCAAGCTCGTCACCCGGCTCATCCGGGAAGGCATGGAGCACAAGGGCTTCGCATTCATCAACGTGCTGTCCCAGTGCCCGACCTTCAACGAGCTCGACGACGCGAAGCACTTCAAGGGCATCTGCGAGGAAATCGCCGCCGACCACGACGTGACCGACCTCGACGCCGCCATGCACGTGGTCAACGCCGCGCGCGCGGCCGGGCGCACGCCCACGGGGCTGCTGTACCGGGTCGATCGGCCCACGCTGGACGAGCGCATGGCGCAACTCGTCGAGAACGTGGGCGGCCACAAGGACTATGATCTGCGCAAGATCATCGACCTGTCGAGACCCTGACGCGGTGGACAAGACCATCATCCCATTGACGATCAACGGCATGGCCATCGAGGCCCGCCCGGACATGACGCTGGTCGAGGCGGCGTGGCACGGCGGCGTGCCGCGCGTCTCCGGCGTCGGCTGCCTGGAAGGCGTCTGCGGCTCCTGCCGCGTCATGCTTCGTCGCGGGAAGGACGTCACGGTCGCGCTGGCCTGCCAGACCTTCGTCGAGGCGGGGCTGGAGGCCGTGTTCCTGCCGCCCCAGGAGGCGCCGCGGCATCACTACAAGATCGAGGAGCTGACCGACAGCTGGGAAATGCAGTCGCGCTTCCACGAAATCTTTCCCGAGGCCTCGCGCTGCCGGCACTGCCACGGCTGCGTGAAGTCCTGCCCCAAGGGCATCGCCGTCGAGGAAGGCGTCGCGCTCGCCGCCGCCGGCCGTTTCCACGACGCGGGCGAGGCCTTCTTCGAGTGCGTCATGTGCGAGCTGTGCGACTCGGCGTGCCCGGAGCAGATCGCCCCGGCCCACGTGGGCCTGTTCAGCCGGCGCGTGACGGCGCATTTCCACCTGCGCCCGCCCAACCTCATCCACCGGCTGGAAGAACTGCGCCAAGGACGTTCCGGCGCGAGCGGGGACGACCAATGACCCGGGGCATTCCATTCTCCCGGGCGCGGGCCGACTACCGGCCCGATTCGGACCTCGGCCCGCTGCCCGAGCTGACCGATCCGGACGCGCTGCTCACCGCCTGCCATCCCGACCACCTGCGCGGCAGCGCGGTCACGCTGACGGTCGGCGCCAACGCCGGCGATGCCTGTCAGCGCGAACTGGCCGGGCTGCTCCAGGCCGAAGCCTCCATCGACGAGGCCGACCTCGCCGGCACGCCCGTCGCCGATTGCGACGTGCTGGTGATCGGCGGCGGCGGCGCCGGCTGCGCGGCGGCGCTGGCCGCGGCCGAGCGCGGCGCCCGCGTGCTGCTGGCCACCAAGCTCCGGCTGGGAGACAGCAACACGGTGATGGCCGAAGGCGGCATCCAGGCGGCCATCGAGCCGGACGACTCCGCCCAGCGCCATGTGCAGGACACCCTGCGCGGCGGCCACCACGCCGGCGATCCCGAGCTGGTCGCGGCCATGGCCGAGGACGGCCCGGAAGTCATCCGCTGGCTGATCCGCCAGGGCATGCAGTTCGACCAGACTGAGAGCGGCGACCTCGCCACCCGCAAGGCGGGCGGCATGAGCGCCGCCCGCATCGTCCATTGCCGCGACTACACGGGCCTGGAGATGATGCGCGTGCTGCGCGAAGCCGTCATCCAGCACCGTTCCATCGAGGTCCTGGAACAGCACCCGGCCGTCGAGCTCCTGTCCAACGAACTGGGCCAGAAATGCGTCGGCGCCGTGCTGCGCTCGCTGACCGACGAGCGGATACGCATGGTGCGCACGCGCTCCGTCATCCTCGCCACGGGCGGGCTGGGCCGGCTGCACCTGAACGGCTTCCCGACCTCCAACCACCTCGGCGCCACCGGCGACGGCCTGGTGCTGGCCTACCGCATCGGTGCGCGGCTGCGCGAGATCGACTCATTCCAGTACCACCCGACGGGCCTCGTCAACCCGGCCCACCTGTCGGGCAAGCTGGTCACCGAGGGCGTGCGCGCCGCCGGCGCGTTGCTGGTCAACGGCGAGGGCCGGCGCTTCATCGACGAGCTGCTGCCGCGCGACGTCGTCTGCGCCGCCATCCTGCGCGAATGCCGCGAAGGACGCGGCATTCGCGTCGACGAAGGCAATGGGGGCGACGGGGGCGGCCGCGAAGGCCGAGTGGGTGTTTGGCTCGACACGCCGCGCCTCGAACGCGCCAACCCTGGGCTGCTGGAGCAGCAGTTCCCGAAGCTGCTGGCGCGAACAAGGGTGTCGAACATCGACCCGCGCATCGAGCCGCTGCTGGTGCACCCGACCCTGCACTACCAGAACGGCGGCGTGGTCACCGGCGTCGACGGCGCCACCACCGTGCCGGGCCTCTACGCCGTCGGCGAAGTGTCGGGCGGCGTCCACGGCCGCAACCGCATCATGGGCAACGCCCTGCTGGAGATCATCAGCTTCGGCCGCCGCGCCGGCGCCGCCGCCGTGGCGCTGCGCGACCGCGGGCCGAAGAAGGTGACGCTCGAACATGTGAACCGCATGCGCCGCGCCCTGACGCTCGCCGGCCTGCCGCTCGACCGCCGGGCGCCCCAGGTGCTGCCCCCTTACGCGACGAAGGGCATATGGAACCGCTAAACGCCTTGAACACGGGGCTGCTCAATCCCGCCCGGCGCGTCGGCGCCGACATGGAACGCTGGAAAGCCGCGGGCGGTGGCCAGGCGCTCGCCCGCGCCACCGCCACCGATTCCGCCCGGTTGCTGGAAGCCGTCCGCGAAGCCGGCCTGCGCGGCTTGGGCGGCAGCGGCTTCCCGGTCTGGAAGAAGTGGGAGGCCGTCGCCGCCGAATCGCCCCGTCCCGACAAGTACATCGTCGTCAACGGCAACGAGGACGAGCCGGGCACCCTCAAGGACCGCCTGCTGCTGGAAGAGACGCCGCACCAGGTCATCGAGGGCGCGCTGGTCGCCGCGCGCGCCGTGGGCGCCAACCGCGTCGTCTTCTACATCAACCCCGACCTCGCCCGCTCGATCGCGGCCATGAGGATGGCGCTCGACCAGTGGGAGCCCGGGGAAGTTTCCCTGACGCTCGCGCCCGGCTCCGGCCATTACATCGGCGGCGAGGAAACCGCCGTCATGGAATGGATCGAAGGCCGGTTCCCCTTCCCGCGCGGAAAACCGCCCTACCCCGCCCAGTCCGGCGTGCTCGGCTGCCCGACCCTGATCAACAACGTCGAGACCGTGGCGCACCTGCCCGACATCGTCCTCCGGGGCGCCGAATGGTTCAGGGCGCAGGGCCGGGGCCAGGGCACGGGCACCAAGCTCTATTCGCTGTCCGGCGACGTGCTGCACCCGGGCGTCTATGAGCTGCCGATGGGCACGTCGCTGCGCGAGCTGATCTTCACGCACGGCGGCGGCCTGCTGTCCGGCAAGCCGCTCAAGGCGGTATTCACCGGCGGCCCCTCGAACACCCTGCTCACGCCCGCCGACCTCGACGTGGCGCTGGATTTCGACTCGCTGAAAGCCATCGGCGGCGCGCTGGGCACCGGCGCCATGATCGTCGTCTCCGAGGGCACGGGCATCGTCAAGCGCGTGGCCGAGTACGTGCGCTTCTTCGCCCACTCATCCTGCGGACAGTGCCCGCCGTGCAAGACCGGCACCGTCACCATGAGCCGCCTTCTGGACCGCATCGACACGGGCCGCGGCACCGCCGCGGACCTCGCCACCCTGGAAAACCTGTGCGCGATGCTGCCGGGCAGCGGCCGCTGCCACCTCATCAACGGCGCCGTGCAGCTCCTCGACAGTTCCTTCCGGCACTTCCGCCACGAGTACAAGAGCGCGCTGCGGTGAAATCCGGGAACCCCATGACCGACAGCCTATCGCAAGGCGCGGCAGTACGAGCTGGACTACGGCAGCTGCCCACAGTGCATCCCGTTCAACCAGGCGCGCGGCGAACAATGCGCCGAAGCCACCGGCACGGTGACGCGCTGGGTGGTGGAGATGCTCTGAGGGATCTCGTGGAATTAGGCATATGCATATGAGCAAGAAAGAGACTCCCAAGGGGAACCTGCCCATCCCGGTGGCAGAAGGTGCCGAGGCGCCATTTCTACTGTACGCGGGCGATGACGGGAAAGTGCATGTCAATGTCTTGATCCATGCCGAGACCCTTTGGTTGCCACTGGTCCGCATCGCCGAGCTCTTTGATGTGCAGGTTCCCGGCATTTCCAAGCATCTGAAAAACATCTTCGATACCGGCGAACTGAGCCGGGAAGCAACTGTTTCCAAAATGGAAATAGTTCAAACCGAGGGTGGCCGAAACGTGCGGCGGAACATCGACTACTACAACCTCGACGCCATCGTCGCCGTCGGCTACCGGGTCAATTCGAAGCGGGCCACCCAGTTCCGCATCTGGGCCACGCAGATCCTCACGGAGTACATCAAGAAGGGCTTCATCCTCGACGACGAGCGCCTAAAACAGGGCAAGCGGGCCCTAGGCGAAGACTACTTTCAGGAATTGCTGGAGCGGGTCCGCTCCATCCGTGCCAGCGAGCGCCGCATCTACCAGCAGATCACCGACATCTTCGCCGAATGCAGCGTCGATTACGACCCCCGGTCGGACATCACGCAGAACTTCTATGCCATGGTGCAGAACAAGTTCCACTACGCCATCACCGGTCAGACCGCTGCCGAGATCATCCATAGCAAGGCCGACCACAACGCCCCGTACGCCGGCCTGCTCACCTGGAAGAACGCGCCGCACGGCCGCATCCTGGCCTCCGACGTCACAGTCGCCAAGAACTACCTGGCCGAATCTGAGATCAAGCGGTTGGAGCGCACCATCTCCGGTTTCTTCGACTACATCGAGAACGTCATCGAGAACCGCGTGCAGATGACCATGGCCGACATGGCTGGCAGCGTGGACAAATTCCTCACCTTCAACGAGTACCAGGTGCTGACGCACAAGGGCCGCATCAGCAAGACCCAGGCCGATCAGAAGGCGTTGGCCGAGTATGCCGAGTTCAACAAGACCCAGAAGATCGAGTCGGATTTTGACCGGGTGGTGAAGGGAGTGAAGGCTTTGGCGGAAATACCCGTGGCCAGGGTGCGCGGGAAGAAGAAGCCATTGGCCTGACTCATCGCGATCATAAACGCCCCCGCCAAACAAACGCCCCCGATTCTCGTCGGAGGCGTCTTGAAAGTCAGCGCCGTCGGGACGGCGCCTGTTCGGTCGGGCCGGTCAGGCGGCTTTCTTGAACGCGTCGATCTGGTCGAACTTCATGTAGCGATAGACGTCGTCGGCCTTCTGGCTGACGGCATTGATCTGCTCCATGTATTCGGCCACCGTCGGGATGCGGCCCAGGAGGGCGCAAACAGAACACAGTTCGGCAGAACCCAGGTAGACGCGGGTGTCCAGCCCCAGGCGGTTCGGGAAGTTCCGCGTCGAGGTGGAAATAGCCGTGGCGCCCTTCTTCGTCTGCGCCTGGTTGCCCATGCACAGCGAGCAGCCGGGGATCTCCACACGCGCGCCGGCGCCGCCGAAGATGCTGTAGTAGCCTTCGTCGCGCAGCGTCATCGCGTCCATCTTCGTCGGCGGGACGACCCACAGGCGGGTAGCGATGTCCGTCTTGCCGGCCAGCACCTTGCCCGCGGCGCGGAAGTGGCCGATGTTGGTCATGCACGAGCCGATGAACACCTCGTCGATCTTCTCGCCGGCGACCTGCGAGAGCAGCTTCACGTCGTCCGGGTCGTTCGGGCAGGCGAGGATGGGCTCCTTGATTTCGCTCATGTCGATCTCGAAGATCGCGGCGTATTCGGCGTCGGCGTCCGGCTCCAGCAGCGTCGGGTTGGCGAGCCAGGCTTCCATGGCGGCGATGCGGCGCTCCAGCGTCTTCCGGTCCTCGTAGCCGCTGTCGACCATCCACTTGAGCAGCGCGACGTTGGAGCGGGTGAACTCGATCACCGGCTCCTTGTTGAGGCGCACCGTGCAGGCGGCGGCGGAACGCTCGGCCGAGGCGTTGGCCAGCTCGAACGCCTGCTCGACGTTGAGGTCGGGCAGCCCCTCGATCTCCAGGATCGCGCCGGAGAAGATGTTCTTCTTGCCCTTCTTCTCGACGGTCAGCAGGCCGCGCTGGATGGCCACGTAGGGAATCGCGTTGACCAGATCGCGCAGGGTGATGCCCGGCTGCATCTGGCCCTTGAAGCGGATGAGCACGGATTCGGGCATGTCCAGCGGCATCATGCCGGTGGCGGCGGCGAAGGCGACGAGGCCGGAGCCCGCCGGGAAGGAGATGCCGATGGGGAAGCGGGTGTGCGAGTCGCCGCCGGTGCCGACGGTGTCGGGCAGCAGCATGCGGTTGATCCACGAGTGGATCACGCCGTCACCGGGGCGCAGGGCGACGCCGCCGCGGCTGGAGATGAACTTCGGCAGCGTGGCGTGGGTCTTGATGTCCACGGGCTTCGGATAGGCGGCCGTGTGGCAGAAGGACTGCATGACGAGGTCGGCGGAGAAGCCCAGGCAGGCGAGGTCCTTCATCTCGTCGCGCGTCATCGGGCCGGTGGTGTCCTGGGAACCGACGGTGGTCATCTTCGGCTCGCAGTAGGCGCCGGGGCGAACACCGGCGACACCACAGGCCTTGCCGACGATCTTCTGCGCCAGGGTGTATCCCTTGCCGGTGTCCTTGGGCTGCGCGGGCAGGCGGAAGAGCGTGGTGGAAGGCGCAAGGCCGAGGGCCTCGCGCGCCTTGGCGGTGAGGCCGCGGCCGACGATCAGGTTGATGCGGCCGCCGGCCTGCACCTCGTCGAAGATCACGTCCGACTTGATCTTGAACTCGGCGATGACCGCGCCGCCCTTCAATGCGCGGCCTTCGAGGGGGCGCAGCTCGACCGTGTCGCCCGTCTCCATCTTCGACACATCCAGCTCGATGGGCAGCGCGCCGGCGTCTTCCATCGTGTTGAAGAAGATCGGGGCGATCTTGCCGCCTAGGCAAACGCCGCCAAAGCGCTTGTTGGGCACGAACGGGATGTCCTCGCCGGTCCACCAGAGCACGGAGTTGGTGGCGGACTTGCGCGAGGAGCCGGTGCCGACCACGTCGCCGACGAAGGCGATGAGGTTGCCCTTGGCTTGGAGCGATTGCAGCAGCTTGATCGGGCCGACCTTGCCCGGCTCGTCCGGCTCGATGCCGGGACGGGCGTTCTTGAGCATGGACAGCGCGTGCAGGGGGATGTCCGGACGGCTCCAGGCATCGGAAGCCGGGGAGAGATCGTCGGTGTTGGATTCGCCCCCCACCTTGAAGACGGTGACGGTCAGGCTCTCCGGCACGCCGGGACGCGAGGTGAACCACTCGGCGTCGGCCCAGGACTGCATCACGCCCTTGGCGTGGGCGTTGCCCTTGTCCGCCAGCGCCTTGACGTCGTTGAAGTAGTCGAACACCAGCAGCGTGTTCTTGAGCGCCGCGGCGGCGGTGGCGCCGCACTCGGCGCAGGCGAGCAGGTCGATGAGCGGCTTGACGTTGTAGCCGCCCAGCATGGTGCCGAGCAGTTCCGTGGCGCGCACCTTGGAGATCAGGGCGCACGCCGTCTCGCCGAGGCTGACTTTCGCCAGGAACTCGGCCTTGACCTTGGCGGCATCGTCGACGCCCGCCGGGACGCGGTTCGTGATGAGGTCGACGAGGAAGTCGCCCTCGCCCGCCGGAGGAGCCTTCAGCAGGGCGACGAGGTCCTTCGTCTGCGCGGGCGTCAGCGGCAGCGCGGGGATGCCAAGCGCTGCGCGCTCGGCGACATGGGCACGGTAGGCTTCGAGCATGGTCGTCTCCTTATCCGAATTGTTACGCCAATGAAGCGATGGCGGCGTTGAGCGTGGCGGAAGGACGCATCGCGGCCGAGGTCTTGGCGAAATCGGGCAGGTAGTAGCCGCCCATGTCGACCGGCTTGCCCTGCGCGGCGGTGAGCTCGCCGAGGATCTTCTGCTCGTTCTCGGTCAGCGTCTTCGCGAGCGGGGCGAACTTCGCCTGCAGATCCTTGTCCTTGGTCTGCGCGGCCAGGGCCTGCGCCCAGTACATCGCCAGGTAGAAGTGGCTGCCGCGGTTGTCCAGCTCTCCGACCTTGCGCGCCGGAGAGCGGTTGTTGTCGAGGATCTGGCCGTTGGCCACGTCGAGCGTCTCGGCCAGCACCTGGGCCTTGGCGTTCTTCTGGGTCTGCGCCAGATGCTCCAGCGACACGCCCAGCGCGAGGAACTCGCCCAGCGAATCCCAGCGCAGGTAGCCTTCCTCCTGGAACTGCTGCACGTGCTTGGGCGCGGAGCCGCCGGCGCCCGTCTCGAACAGGCCGCCGCCGTTCATCAGCGGGACGATGGAGAGCATCTTGGCGCTGGTGTTCAGCTCAAGGATCGGGAACAGGTCGGTCAGATAGTCGCGCAGCACGTTGCCGGTGACTGAGATGGTGTCCAGGCCCTTGCGGATGCGCTCCAATGAAAAGCGGCAGGCGTCGGCGGGCGGCAGGATGCGCAGGTCGAGGCCCGACGTGTCGTGGTCCTTGAGGTACTTCTCGACCTTGGCGATGATCTGCGCGTCGTGGGCGCGGTTCTTGTCGAGCCAGAACACGGCCGGTGTGCTGGACAGCCGTGCGCGCGTGACGGCAAGCTTGACCCAGTCCTGAATCGGCGCGTCCTTGGTCTGGCAGGCGCGGAACACGTCGCCCGCCTCCACCTTCTGCTCCAGCAGCGTCTTGCCGTCGGCATCGACGACGCGCACGACACCGTCGCCGGACATCTCGAAGGTCTTGTCGTGTGAGCCGTATTCCTCGGCCTTCTGCGCCATCAGGCCGACGTTGGGCACCGAGCCCATCGTGACCGGGTTCAGCGCGCCGTTCTTCTTGCAGTCCTCGATGACGGCCTCGAACACGCCCGCGTAGTTGCGGTCGGGGATCATCGCCAGGGTGTCGTGCGGCTTGCCGTCGCGGCCCCACATCTTGCCGCCGTCGCGGATCACGGGCGGCATGGAGGCGTCGATGATGACGTCGGAGGGCACGTGCAGGTTGGTGATGCCCTTGTCGGAGTTGACCATCGCCAGCTCGGGACGGGCGGCGTAGCAGGCCTGGATGTCGGCCTCGATGGCGGCGCGCTCGGCTTCGGGCAGGGTGGCGATCTTGGCGATGAGGTCGCCGAAACCGTTGTTGAGGTTCACGCCCAGCGACTTGAGGGTCGCGGCGTGCTTGTCGAGCACGTCCTTGAAGAATACGGACACGGCATGGCCGAACAGGATGGGATCGGAGATCTTCATCATGGTGGCCTTGAGGTGCAGGGAGAGCAGCACGCCCTCCTTCTTCGCCGCTTCGATCTGCTTCTCGTAGAAGGCGCGCAAAGCCCTCACGTTCATGGCGCAGCTGTCGACAACCTCGCCGGCCTTGAGCACGAGCTTGTCCTTGAGCACCACGGTCTTGCCGTCGTTGCCGACGAACTCGATGCGGGCGGTCGTGGCCGCCGGGACCGTCGTGGACTTCTCGCTGCCGAAGAAGTCGCCACCCTCCATGTGGGCGACGCGGGTCTTCGAGTCGGCCGCCCAGGCGCCCATCTTGTGCGGGTGCTTCCTCGCATAGTTCTTGACGGAGGCGGCGGCGCGGCGGTCGGAGTTGCCCTCGCGCAGCACCGGGTTTACGGCGGAGCCGAGCACCTTGCCGAAGCGGGTCTTGAGCTCCTTCTCGGCGTCGCTCGAAGGGTTCTCCGGGAAGTCCGGGATCTTGTAGCCCTTCGATTGCAGCTCCTTGATCGCGGCCTTGAGCTGCGGCACGGAGGCGCTGACGTTGGGCAGCTTGATGATGTTGGCCTCGGGCTTGAGCGTGAGTTCGCCCAGCCAAGTCAGCTCGTCAGCGATGCGCTGTTCCGGCGTCAGGTTGTCCGGGAAGTTGGCGATGATGCGCCCGGCGAGCGAGATGTCCTTCGTCTCGACGTTCACGCCCGCGGCCTTGGTGAAGGCCTGGACGATGGGCAGCAGGGAGTAGGTCGCCAGCGCGGGCGCCTCGTCGATCTTGGTCCAATAGATGGTGCTCATTGCAGGAACTCCGTAAGTGTGAATTCGGTCAGGAAACGTAGCTGCAAGCGGAGGCCGCCGTGCGGGTATCCATGTTGCGCCCGCGGTTCGTGTGATCGTCGATCTCGGCGGCGGAACCGATCATGCGGCCGAACAGGAAGGTCGTGAATGCCGCGGCCTCCAGGGTCGAATCGCTAATCTTGCCTTCCGCATAGGGCTGCCACAACATTTTGAGCAGGATGACGGCAATGACGGCGTCCACGTTGACGCAATAGACGTTCTTGGAGACGCCGGTCTTGAACAGGGCCTGCACCAATTGGTGGTAGAACTCGTGGAAGACGTTGTAGTTGCCGCGTTTCTTGAAGAGGTCGTTGACGAACACTTCGCGCGGGTCGTAGTTGACGTCCTTGTCCTTGAACACCGGATGGTTGACGCAGGGAATCTTGTCGTAGGAGATGTTGCCCTCGGCCTTGGCCTTGACCTTGTAGCCCTTGTATTCCTTGGCGTAGGCGGTCGCCATCGCGGCGAGGTCCAGGCCGTGCTTCTCGGAGCCAGGGTCCTTGAGGCCGGAGCCGCGGAAGCGGTCGAGCAGGAAGGCAATCGCTTCGAAGCCGTTGCCGCCGTGCGCGTAGCCGGTGTGGGTCAGGAAGCCGATGTAGCCCTTGTTGACCTGCACGCGCTCCGGCGACTCGGGGCCGTCGGCGGACACCGCGCCCTTCGCGCCTTGCGCGGAGATGGTACCCGGGCCGTTGGAAATGATGAGGCCGAGCAGCACGGAGAACGAGTAGAGCGCCTCTGTGTCGGGGCGCGTGCCGAGCAGCGCCAGGTGCGCGGTCTCGGTGAAGCTCCAGCCGGCCATCAGTTCGCTGTCCTTGACGCCGCAGAAGCTGCCCGCAACCTGCTGGGCGTTGCTGGCGGCGGAGCCGATCAGCGTGGAGAAGACGCGGAAGTGCCAGGGCATGTTGGCGACGGTCGTGACCGACAGGCGCTTTCTCATCAGCGGCTTCCAGGCCAGGTGCGTGGTGATGGCGGCGAGAACCGCCTGGCCCCGCACGCACTTGCCGGTCTTGTTCGCCGCGGCCTTGACGAAGTCGACGAAGGCGGATTTCACGCCGCGCGCTTCGCAGGCGGCCAGCATGGCGGCCCCGCGGTCGCAGGCGTCGGCGACGAAAAGCGAAGCGTCGGCTGCGTCGATCTGCGCGGAGAAATCGAAGGCGGCGGCGGGATCCTCCATGCCGCTCTTCTTGAACAGCTCGACGAGCGCGGCAGCGGCCTTGCGGGAGGCATCGACGTCCTTCGGGCCGACCATGGCCACGGCCGCGGCCAGCGCGGTGTTGGGGCTGTTGCCCGCCTCGCGCGAGGCGTCCGCCGCCGCGAGGCCCACCTTGCCCGCCTGGTTGACGAATGCGTTGAGCGCAACGTTGGCGAGCGCGGCGCCGTTGGCGTCCGTGTACTCGCGGATCAGGCTCTGGACGAGGTTCTCCTCGAAGGTGTGGGTGGAGGCGTCAAGAACGCTGACGCCGTGGATGCGCGTCACCTGGGTCTTGGAGTCCATCATGGAGGCACCGGAGGCGTCCTTCATGGCCTGGCGCGGGAATACGGCGCCGACCTGCTCGCCGAGCGCGGCGATCTGCTCGTCGTAGGGCGCCAGCGCCTTGACGACCGGCGGATTCAGGTGCTTCGGCAGCTCGATGCCCTGGGTGTTGGAGAACCAGCACTTGAGCGACAGGTCGCCGACCGGCGCGAAGTCGGGCTTGACGCCCCGCTTGGCCATCACCGCCGTCATCGCGGCGGGGATGTGGGCGATGTTGGTGACCACGGCGCCCTTCTCGGAGCACACGGGGTTGTCCGGCGTGAACAGCGCATCCACGCCGAACTTGTCCATGAACCACTGCTCCTTGGCCATGGCGTTGTCGCCGGCGCCGGCGATGGCGCCGGCGTGGCCGCAGGCCTTGGTCAGCTTGGCCTTCCAGCGGCCCACCACGCAGGCGATGACCGGCTTGTCGAACGTGAGGTCATGCTCGTAATAGCCGCCCGGCTCGATGTACATGACGGCCGCCTTGGATCGGGCGTCGTTCTTGAACGCGTGCGTCCATTCCGGCGCGGCGTAGTGGATGTAGACGTCCTTGCCGGAGGACAGGGACACCGTGGTGCCCCAGCCGGCGGTCGCCAGATAGACGGCGATGGTCGTGGTGAAGTTGCCGGAGTTGGAATAGATCGCCACGGAGCCGGGGATCAGCGACTCCTCCGGGGCGCTGCCGCCCAGGGCGCCGCCGATGCGGATGTGGTTGTGGGCGTCGGCGATGCCGAGGCAGTTGGCGCCGAAGATGTCGATGCCGTGCATCTGGCCCACGGCGCGGATGATGCGCGCGTCGCGCACGGCGACCTTCTCGGTGAGGATGACGATCTTTTTCAGGTCGGGGTTGACGCGCACCGCCTCGATCACGCCGTCGCGCACGCCGGAGGGCGGCAGGTAGACGACCACGGTGTTGAATTTGACGCCGGCGTTGACCGCCTCGGCCATGTTGTCGAAGACGGGGATGTCGCCGGCCGAGGTCTTCACCTTCGAGCCGGAGCGCCCGGGCGCGGTGCCGCAGACGATGTTGCCGCCGGAATAGACGTGGCTGACCGGGGTGACGGTGCGCGACTCGCCGCCGGTGATGTTGAGGACGCAGACGCGATCCTCCTTCGTGGCCAGTTCGGCCAGGGAGTCGACGCCGACGAAATATTTCGGAAATGCCGCAATGCCTTGCTTGTGCATGGTGTGTTCTCCTTCAGGCGCTGATGCCGAGCTTCTTGGCGACGATCTCGCGCCCGCCCTTCTTCATCCATTCATCCACCGCCTGGGCGTAGTTGACCACCTCGCTCATGGCGGAATCGAAGCCGAACATCTGGTAGGGGATGCCCAGCGAGTCCAACGTGTCCTTCATGTAGGACATGCCGCGGATGAGGTTGGGGCCGCCGCGGCCGATGACCACGTAGAGCGGCTGCGGGCCGTAGGCGTTGAAGTGGTCGCGCAGGGCGTCGGCCATGGCGCGGAAGGTCTCGAAGATGTCGGTGTTGTTGGCCTTGCCGCCGATGATGAACAGCACGTTGGACTGGTTCAGCCAGTACTTGTAGACGATGCGGCTGATGTCGTGCATCTTGGCGTAGGGGGGATTGCCGCCGAAGTCCGAGGAGATCGTGGCGGCGTCGCCCAGCAGTTCCGTGACCAGCGCATTGGCGCCGCCGCCGAAGGTCATGGCGGTGATGGTGCCCTGCTCGTTGATGACGAAGACGTCGGACTGGCCCTGGTAGGTGCGCAGGCTGTTGACCTCGAGCTCGAAGTTGGAATAGCTGGAGGTGTCCAGGTCGTCCGGCAGGCCGAGGCGGGCGACGTTGGCGTCGTCGCCGTCGAAGGAGCACTTGAAGTCGCAGGCGATCGGCGTCAGGCGCCCCGACTTGGCGTCCGGCATCATGCGGATCGGATTCAGCTCCAGCATGGTCATGCCGTACTGGTGGTAGAGGTCCCACAGCTTGGGCAGGTGCTGCACCAGCGGGCTGATCAGCTCGGCGGGCGCATTGATCTGCTTGAGCGCGTTGGAGATCACGAAACCCTTGAGGCCGGTCAGCGGATCGAAAGGAATGCGCGCGATCTTGTCCGGGGACAGTTCCTCGATGTCCATGCCGCCATGGTGCGTGATGGTAATCATCGGCGCGCGATACTGGGTGCTGTCGGTGATCGAGAAATAGACCTCGATGTCGGCCGGCACCGCGCCCTCGAAGGTGACGCCTTCCGCCTTGGCGTGTGTGTTGCCGTGGACGTGCTCGGCGAAGTAGAGCCGCTCCTTCTCCTTCATGGCGCCGGGCAGATCCTTGGCCCGCCCGAGCAGACCCGACTTGCCCTTCTTGCCGACGCCGCCCTTGAAGATGGGCTTGACGAAAACCGAACCGCAGCGTCCGATCAGCGCCTTGATCTCTTCGTTCGACGCTTCCGGGCCGAGCACCTCGGCGACCGGGAAGTCCACGAACTTGAGCAGTCGCGCCCCGTGGAACAATCCTGTGACGTTCATGTGGATACCCCTTGATTGTCTTCTCCCCGCGCGGAACGCGCGGGGTTCAATACTCTTGCGGAAGCCTCTTGAGCTCGGCCCACGAATAGACCGGCCCCTTGACGCAGACGTAATCCGTGCCGACGTTGCAGCGGCCGCACTTGCCCAGGCCGCATTTCATCTTGTTCTCGATGGTCGTGTAGATCTGCTCGTCCTTGAACCCCAGTTGCTGGAGGTTCTGGATCACGAACTTGATCATGATCGGGGGACCGCAGACGATGGCGACGGTGTTGTCGGGCGAAGGCTTCTTGTCCAGCACGTTGGACGGCACGAAGCCGACGAATTCCTTCCAGCCGTCCTCGGCCTTGTCGATGGACAGGTTGACCGTGGCCTGGCCGCGGATCTTCTCCAGGTCCTCGCGGTACATGATGTCGCGCGAGGAGCGCGCGCCGTAGAACACGGAGATGTTCTTGTAGTCCGCGCGGCGCGCCAGGGCGGTGGTGACGATGGGCCAGACGGGCGCCAGGCCCACGCCGCCGCCGATGACGACGAGGTTCTTGCCCTTCCAGTCGTCCATCGGGAACTGGTTGCCGTAGGGGCCGCGGATGCCGACCACGTCGCCGACCTGCAATTCGTGGAAGGTCGTGGTCACGCGGCCGACGCGCATGATGGAGAACTGCTTGTACTCCTTGACGAGCGGCGACGAGGCGATCGAGATCATCGACTCGCCGCGTCCGAAGATGGACAGCATGGCGCACTGGCCGGGCGCGTGATCGAAGCCGTCGCCGTTGACGAACTCGAGGCGGAAGGTCTTGATGGCGCGCTCGCCGCCGATCTCTTCCTTGATGTGGGCGATCCTGGCGAGCTTCGGCAGGTAGATGTTGTCCACGTTATGCGACATTTTCGGTGACCTTGTTGACGACATTGACGATGTCGATTCCGACCGGGCACTCGGAGACGCACCGGCCGCAGCCCGTGCACTGGAGCATCCCGTAGTTCTCATGGAAGTACTGGAACTTGTGGCACACGCGCTGGCGCAGCCGCGAACCGAGGGTCTCGCGGGGGTTGTGGCCCGAGGTGTGCATGGTGAAGTCGGGGAACTGGCAGTTGTCCCAGGTGCGCACGCGGTTGCCCTTCATCGGCGCCGTGCCGGTCACTTCGTCGTTGATGTCGAAGCAGTGGCAGGTCGGGCACAGGAAGGTGCAGATGCCGCAGCCGATGCAGCCCTGGGCCAGCGTTTCCCAGAGCGGGGAATCGAAGTTCGCCTTGAGCTTCTTCGCCGCGCCCGCCGCGTCGGCGATGGCGCGCTGGGGCTGCGCTTCCGCGTCGGCATGGGTCTTTTCCAGCGCCTTTTTGTCCGCGGGCGATGCCTTGACGAACAGCTTGTCCGCCGCGGCGACCAGCGCCTCGCCCGTCTTGGTGACCGCCTGCACGAAGTAGCGGTCGCCCAGGTCGGTCAGCAGGACGTCCATCCCTTCCGAGGAAACCGGCGAGCCGCCCACCGACTTGCAGAAGCAGGTGGGGGCCACGGGTCGGTTGCAGGCCAGGCCGACATAGGCCAGGCCATTGCGGCGAGCCTGGTAGTAGGCGTCCGGGAACTGCGGGTCGTTGAATACGCGGTCCATGCGCGGCACCGCGCGGCCGTCGCAGGGGCGCACGCCGAACACGACGCGCTTCGCCTCGGCCGGCAGCTTCTGCGTCAGCCGGGGCGGCTCGCCCTTGACCTGCTCGAACGAAAAATAGATTTCGCGCTGCGGGAAGGCGAAGTCCTTGGGAGGTTGCTTGACGTTGGTGTGGCCCAGGCTGACGGCTTCTCCAGCCGCCTTGAACGTCCACACGCCGTCTTCCAGCGCGGGCGCGAACACTTCCCAGTCCGCCAGCGCGGTAATCCAGTCGGAGAGGCGCGCCTTGTCGATCAGTTTGTCCATAGCTCTTATCTAATCCAGGTGCCGGGGTCGTCGTCGCGGAAGGAGGACACCAGCGACGGCCCCCCGATGGAAGCGCCCGGCTCGTAGCCGAACTGTTCGCGGGCTTCCCGCTCCATCTTGTTGTTGAGCAGCCGCAGCGGAATGTTCACCGGGCAGACGCGCTCGCACTCGCCGCAGTCGATGCAGCGGCCCGCGAGGTGCATGGCGCGCGTCATGTGGTAGCCGAAGTTGTCCGCGAGGGTGTTGGAACGTTCGATCCAGCGCACGCGGCTCGCCTTCTCCTCCGCCGATGTTGTCGGCGCCACCTTCATCTCGATGCTGTCGACCACGCACTCGTCGCAGAAGCACATCGGGCAGACCGACCGGCAGGCGAAGCAGCGGATGCAGCGATCGAACTGGCGCTGCCAGTAATTCCAGCGCTCGGCCTCGGACTGCTGCTCGAAACGGGCGAGCGCGGCGAAGGGGGCCTCCAGGGCGCGACCTGTCTTGTCCTCGCCCAGCGCGATGTTGTTTTCCTTCGGGAAGGGTTCGCGGCATTCCAGACAGCGATCCGCCATCACCTCGCGGGCCGGCAGACGCTTTTCGCTTCCGTCGGGGAGCGTGACCACATAGTCGTCGCCGTCGAAGGCGGCCGACGTCGGCTTTACGCCGCCCAGTGCGACGGCCAGCTTGCGCTCGTCGATGACGCCGGTGCCCTCGCAGGAGACGCCGATGATGTAGATGTCGTCGCGCCTGAAATAGTTTTCCTGCATCAGCACGACGCAGGAACGCGCGTCGCAGCCCTTGGCGATGATCGCGATGGGCAGCGTCGGCTTTTGCTTGGCGTGCGCCTGCGCCTTCTTGTCGTTGACGAGGTAGAGGGACAGGTTGTGGTAGCAGGTCGGGTCCCACACCAGGCCGTCCGCCTGCTCGGGCGCGTTGATGACGACGGGCTCTGCGGCCATGCCGCGGCTGCCGCGCTGCCAGCCGATGACGGCGCGCACCTCGCCCTTGGCGAGCATGTCGCGGGCCGCGTCGCGAATGTCCTGAATCTTGATCATGAGCGGTCTGCCTTCACCTTTTCTTGCGGGCCGAGCGGGCGCAGGTCCTCGACGAAATCGCGCACCACCTGGGCGAACTTGGCGCCCTCGGCCGCCGACACCCACGACATGCGGAACCGGTCCGGCTCGACGCCGACGAAGCCGAGGAGCTCCTTGACGAGGTGCAGCTTGCGCCGCGCCAGGTAGTTGCCCTCGATGTAGTGGCAGTCGCCGGGGTGGCAGCCCGACACGAGCACGCCGTCGGCGCCCTTGCGAAGGGCCGACAGGACGTACATCGGGGAGACGCCGCCCGTGCACATCACCTGAATGGGCGTCACGTTGGCGGGATACTGGATGCGGGAGACGCCAGCCAGATCCGCGCCAGCGGAGGTGCACCACTTGCAGAGGAAGGCGACGATTCGCGGTTCGTAAGATTGAGTGTCCGACATCGGATTTTCCTTGGTCTTCCTCAGGCGGCCGTGAGCACGGCCTCGATCATGTCATTGACCTGCGCGAGCTGGAGGTTCTTGACCTCGATGGCTGCGCGCACGCAGGTGGCCTGACAGGCGCCACAGCCTTCGCAGAGCACCTCGTTGACGATGGCCTTGCCGTTCTCCAGCCGGATCGCCTCGTAGGGGCAGGCATCCACGCACATCTCGCAGCCCGTGCAGTGGGAGTTCCGAACCCTCGCGATGGTCGGCGAACGGTAGAGCGTCGGCTTCGAGAGCAGCGCGATCGCCTTGGCCGCGGCGGCGGAGGCCTGGGCCACGGTCTCCGGAATGTCCTTCGGGCCCTGGGCCGCGCCGGCCAGGAAAATGCCGCCCGTGACGCTCTCGACGGGACGCAGCTTCGGATGCGCCTCGGCGAGGAAACCGTCCTTGTCGCGGCCGATCTTGAGCGTCCTGGCGATTTCCGCCGTGCCCTTCGAAGGCTGCATGGCCAGCGCGAGCACGACCATGTCGGCGTCGATCTCGACGTTCTGGCCGGTCAGGGTATCGGTACCCATGACGCGCACCTTGCCGCCTTTCGTGCGATGGAGCTTCGAGACGCGGCCGCGCAGGTAAACGGTGCCGTCATCCTCCATCGTGCGCTGCACGAATTCCTCGTAGCCCTTGCCGCCCGAGCGGATGTCGATGTAGAAGATGTAGGCCTTGCCGTCCGGCACGTGGTGCTTGTAGAGGCGCGCGTGCTTGGCCGTGTACATGCAGCAGATCTTGGAGCAGTAGGCGCAGTGCTGCGCGGGATCGCGCGAGCCGACGCACTGGATGAAGACGATCTCCTTGGGCTCCTGGTGGTCGGAGGGACGCAGCACATGGCCCTTGGTGGCGCCGGAGGCCGAGCACAGGCGCTCGAACTGGAGGCCGTCGAGGACGTCCTCGACGTTCCCGGCCCCGTACTCCAGGATCTTCTCCTGCGGGTAGAGATCGAAGCCGGTGGCGACGACGATGGCGCCGAATTCCTCGTTCACGATCTCCGGGCGCATGTCGTAGTTGATGGCGCCCGCCTCGCAGACATCCTTGCACTTGCCGCAGCGGATGGGGTTCAGGCCCAGGCAGGCGTCCTCGTCCAGCGTGTAGCTCGCGGGAATGGCCTGCGCGAAGGGGATGTAGATGGCGCGCCGCGCCGTGAGACCCAGGTCGTATTCGTTGGACACGACCTGCGGGCAGACCTGGGCGCACTCGTCGCAGATCTTGCAGGTTTCGGGATCGACGAAGGAAGGCTTCTTGCGGATCTTGACCTTGAAGCCGCCCATCGCGCCGGAAACCTCCTGCACCTCGCTGTAGGTCATCAGCTTGATCTTCGGATGGCGCGAAAGCTCGACCATCTTGGGGGAGAGCACGCACTGCGCGCAGTCCAGGGTCGGGAAGGTTTCGGAGAGCTGGAGCATGTGGCCGCCGATGGTGGCCAGCTTCTCGACCAGCACGACGTCCAGGCCGGCGTTGGCCATGTCCAGCGCGGCCTGGATGCCGGCGATGCCGCCGCCGATGACCAGCGCCTTGCGCGTAACGGGGATGCCGACCGGCTCCAGGCTCTGGTTGCGGGTAACGCGGCGCGCGGCGCTGCGAACGATCTTGATCGCCTTCTCGGTCGCCACGCCGCGGTCCTTATGCACCCAGGAACACTGTTCGCGGATGTTGGCGATCTCGCAGGTGAATTCGCTGATACCCGCGCGCCTGGCGTTCTCGCGGAAGGTGCCTTCGTGCAGGTTGGGCGAGCAGGCGGAGACGATGATCGAATCGAGATTGTTGTCCTTGATCGCCTGGATGACCGCGCCCTGGCCCGGGTCCGAGCACATATAGACGTAGTCCGTGGAGAAGACGACCGTGCCCTCGCCGGCCATCTCCTCGGCGACCCTCTTCACGTCGACCGTCGCGGCAATGTTGGTGCCGCAGTGGCAGACGAACACGCCGGTGCGCTTGTTCGGCTTGCCTGGCTGGTTGGGCGTCGTCATGATGCGGCTCCGGACGACTTCACGGCCTCGAGGCCGAAGTCATAGCCCTTCTCGAACGCCTTGATATTGACCTTCAGGAACCGGTCGGGCACGAGGCCCGGCAGGGCCTTCTTCATGGCCTCGTCGGTGACGATGCCCGTCACCGCGGAGAAGAAGCCCAGCGCCACGAGGTTCGTGAACAGCCGGTTGCCCACTTCCTCGGCGAAACGGGTCGCCGGGACGCGATAGAACTTGAGGTTCTTGTGCTCTTCCTTGATCTTCACGAGATCCTGTTCGACGATCAGGATGCCGCCGTCGGGCAGTTCGCCCCAGTACTTGTCGTAGGCTTCCTGCGACAGCGCCATCAGGATGCCGGGGTGGGTGATGTACGGGTAGAGGACGCGGTCGTCGGAGACCACGAGCTGCGCCGAACAGGCGCTGCCGCGCGCTTCCGGACCGAAGGCCTGGGTCATCGTGGCGAACTTGTCGTCGTAAAGCGACAGCGCCTTGCCCGTGATCAGGGCGCAGCGGATGATGCCCTGGCCACCGAATCCCGAGAACCTGATCTCTTGGGTGCTCATGCGCTCGTTTTCCTTACTTGCGTGTCGTCTTCTTGGCGGCGGGCTTCGCGGCGGACTTCTTCACCGCAGCCTTCTTCGCCACAGGCTTGGCGGCAACCTTCTTCGCGGTCGCGGCGGACTTGGCGGCGGACTTCTTCACAGCGGCTTTCGCAGCAGGCTTGGCCGCGGCGGCTTTTTTCGCTGGCGCCCTGGTCGCGACGGCCTTCTTCGCGGCGGGCTTGGCGGCGGGTTTCTTCGCCGGCGCGGCAGCCTTCTTCGCGACCTTCTTCTCCTGCGCCTCGGCTTCGGCGGCGGCAGCGGCGCGACGGGCGGCGATGCGCTCCTTCTCGGCCTTCTCCTCGGCCTCGCGCTCCGGCACGGTCTTGCCGTAGAGCTGGTAGTCGTCGCCGACCACCTTCACGCAGCGATTGTCGAGCGCCGTGATGTAGTCGGGCTTGTCCTTCTCGACGAACTTGCCGATGACGATCTTGCTCTGGAAGTCGATGTCCAGCGTGCGGGTGTCCGCGCCGTGCTGGAGAACCGCGTTCTCCTGGTAGAACTGGAGCATGTCGACGCCGTCGCCCAGGCGGTTGCGGCGCAGGTACAGCGTCGTGCAGGGCGAGATGACCTCGATGAACGAGAAGCCCTTTCGCGAGAGCGCTTCCTCGATGGACTGGATGAGGTTGCGCGAGTGCATCGAGGTCCAGCGGGCGATGTAGGTGGCCCCGGCCGCTTCCGCGAGGAAGGGCAGGTTGAACGGGTACTCGTGGTTGCCAAACGGCGTCGTCGAGGAGATCGCGCCCCCGGGCGTCGTCGGAGTCACCTGACCGCCGGTCATGCCGTAGGTGAAGTTGTTGTTGCAGATGACCACGATGTCCATGTTGCGGCGGGCGGCATGGATGAAGTGGTTGCCGCCGATGCCGGTGAGGTCACCCTCGCCGCTGAACACGACGACCTTCATGTCGGGCCGGGCAAGCTTGAGGCCGGTCGCCACGGGAATGGCGCGGCCGTGCGTGGTGTGGATCGAGTCGAAGTCGACGTAGCCCGCGACGCGGCCCGTGCAACCGATGCCGGAGACGACCGCCAGCTTGGCGGGGTCGATGCCGCTGCGCTTGACGGCCTCGGCGAAGGAGTTCACCTCGGAGCCGATGCCGCAGCCGGGGCACCAGATATGCGCCATGCGATCCATCCGCAGCGTGCCCGCCATGGGGCTGGCTTTCTTGAACTGAGCGATATCCATGGTTACTTGCTTCCCTTTCTGATGGCCTCCAGGATCACCTGGGGGTCGTGCACCGCGCCGCCGCAGTGATTGACGCTGATCACCTTGCACTGCCCGGCCGCTGCGCGTTCCACTTCATTGACCATCTGGCCATAGTTGAGTTCGGGCACGACGATGGCCTTGACCTTGCCCGCGATCTCGCGGATGCGCTTCTCGCAGAAGGGCCAGATCGTGATGAGGCGCAGCGAGCCGACCTTGATGCCTTCCTTGCGCGCGTCCTGGATCGCCTTGACGGCGATGCGGGAAGTGATGCCGTAGGAGACGACCACGACGTCGGCGCCTTCGATCTGCTCAGCGTCCACACGGATGATGTCGTCGGCGTTGCCGTTGATCTTTTCCATCAGGTGCGGAACCATGATCGCCTGCTGTTCCGCCGTGACGACCGGATAGCCCTTCTCGTTGTGCGTGAGGCCCGTGATGTGGAAACGATAGCCATCGCCCGCGCGGCACATGGGGTGGCCAGGCTTGCCGTCGAACTTGTAGGGGCGAAAGTCCTCCTGCGGTCCGCTGTAGTTGTTGCGCGGCACGACCTTGATTTCCTCGGCGGGCGGAATGACCACCTTCTCGTGCATGTGGCCGACGGTCTCGTCGGTCAGGATGATGACCGGCACGCGATAGTGCTCGGAGAGATTGAACGCCTCGATGGCGAGATCGAAGCATTCCTGCGGGCTGTCCGGAGACAGGGCGATCATCGCGTTGTCGCCATGGGGGCCGTATTTCGCCTGCATCATGTCCTGTTGCGCAGTCAGCGTCGGGGAACCGGTCGAGGGACCGGCGCGCTGGACGTTGGCGATCACCATAGGCGTTTCGGTCACGCAGGCCAGTCCGATGTTCTCCACCATCAGCGAGAAGCCGGGGCCGCAGGTGACCGTCATCACCTTCTGGCCGCCCCAGGCCGCGCCGATGTTGGCGGCGATGGCGGACAGCTCGTCCTCCATCTGGATGAACATGCAGCCAACCTCGGGCGCGCGCTCCGCGAATCGCTCGAAGGTCTCGGTCGAAGGCGTGATGGGATAGCCGGCGAAGAAGCGGCAACCCGCCGCCAAGGCGCCTTCGGCCAGCGCGTGGTCGCCATCCATGAAGTGGGCGCCGCTGTCGACCCCTTTGGGATCGGCGGGCACGGTCATTGGTTTCTTCATGCTTTCCCTTTCTCTGTTTCTTCGTCGTCCCGTTCAACGAATATCGCGAACTCGGGACAGATCAGCTGGCAAAAGTTGCAGTCGCGGCACTTCTCGGGGTTCTTCGCGTAGGGCGGGTGATAGCCCTTGGCATTGAATTCCGGGGAAACGTCGAGCACGTTGGTCGGGCAGAACTGCACGCAGAAACCGCAGCCCTTGCACCAGGTCTCGTTGACGTAGACGTTGCCGTGCAGCGGCTTGAGTTCGTTGAAGTATTTTGTCGGTCGCATTGCCGCCCCCTCCTCAAACCAGGCCGCGAGCGGCCAGCGCCGGCTTCGGGTCGATGTGATGAAGGTCGAGCCGCAGCGCCGACTCGTCGCAGCCGAAGGCCAACGCCATGAGCTGCGTGAAGTAGAGCACCGGCAGATGCTGGAAGTCCGGGTTCATGCGCTTCGCATCCTCCTGGCGGAAATCGAGGTTGTAGGCGCACAGCGGGCAGCTCACGATGACGAGGTCGGCTTCTTCCTCGGCCGCCGAGCCCATGATCCTGTTCGTGCGGTCAGCGATGATTTCCGGCTTGCCCACGGTATGGTAGGCGCCGCAGCAGTCGGCCTTGAGGGGGAAGGGCACGGGGGTCGCACCCAATGCGGAAACGAGATCCTCCATGACAGTCGGGTTTTCGACGTCGTCGAAGGCGACCTCCTTCGGGCGCACCAGCAGGCAGCCGTAATAGCAGGCGACCTTGAGGCCCGCGAGGGGCTTGACCACGCGCTTGCCCATGGCGTCGAAGGTGACGCGGTCGCGCAGGTATTCGAGCAGGTGCAGGACGTCGACCTCGCCGGCGTACTTCGTCTCCTCGAGGTATACGAACTCGTTGATGGTCTCCAGCATGTCGGCGCGCTGCTTCACGTCGATGTTGGCGCGCTTGAGCGTGTTGTAGCACATGGCGCAGCCCGTCATGAACTCGGAGCCGCCCTCCTCCTTGACGCGGATCAGGTTGGTCACCGGCGCCACGCGGTTCATCACGTTGTCGGAGGACAGGCAATGCACGGTGCCGCAGCAGTTCCAGCGCGACATCTCGGCGACTTCCACGTCCAGCTTGCCCATCGAGGACACGGTGGAAACGTCGAAGTTGCGCGCGTGGTTCTTCAGCGTGCAGCCGGGGTAGTAAATCAGCTTGGTCATCTCGCCGCTCATTGGGCCGGCCCTCAGGAACTCAGTTTGCGCAGGGCGCTGATCATCGCGATCGGCGGCAGGTCCGCGCGCGCGCCAGGAAGAATGTCGCCGATCTTCAGGCAATCGTTGCGCTCGCCCGTCCGCAGCCTCGTCTCGCGCAGCGCCTCAATGGTCTCGGCGATCCGGACGCCCTTCGGGCAGCGGGTGTTGCAGGTCATGCAGGACACGCAGGTCCAGATGGCTTCGGAGGCAAGCAGTTGCTCGTGCATGCCCAGCTGGGCCATGCGGATGATCTGGTTGGGCAGGATATCCATGTGGGCCGCCATCGGGCAGCCCGCGGAACACTTGCCGCACTGGTAACAGGCCAGCAGGTTCTGGGCGCTGATCTTCTCGATCCGCGCCACGAAAGGGCTGGAAACGCGGGCCGAGGAAATGCGTACGGTAGTGGTAGCCATGTGTGCGCCTAGAATTTTGCGTCCATGCGGAACTCGGGCTTGTCGAGCCAGATGCCGACGTTCAACAGGCTGTCGAGCTGGGCCTGGAGGTTGTCGTAATGGAAGCATTCCTCCTGGATCACCTTGCCGATCAGTTCCAGCACCTCCGGATCGGTCGTGTGCTCCGCCATCTCCTTGAAGGTGTGGATGGCGCGGCGTTCCAGCTCCATCGCCATGCGCAGCGCCTGGGTGTCGTCGGCGACTTCCGTGTGTCCGCGGCCAGCGACGGTGGACTCAAGCTCGGCGACAATTCCGGAGGGGTGGGCGCAGCCGGATTCCCCCGTGGAAAGCGCCTTCCAGCGCTCCTCGCCCAGGATCGAGGCGAAGATCGCATGCGTTTCCTCGATGTGTCCCTTCTCGATTTCCGCCAGGCGCAGGAACATGGCCTTTCCGCTGGCGTTCCTGGTCTGATCGGCCCAGTGCCGGTACAGGTGTTCCCCGCAATACTCGAGATCCAGCGCGGTGCGCACCAGATCGATGACCTTGTCGTCGACATGACTCATGGTCAGGCGCCCGTCCTTTTCTCGTTCAGACGGTTCTTCATATATACGCTGCCCGGCTGCGCATCGCCGTTCCTGACCCACTGGCGCTGCTTGACGTCGGCAGGCGCGTAGGAGGGCAGCAGGATCGGCGTGACCAAGTCGGTCTTGATGCCGGCGTCCGCCAGCTCCTTCTCGTAGGCGTCGAGATGGGCCACGCTGAGCTTGCCGAGCTTGACGGACTTGACATACTCGCCCGCATAGCGGCCGGCGCGGCGGCCGAAGACGTTGTAGTCGAGCACCGAGTTGCCCATCAGGCGGTTGCGGCCGTGCAGACCGCCGGAGGCTTCGCCCGCGACATAGAGGCCGGGCAGGGTGGTCTCGCATTTCTCGTTGATCTCGATGCCGCCGTTCTGGTAGTGCAGCGAGGGATAGATCAGCATCGGCAGCTTGGTGATGTCGATGCCATAGCGGATGAACTGGCGGTACATGGCCGGGAAGTGCCTGTCGGTGTAGCCCTCGCCGTGGATCATGTCGATGAGCGGCGAGTCGAGCCAGACGCCGACGCGGCCGGAGGGGGTCTCGATGCCGCCGCCGCGGTTGCACTCGCGGATGATGGCGGAGGCCTCGATGTCGCGCGGCTCGCGCGGGAAGACGAACAGCTCGCCGTCCTTGTTGAGCGGCTGGCCGCCCGCGCCGCGGATGGCCTCGGTCACCAGGAAGCCCGCGATCTGCTCGGGGAACGAGACGCCCGTCGGATGGTACTGGACGGAGTCCATGTACATCATCTTCGCGCCGGCGCGGTAGGCCATCACCAGGCCGTCGCCCGTGGCGCCATAGTGGTTGGTGGTGTCGAAGCCGCGGATGTGCAGCCGCCCGAAGCCGCCGGTGGCGACCAGCGTGGCCTTCGCCTTGACGACGAAGAACTCCTCGGTGTCCATGTTGTACAGGACGGCGCCGGCGCAGCGGCCCTTGTCGTCCAGGATCAGCTCGACCGCCGGCATGAACTCCTTGACGGTGATCATGTCGGGGTGGTTGCGCACCTCGTCCATCAGGGTGCGCATAATGATGGCGCCGGTGTAGTCGCGGCAGGAGAGCATGCGCTTGCGGGAGGTGCCGCCGCCGTGCATGGTCTTCAGCGAGCCGTCCGGCTCCTTGTCCCAGCACACGCCGAGGTCTTCCAGCCACTTGACCACGCCGGGGCCGTCCTCGGTGAGGGCACGGACCAGCTCGGGCTTGTTCTCGAAGTGGCCGCCACCGATGGCGTCCAGGTAGTGGCGGGTCGGGGAGTCGGTGCGCGACACCGCGGCCTGCATGCCGCCCTGGGACATCATGGTGTTGGCGTCGCCCATGCGCAGCTTGGTGGCGATCACCGACTTGACGCCGTGCTCCTTCATGGCGACCAGCGCGGCGTTGCAGCCGGCGCCGCCGCCGCCGATGATCAGGAGGTCGGTCTCGATGTCCGGCTTCGACAGGTTGACCTTCTCGCGCGAGAGCCAGGAATGCGACTCGAACAGCTCGGCCACTTCCGTGATCAGCTTCTCGCCCTTGTTGGGGCCGACGCGCACGGCGCGCATGGCGTCCGGCTTGAAGTCGGGATGGCATTCCTCCAGAACCGCGCGGCGCTCCTGCTCGCTCATCGGGGGATAGACGGGGCCCGGCTTCCGTGCCAGCTCCAGGCGCTTCGGACGCGTTTGGACGACCTTGCGCAGCGATTCTTCCATGTACTGTGGATACATCGTGCTTCCTTTCTATTCCGAATCGCGTGCGTAGTAGAGCTTGGAGAGCTCTTCCCTGCCCATCGCCATCATCTTCCGATACTCGGCGTCGTAGGCGCCCGCATTGACGGCATTGACGCGCTCGGCGAGTTCCGGGCTGTCCGGCCGCAGGTAGCGGCCGTAGAGGCGGCGGCCCAGCACGCCGACCAGCGGCTGCGTGATCTCGGCCGGGCAGCGCAGCATGCACAGGCCGCAGGCGACGCAGTCGAAGGACAGGTCCATGAGCATCGCGATGTCGCCCCGCTTGGCGGCTTGGACGTAATCCATGACCTGGAGGCCCTGCGGGCAGGACTTGGTGCAGGTGCTGCACGCGACGCAGCGGAAGACCACGGGATACGCCTGCTGGATGGCGCTGACGTTGGGCTTCATCTGCTCGATGTCGTAGATGGCCTTCTCGGCGGGAACCGAGGGGAACTGGGCCAGCGTCATGCCCTCCTCGACCAGCGTCATGCAGGCCAGGCCCGTGCGGATCTTGTAGTCGCCGGGCACCCGGTAGAGGGTGGCGCATGCGCCGCAATAGCCCTCCCGACAGCCGGCGCCGCGCACGATCTGGTGGCCGGCGTATTCGATGGCGCCCATGATGGTCGCATCGGACGGCACCTGACAGGCCTTGCCCATGATGTAGACCGTGACGAGGCGAACTTCCGCCTTGCCACGCTTCTCTTCGCCCTGCGAAGGCGACAAACTCCTCGCTGCACCAGCCGGCGCACTTGCCATATCAGCACCTTCAATAATTTGTCCGAGTATCGGCCTCTCGGTCATGTTGTGACCGGAGCCGACATCTGGGTGACTGGGGCCGGTTGGCCCCTACCGTACTTGCAGGTCGACTACAGGCTGCTTACGAATTCCTGACAGGTTCCTGACAGGATTCTTACTGGGGGCGATTGTAGAGGAATTTTCAAAAAGGCAACGGCGCGGGAGGGAAAAAATTTTTAGGGATACATGACCCGAATTAATCCAGCCGCGCCATCTTCGATTTCGCCAGCGGCGGGTTGCCGGCGAAGTAGCGCTTGATGCCCTGGAGCATGGCCTCGGCCATCATGTCCTGGTAGTCCTCGTCGTTGAGCCGGCGCTCCTCGTCCGGGTTGGAGATGAAGGCCGTTTCGATGAGGATGGAGGGAATGTCCGGCGCCTTGAGCACCGCGAAGCCGGCCTGCTCGACCTGGCCCTTGTGGAGCGCGTTGATCCCGCCCAGCTCGGAAAGCACGGCGCGCCCGAGCTTCAGGCTGTCGTTGAGGGTGGCGGTCTGCGACAGGTCGAGCAGCGTGCGCGCGAGGTAGGGATCCTTGACGCCGATGTTGACGCCGCCGACGAGGTCCGCCGCGTTCTCGCGGTTCGCCAGCCACCGCGCCGCCGAGGACGAAGCGCCGTTCTCCGAGAGCACGAAGACCGACGAGCCGCGCGCCGTCGGCTTGATGAAGGCGTCGGCATGGATCGAGACGAACAGGTCGGCCTGCACCTGGCGGGCCTTCTGCACCCGCTGGTGCAGGGGAATGAAGTAGTCGCCGTCGCGCGTCAGCGCCGTGCGCATGTTGGGCTCGGCGTCGATCAGACCCTTCAGGCGACGCGCGATGGCCAGCGTGACGTTCTTCTCGTGGCTCCCGCCGCGGCCGACGGCGCCCGGATCCTCGCCGCCGTGGCCGGGATCGAGCATGACCGTCACCAGCCGCGTCACTTCCGGCGCATCGCGCCGGATGCCGGCCTGCGTCGTCCGCACCGGCGCCGGCAGCTTCCGCAGCAGCGCCATCAGGGGATCGACGGGTTCGGCCGGATAGAGGTCCAGCACCAGCCGGTGGCCGTATTCGCCGACCGGCTTCAGCGTGAAGACCTGCGGCTTCACCTCGCCCTTCAGCTCGATGACGAGCCGCACCACGCCGGGCTTGTTGCGGCCGGCGCGGATCAGCCTGACGTGCGGATCGGCGTCGATGATCTTGTCCGGCAGGCTGGCGAGCACCGAATTGAATTCGATGCCGTCAAGGTCGACCACGAGGCGATCGGGGTTCTTCAGCGTCAGGTGGGAGAACCGTACCGGCTGGTCATGCTCCAGCGTGATGCGCGTGTAGTCGTCGGACGGCCAGACGCGCACGCCGAGGATGGAAGACGATGCGGCCAGCCCCGACCGGGCCACCAGCAGCGTCAGGCTGGCGGCGGCGAAGCGGAGAATTTCGCGGCGGGAAGAGCTGAATTCGTCAGACATCGCCGGCCCCGTTCGCCGAAGGCCTCGATGCGCGCCTCGCGTCCCGCGCCGCGCATGGCAAGCCGGATGCGCAGGTCGGGCGCAGGCAGATAGGGAGCCGCCCGCTCCGGCCATTCGACCAGGCAGACAGCCTTGCCCGAGAAGTATTCGTCCAAGCCCGCATCGAGATATTCTTCCGGCTGATTGAACCGATAGAAATCAAAGTGATACAAGTTTAATCCAGAAACCGCATGAAGTTCAACCAGGGTGTAGGTCGGACTCTTCACCGGCCCCGCATCCCCCAGCGCCCGCAGCAGCCCCCGGACGAGCGTGGTCTTGCCGCTGCCCAGGTCGCCATCGAGGTAAACGACCATTCCCGGCAAAACACAAGCAGCCAGCGCCGCACCCAGCGCCAGCGTGGCCGCTTCGTCGGGCAGGGTAAGATCGAGGTCATGCATGACTGGAAGGCACTTTCTGCGCAGATCAAAGGTTGGGGCCGCGAGTCCGGCTTCGACGCCGTCGGTATTTCGGGCGTCGATCTTCCCGGCGTCGAGGCGACGCTGACCGGCTGGCTCGCCAATGGGTTCCACGGCGAGATGGATTATATGGCCCGCCACGGTTCGAAGCGCGCGCGACCCGCCGAACTGGTGCCGGGCACACGCTCGGTCATCGTGGCGCGCATGAGCTACCTGCCCGCGGTCGCGCCGCAATCGGGCATCTCCCGCTATGCCCTGGGCCGCGACTATCACAAGCTCATGCGCAACCGGCTGCAGAAGCTCGCCGACCGTATCGCCACGGAGACCGGCCCCTTCGGATACCGCGTCTTCACCGACTCGGCGCCGGTGGCCGAAGTGGCGCTGGCGCAGGCGGCCGGCCTCGGCTGGCGCGGCAAGCACTCGCTGCTGCTCTCGCGCCAAGGTTCCTGGTTCTTCCTCGGCGAAATCTTCACCGACCTGCCGCTGCCTCCCGATGCGCCGGTCACGGACCACTGCGGCACCTGCACGGCCTGCATCGACGCCTGCCCGACACGCGCCATCGTCGCGCCGGGCGTCGTCGACGCGCGGCGCTGCATCTCATACCTCACCATCGAACTGAAGGGGCCGATTCCGGAAGACCTGCGCCCCCTGATCGGCAACCGCATCTACGGCTGCGACGACTGCCAGCTCGCCTGCCCGTGGAACCGCTTCGCGCCGCCGACAAAAGAAAAGGATTTCGCGCCGCGCCATGGGCTCGACCAGGCAACGATGGCAGAGCTGTTCTCGTGGGAAGAGTCAGTCTTCGCGGAACGGCTCGCGGGATCGCCGATCCGCCGCATCGGTTTCGACCGCTGGCGAAGGAACATCGCCGCGGCGCTGGAGAATCAGTAACCCTTTTCGATGGGCCGCGACGGATCGGAACACCACTCGCTCCACGAGCCGACGTAAAGCGAGGAGCCGGGCAGGCCGGCGAGTTCCATGGCCAGGATGTTGTGGCAGGCGGTGACGCCGGAGCCGCATTGCTGGATCACGTTGGCGGGCGGGCGGCCGGCCAGCAGCGCGTCGAACTCTTCGCGCAGTTCGGCGGCCGGCTTGAAGTAGATGCCGGGGTCGTCGAGGTTGTCGAAGTAGAAGCGGTTGATCGCGCCGGGGATGTGGCCGGCGACGGGGTCGATGGTCTCCTGCTCGCCGGAGAATCGCTCCTCGCTGCGGGCATCGAGCATCAGCACCTTCGGGTCGGAGAGGCGCGCCATGACGAAGGCGGCGTCCACCTGGACGCCATCGCGCGGACGCGGCGTGAAGTTCGCGTGAGGAAAGGATTGCACCTCGTCGGTCAGCGGCTGTTTCGCCCGCTTCCAGCCCGCCAGCCCGCCGTCGAGCACGGCGACCTTTTCGTGGCCGAGCCAGTGGCGCAGCATCCACCACAGGCGTGACGCAAAGACGTTGCCCTCGTTGTCGTAGGCGACCACCTGGGTGTCCGGCCCGACGCCGCAGGCGGACATCCTCGCGGCGAACACTTCGGGGTCGGGCAGCGGGTGGCGGCCGGTTTTCCCGGTCTTCGGCCCGGAAAGGTCGTCGTCGACGCCCATGAACAGCGCGCCCGGAATGTGGCCCTTGGCGTAGGCCTGCGCGCCGTAGCCGGTGTTCACGAGGTCGTGGCGGCAGTCGAAGACGCGCCAGCCGGGATCGTCGGTATGGACGGCCAGTTCGGCGGCGCTGACCAGCAGCGTGCTCATTCGGCCCCCGCCCCCTCTTCGAGCCATTGCCGCGCTTCCGTCCCGTTGGAAAAAACCCGCAGATCGGCGGTGACGAATATCTGCTCCAGCCAAGCGCTCCAGGCCACCCACTGACTGTCCGTCACCACGGCGATGCGGCCGAAGTCGCGGCCGTGCGCGCGGGAGAACTTGATCTCCTCCCAAGCCATGTCCACCGTGAAACCCGCCATCTGCGTCAGATCGAACAGCAGGTCCACCGGCCCCTCGAACTGCGCGGTGTGAATCGCCAGCTCCTCGAATTCCTTGAAATCGGCCAGCGTGAATTCGCCCAGCACGGCGACGGAAACCAGCCTGCCCTTGTGGTCGGTGGTGATCATGGAAAGGTCCTCTCGATGGGGTTCGACCAACTATAACACTCACTCCCGGCCGGCCGATGCCGCATGGGGGAGCGCCATGGCCGCGATGCCGCTTCCCGTGATCAGGACGACGCCGGCCCAGGCTGCCGGGGGCAGCGTCTCGTCCCAGAGCAGGAAGGCGAAGAAGCTGGAGAACGCCACGGTCGTGTAGGCGAGGCTCGCGGAGACGAGCGTCCGCCCCCGCTTGTAGGCGGCGGTCATGCACAGCTGGGCGGCGGTGCCGAAACCGCCGACGCCCAGGAGCAGCAGGCCGCCCGCGGGGTCGATGGCGTGGAGAGAACCGCCCGCCAGCGCCCAGGGCAGGCCGCCCAGTGCGGAGAACAGCGAGAAGTAGAATACCGTGCGCCACTCCGGCTCGCCCAGTTCGCCCAAGCGGCGCACGTTCCAGTAGGCGAGGCTCGCGGTCATGCCGGAGCCCAGCGCCAGGAGGCCGCCCATCCATTGCTCGCGGGCCAGCGTCGGCTGGAGCACCAGCACGATGCCCACGAAGCCCGCCGCGAGCGCCAGGGGAAGCCCGCGCGCCGGCGCCTCCCGCGCCCAGAAGATGACCAGCAGGGCCAGGAAGAGCGGCGCGGTGTAGTTGAGCGTGACGGCCGTGGCCAGCGGGATCCGCGTGATGGCGTAGAAATAAGCCGCCAGCGACACAAAGCCGGACAGGCCGCGCCAGAAATGGTCCCAGCCGACGGGCGTGGCGAGCGGCAGGCGATGCCCGCCGACGAAGGGGAGCATCAGGAGCACGGCCACGAGTCCCCGGTAGAACACCAGTTCGCCGGCGGAAAACCGGTCGGCGCCGAGCTTGACGCAGACACCCATGCAGGCGAACAGGAAGCTCGCCGCCACCATCCAGAGGGAACCCATGGAAACAAAGGGAAAAGCGGGTCGCGGAGTATATCCAAATTGACCGGAACAGGTGCGTTAGGCTATGGTTACACCCTCTCCAACCCCTCCATATCCAATGACCGAAAAATCGGCCCCCGGCGAAGCGCCCGCTTCCTTCGAATCCACCCTGCGCGAGCTCGAGGCCATCGTCCAGTCGATGGAATCCGGCGACGCGCCGCTCGAGGAATCCCTGGCCGCCTACGAGCGCGGCATGGCCCTGCTCCGGCATTGCCAGGAAACGCTGGCGGCGGCCGAGCGGCGGCTTTCGATTCTCGAAAATGGAGAACTGCGCGATTTCGCACCGGAACGGGAAAGTCAATGACGGACTTCGCTTCCTGGATGGCCGCCGTTCAGGCACGGACGGAATCCGCCTTGCAGCGCTGGCTGCCCCCGACCTCGGCCGCCCCGGCGCGCCTGCACGAAGCCATGCGCTACGCCGTGCTGGGCGGCGGCAAGCGCGTGCGTCCGCTGCTGGCCCACGCCGCCGGCGAGATTTTTGGCGCCGACGCGGATATCCTCGATGCGCCGGCTTGCGCGGTGGAGCTGATCCACGCCTATTCGCTGGTCCATGACGACCTGCCCTGCATGGACAACGACGTCCTGCGCCGCGGCAAGCCGACCTGCCATGTCGAATACGACGAGGCGACGGCGCTGCTGGTCGGCGACGCGCTGCAAAGCCTCGCCTTCCAGATGCTGGCCGAGCACGGCGGCAGCCCCGGCATGCTGGCCCTGCTCGCCCAGGCGACCGGCTCGCGCGGCATGGCGGGCGGCCAGGCCATCGATCTGGCCGCCGTCGGACAGGCACTGGCTATCGAAGAACTCGAATTCATGCACATCCACAAGACCGGGGCGCTGATCCGCGCCTCGGCGCTGCTGGGCGCGCATTGCGGCGGCGCCGACGCACCATCGCTCTCCAGCCTCGCTCGCTTCGCCAACCGCGCGGGCCTGCTGTTCCAGGTGGTGGACGACATCCTCGACGCCGAAGCCAGCACCGCGACGCTCGGCAAGACCGCCGGAAAGGACGCCGCCTCCAACAAGCCCACCTATGTGAGCCTGCTCGGCGCCGCCCGGGCCAGGACCATGGCGGCCGAACTGCGCGCCGACGCGCAGGCCGCCCTCGCGCCCTTCGGCGGGCGCGCGGCGCGCCTGCACGAGCTGGCCGACTACATCGCCGACCGAACCTTCTAGCTCTTCCAATGACCCGTCCGCTGCTCGAATCCATCCTCGCCCCCGCCGACCTGCGCTGCCTGCCGCCGGAGGATCTGCCGAAACTCGCCGAGGAGCTGCGAAGCTTCCTGATCGAATCGGTATCCCGGACCGGCGGCCACCTGTCGTCGAACCTCGGCACGGTTGAACTGACCATCGCGCTGCACTACGTCTTCAACACGCCCGAGGACCGGCTGGTCTGGGACGTCGGCCACCAGACCTACGCCCACAAGGCATTGACCGGCCGGCAAACCGGCATGGCGCACCTGCGCATGAAGGACGGCATCTCCGGCTTCCCGCGCCGCGACGAGAGCCCCTACGACACTTTCGGCGTCGGCCATTCCTCGACGTCCATCTCGGCGGCGCTGGGCATGGCCGTGGCGGCCCGGGACAAGGGCGAAGACCGGCGCGTGGTGGCGATCATCGGCGACGGCGCCATGTCGGCCGGCCAGGCCTTCGAGGCGCTCAACAACGCCGGCGTGATCGACGCCAACCTGCTGGTGATCCTCAACGACAACGACATGTCGATCTCGCAGCCGGTCGGCGCGCTCAACAAGTACCTGGCGCGCCTGCTCTCCGGCCGCACCTTCAACGCCGCCCGCCGCGCCGGCGAGAAGGTGCTGTCCGTCATGCCCTCCATGCTGGAGCTCGCCAAGCGCGCCGAAGAGCACGTCAAGGGCATGTTCGTGCCGGGCACGCTGTTCGAGGAGTTCGGCTTCAACTACATCGGCCCCATCGACGGCCACGACCTGGATTCGCTGATCCCGACGCTGCAAAACCTGCGCGAACTCAAGGGGCCGCAGTTCCTCCACGTCGTCACGAAGAAGGGGCAGGGCTACAAGCTGGCGGAGGCCGATCCCATCCTCTATCACGGCGTCTCGAAGTTCGACGCCGCCAACGGCATCCAGTCCCACGGCGGGAAGACCACCTACACGCAGATATTCGGCGACTGGCTGTGCGACATGGCGCGCGAGGATGCCCGGCTCGTCGCCATCACGCCCGCCATGGCCGAGGGATCGGGCATGGCGCGCTTCGCCGAGGAATTCCCGGAGCGGTTCCACGACGTCGGCATCGCCGAGCAGCACGCGCTGACTTTCGCCGCCGGCATGGCCTGCGAGGGCATGAAGCCGGTGGTGGCGATCTACTCGACCTTCCTGCAGCGCGCCTACGATCAGCTTGTGCATGACATCGCGCTACAAAATCTGCCGGTGATGCTGGCCGTCGATCGCGGCGGGCTGGTGGGCGCTGACGGCGCCACACACCAGGGCGCCTTCGATCTTTCCTACCTCGCCTGCATCCCCAACATGGTGATCATGGCGCCGGCCGACGAGCACGAGTGCCGGCGGATGCTGACCACCGCGTACCGGATCGACGGCCCGACCGCCGTGCGCTATCCTCGCGGCTGCGGCCACGGCGCGGCGATGGCGCCAAGCCTGGAAACGCTGCCGGTCGGCAAGGGCGAGATTCGGCGCAGGGGTTCCGGCGTGGCGATCCTGGCCTTCGGCACACTGCTGGCGGCGGCGCTCAAGGCCGGAGAACAACTCGATGCCACCGTCGCCAACATGCGCTTCGTCAAGCCCCTGGACCGCGAACTGGTGGCGGAGCTGGCCGGCGCGCATCGGCTCCTCGTCAGCATCGAGGAAAATGCCGCCATCGGCGGCGCCGGCTCGGAAGTGGCTCGTTGCCTGGAGGAGCTCGGCCTGTCCACGCCCCTGCTGCGACTGGGCCTGCCCGACCGCTTCATCGACCACGGCGACCAGGCCCAGATGCTCTCGGAGCTGGGACTGGACGCAAAAGGCATCATCGACAGCATTGAAAAGGTGAAGAATTCATGACCATCCCAGACGTTCAGGGCAGCGCAGACTCCCGCCGGCTGCCGATCAATCAGGTCGGCATCAAGTCGATCCGGCACCCCGTGCGGGTACTGGACAAGAGCGGCGGCGTGCAGCACACCATCGCCACCTTCAGCATGTACGTCGGACTGCCCCATAACTTCAAGGGCACCCACATGTCGCGCTTCCTGGAGATCCTCAACGGCTTCGAGCACGAGGGGCGCGAGATCTCCGTCGAGAACTTCGAGTCCATGCTGCGCGACATGGTCGTGCGCCTGGAGGCCGAAACAGGCCAAGTCGAGATGCGCTTCCCCTACTTCATCAACAAGGAGGCGCCCGTCTCGAAGGTGAAGAGCCTGATGGACTACGAGGTGACGTTCATCGGGGATATCCTCGCCGGCGGTCGCTACCGGCAGTCGACGAAAGTGGTGGTGCCCGCCACCAGCCTCTGTCCCTGCTCCAAGGAGATCTCAGAGCGCGGCGCCCACAACCAGCGGTCCCACATCACCGTCACCGCGACCACCAACGCCTTCGTCTGGATCGAGGAACTGGTCGAACTGGTCGAACGGGAGGCCTCGTGCGAAGTATTCGGGCTGCTCAAGCGAACCGACGAAAAGTACGTCACCGAGCGCGCCTACGACAACCCGAAGTTCGTCGAGGACATCGTCCGCGATGTCGCCGGCGCCCTCAATGCCGAGCCGCGCATCGACGCCTATGTCGCGGAAGCCGAGAATTTCGAATCCATCCACAACCACTCGGCCTACGCGCTGATCGAGCGGAACAAGACGTGATCCTGCCCACTCCCTGACTCCCGGGATTTCGCGTTCGTCAGTCGACCACCAAACTGCCCTGTTGCAGCATGGCCTTGATCAAGTCCGCCTCGTTGCCGGAGCCGATGGCATATTGGGCATACAGATCGACGTCCTTCAGCTCGATGCGCTGGTCTTCGGCTCCGGCGGCATAGTTGCCGTTGACGAAGCTGCCGCCGGAACTGATCCGGATGACGGTATTGCCCCCGGCATCGGTGGCGATGTCGATATAGTTCTCCAGATTGCCGATACCGCTTGCATGTTGCTCGCCCTCGAGCAGGTCGCGCAGGTCCAGCATATCGCCGCCGGTTGAAGCCCCGGCCGTGTCGAAGCCGGTGACGATATCGACTGCCGGTGCGCCTGGCGTCCCCTTGTCGGCCAGTTCCCAGCGGAACACATCGACCCCCAGGCCTCCGACCAGGGAGTCGTTGCCGCCGCCGCCGATCAGGATGTCGTTGCCGTTGCCGCCGTTCAGCGCGTCGTTTCCGACGCCGCCGCGCAGCAGGTCGTTGCCGTCGCCGCCGATCAGGGTGTCGTCGCCGCCATAGCCGTAGAGCCGGGCGCCACCGCCGATGCCGGTCAGGGTGTCGGCGGCGCCGGTGCCTTCCATCAGGCCGGGCACCGCGTAGGACGAGCTGAGCAGATTGACCTCGGCCAGCGTGCCGACGGCCGCCGTATCGGTCAGGCCGTAGGCGTCGGTCACGGTAATGGTCGTGGCATTGAGCACATCGGCCTGTATCGCGGACTGTTCGAAACGCACGGTGGCCAGAAACTCGTTGATGTCCAGGTTGTCGATCATGCCGCCGTCGAGCGCGGTGATGACGATGCGGGATGACGGCAGCAGCAGGTTCAGCAAGCCGTCGTCATGCTCGATGACGAGCCTCAGGCCCAACTCGGCCGCCAGCGCCTGGGAGGCCGCCAGGGTGTAGACGCCCAGCCCCAGCAGAGCCTGGTAGGTGATCTCGACCTTGGTGATGTTGTTGTTGCGATCAAAAGCGCCGAAGGCCTGTCGGGTGCGCAGGTCGATCAGGTCCAGGGCCGTGACGCCGACCAGGCCGAGCAGATTGTGACCGCTGACGAGGATCGCATCGGGCGCCACGTTGGGCTCCGCCTGGCCGCCGGTGAACTGGACCGTCGCGGACGCGGTATCGCCGTCGTGGTCGGCGAGGGTGTAGGTGAGATCGGTATGCTCGCCGGCGGCCAGGGGGGAACTGGCGGTATAGACGTAGTCGCCGGTCTGCATGTTGACCATGATGGTTTCGCCGCGGGCGGTGGTCACGGTCAACCAGTGGCTGCCGGCGTCGTAGCTGTAGCCGGTCACGCTGCCGGATGTGCCGGTCTGGGTAACGCTGTTGGCGGCTGGATCGTAGGTATAGGTATGGCCGCCGATGCCGATCGACCGGATGTAGCCGCCGTCGGCGCCGAAGTCGCCGGGCAGAGTCCCCATGGTCGTGCTGGGCGAGGTATCGGTGAGCAGCTTGCCGTCGTTGGTCAGAGCCAGGATGATCTGCTGGTCGCTGCTCCGGCCGGTGACCAGGTCGACATCCTTGAGGACGATGGTCTGGTCTTCCTTGGCCGGGTCGTAGCCGCCGGCGAAACCGCCGGCGCGGCTGATGTGGACGACGGTATCGTTGCCCACCTTCTCGAAGTGCAGGTAATGGCTGAGGATGGCGTGGTTCTCACCCTGCAGCAGCCCGCGCAGGTCGAGGATGTCGCCGCCGGCGAGGAGCGCCGCCGGGTCGAAGTCGACCACGGTGTCGATGGCGGGCGCACCCTGGGCACCCTGATGGCCGGCTTCCCATCTGAAGATGTCGCTGCCGGCGCCGCCGCTGAGGGTATCGTCGCCGGCGCCGCCGATCAAGATGTCGTTGCCGGCGCCTCCGTCGAGAACATCGTTGCCGGCGCCGCCGCGCAGGATGTCGTCGCCGGCGCCGCCGCTGAGGGTATCGTCGCCGGCATAGCCGTAGAACTGCTCGTCCGCGCCCGTGCCGGCCAGGCTGTCGCTGCCGGCGCCGCCTTCATGGACATCGGCGGGCGGAGTGGAGGCGCTCAACACATTGGCGTTGGCCAAGGTGCCGACCGAGGCGCTGGATGACAGTCCCTGGGTGTCGGTGACCGTGATGGTGGTGGCGTCCAGCACTTCCACGCCGATGGGGGAATCCTGGAAGTAGACCGTCTTCAACAGTTCGTTGAGGGCGAGGTTGTCGATCGGACCGCCATCGAGCGAGGTGATGGTGATGCGCGAAGTCGGCATCAGGCTGATGAGGCCGAAATCGTCGTAGAACTCGATCTTCAGGCCGAGCTCCTCGGCCAGTGCCTGGGAGGCCGTCAGTTTGTGGCTGCCCACGGTCAGCAGGGCGCGGTACTCGATCACGACCTTGGCGATGTTGTTGTTGGCGTCGAAGGCGCCGAAGGCCTGATGGGTGCTCAGGTCGATGAGGTTGAGCGCCGAGACGCCGATCAGGCCGAGCAGATTGTGGCTGCTGCTGGCCGAGGCCACCGGGGCGACGTTGGGGTCACCGGACGGCACGACAACGGTGTGGATGTCGCCGTTGGTCGAAGGCATGTCGTCTTCGACATGGATGGTGAGGGTGCCCTGGCCGCTGTTGGTGCCGTCGGAGGCGGTAACGGTGAATTCGAGGTCTTTTACGTCTTCGCCCGAGGCCGGATGGTCGATCGACCGGCTCAGGGTGAATGTGTATTTGCCGTCCGCGCCCATGGTCAGGCGCGCAACCTCGACGCCGTTGGCCTTGCCGATCAACGGATCGGTGGCCGTACCGGTACCGGTCCAGACCACCTTGATGCCGCCGGAATATACATCCGGGCCGCCGTAGCCGACCGTCACCGAGGCGATGGCGTCGCCGTCGGGGTCGCTGATGCCCAGGGTGCCGCTGACCGCGGCCAAGTTGGTGGTGTCCGAACCCGACGGCAGGCCGTCCTTGATCCCGCCGGGCAAGCCTTCTTCCGAGACCCGGCCCAAGCCGTCGTCCGTGATGACCGGCGCGTGATCGTTGTCGAGAAGAGTGCCGGTGGCGGCGGCGGGAACCGCCTGGGTGGCCGTGGCGGCGCTGAGGATGAGGGTTTCGGAGTATTCGACTTCGGCGTCGTCGACGCTGTCGACGGTGACGGTGAAGCCGTTCTGACCCGCCGGCACGGTGTAGCTGTAGTTGCCGCCGGCGTCCGGGACGACTTCGACGCCGTTGACGTAAACCTTGGTGGTGTCGACGCCGAGCGTGACCGGATGGGGGTCGCTGGGGTCGAGGCGGAAGGTCACCACGGTGGGCGACGTCGCGGTCTGATCCAGCTTGACGTCGAAGCTCAGGGTCTTGCCTTCGACGACCGTGTCGCTGCCGACGATGGTCGCCGTGATGATGTCGACGATGGGTTTGTCGTTGTCGAGAAGAGTGCCGGTGGCGGCGGCGGGAACCGCCTGGGTGGCCGTGGCGGCGCTGAGGATGAGGGTTTCGGAGTATTCGACTTCGGCGTCGTCGACGCTGTCGACGGTGACGGTGAAGCCGTTCTGGCCCGCCGGTACGGTGTAGCTGTAGTTGCCGCCGGCGTCCGGGACGACTTCGACGCCGTTGACGTAAACCTTGGTGGTGTCGACGCCGAGCGTGACCGGATGGGGGTCGCTGGGGTCGAGGCGGAAGGTCACCACGGTGGGCGACGTCGCGGTCTGATCCAGCTTGACGTCGAAGCTCAGGGTCTTGCCTTCGACGACCGTGTCGCTGCCGACGATGGTCGCCGTGATGATGTCGACGATGGGTTTGTCGTTGTCGAGAAGAGTGCCGGTGGCGGCGGCGGGAACCGCCTGGGTGGCGGTGGCGGCGCTGAGGATGAAGGTTTCGGAGTATTCGACTTCGGCGTCGTCGACGCTGTCGACGGTGACGGTGAAGCCGTTCTGGCCCGCCGGTACGGTGTAGCTGTAGTTGCCGCCGGCGTCCGGGACGACTTCGACGCCGTTGACGTAAACCTTGGTGGTGTCGACGCCGAGCGTGACCGGATGGGGGCCGCTGGGGTCGAGGCGGAAGGTCACCACGGTGGGCGACGTCGCGGTCTGATCCAGCTTGACGTCGAAGCTCAGGGTCGTGCCTTCGACGACCTTGTCGCTGCCGACGATGGTCGCCGTGATGATGTCGACGATTACCGGGCTTGCGGGAAAATCGCGCAGGACGGCTTCGGCCGTCGTGGCATGGGCGGCATGAGCATCAAATGAGTACGAGGCCGACGATACGCCTTCGGTAATGCGGCTCAAGCGCACGAAGCCGTGACCATCGGACTCGGCGCCGCCCGTAAGGCCCGCCGCGGTTTCCTCAAGCAGATCGTCGATCGGCTTGCCCTGCTGGATGGCCAGTATGATCTTGTCGATATTCGCGCTGGCAGCGTTGCTGCCGACATCCGTGGCGCCAAGGGCGGGCCCGGTATCGAGTGTATCTCCCGATATCGCGGCGGCACCGATCTTGTGGATGCCCTGATACAGCGTCAGGGCGTCGCCATTTGAGAAGGCGAAATCAATATGTCCGCCGGTCGCCGCGATAACGACCTCGCCTTCTTTAACGACATCTCCTGGCGACAGTTTGCGCAAATTGCCGCGGCTGTCGCGGGCATACGCGCCGCCCTTGACGGCGGTAACGGTGGCGATGGCATTGGGCGCGTCGTTGGCGGCCATGATGACCCCTTCCTTTTATTTCATGGGTGTTCGTTGCAGTGATGAAAAGTCGAAAAGGCAGGATGGCCGGACCCCGGGGTTCGGCACCCTGCCTGCGGCATGAATCAGCCGAGCAGACCGCCGAGCAGACCGCCGAGCAGACCGGTAACCACGCCCAGAACCGTGTTGAGCAGACCGGTAACCAGATTCAGAACCGGGGACAGCAGGTTCAGAACCGGGGTCAGCAGACCACCCAGCAGGCCACCCAGATCGAGCGCGCCACCAGAAACTTCATTGATTTCTTGCTTGCTAAGTTCTTGAATTGCCATGTCTAACTCCTATTTCTTGGGTTGAAGTGCCCGCCTTTCGGCGGAGTGCTATTGCTCCATGTGAAGCAATTTCCGAGTATTCATGGGCAGCCGGCAAAGGGATCGATTTGATTTGATCGCGTAGCAGCGTACGACGGCATCATGATAATCAAAGAAATGATAAAAATCAAATCGAGCGGCAATACTCGCAAATGTAGAACTCAAACATTACATTTGATCGTTCGGGTCAGCAAGGGGCCTGCGCGGGCAAATACCGACCAACGCCGCGACCGTCCCTGATCGAAGCCTTGGGCGACGTTCGATCGGCGGGCGCAAAAAAAACGGGGCTCTGTTGCAGAGCCCCGTTTGTTTTGGGTTTTGGGAGGAGGGGGCGCTTACGCCCTTCTTTCCAGCTTTTCCTTGATGCGCGCCGACTTGCCGGAGCGTTGGCGCAGGTAGTAGAGCTTGGCGCGGCGCACGTCGCCGCGGCGCTTGATCTCGATGCCGGCGATCAGCGGCGAGTAGGTCTGGAAGGTGCGTTCGACGCCTTCACCGGCGGAAATCTTGCGGACGATGAAGCTGGAGTTGATGCCGCGGTTCTTCTTGGCGATTACCACGCCTTCATAGGCCTGAAGGCGCTCGCGAGTGCCTTCCTTCACCTTCACCTGGACGACGATGGTATCGCCGGGAGCGAAGTCCGGAAGGGTCTTGCCCAGACGGGCAACCTCCTCCTGTTCCAACTGTTGAATCAGGTTCATGTCGTTTTCTCCTTGTTACCCATGTTGGCCATTACGACCGCAGAGCTCCTCCGCTTCGATTTCACGAAGGAGTTGCGTTTCTTCCGCGTTAAAAACACGGTGCGCCAGCAAATCCGGGCGACGCTTCCGGGTCCGCGCCAGCGCCTGCTTCAAGCGCCAGCGGCGGATGTTCTCATGGTGCCCGGACAACAACACTTCGGGCACCGCCATTTCTTCAAACACCTCCGGCCGCGTGTAGTGCGGGCAGTCCAGCAGCCCCGCTACAAACGACTCTTCCACCGCCGAAGCGCCGTCATTCAACGCGCCCGGCAACTGCCTGACGCAGGCGTCGATCAGCGCCATGGCGGCGATCTCGCCGCCGGAGAGCACGAAATCCCCGAGGGATATCTCTTCGTCGACGCAACGCTCGATCAGCCGTTCATCCACGCCTTCGTAGCGGCCGCAGAGCAGGATCGCGCCCTCCGTCGCCGCCAGTTCGCACACCCTGCCGTGCGTCAGCCGGTCGCCCTGTGGCGACAGGTAGATCACCCTGCCGCTCCCTCTCGCTTCCTTCGCCGCCGCGATCGCCTTTTCCAGGGGTCCCGGCATCATCACCATCCCGGGCCCGCCGCCGAAAGGCCGATCATCGACCGTCCGGTAGGCAGTTTCGGCCCAGTCGCGCGGATTCCAGCACCGCAGCCGCCACAGGCCCCGCTCCAGCGCACGCCGGCTGATGCCGGCCTCCGTCACCGCCGCGAACATCTCAGGGAAAAGGGTGACGACGTCAAAACGAAGCATCACCAGTCTCTTTCCCAGGCGACGCGAATCCGGCCGCCGGCCACATCCACATCCTTCACCACCGCGGCGACAAAGGGTAGCAACCGTCGCCTGTTTCCTTCCACGACCACCAGCACCGGGCTGGCGCCCGCCTCGATGAGCGAATCCACCAGTCCCATCGATTCGCCTGCTTCATTCACCACGGCCAAGCCGACCAAGTCGGCCCAGTAATATTCATCTTTTCGCGTCTCCGGCAGCGCCTCACGGGGCGAGCCGACAAAACAGCCATCCAGTCGCTCCGCGCCGCCGCGGTCGTCGATGCCGGCCAGCTTCGCAATCCAGGCGGCGCCATGCGGCCGGAACCCCTCGACGGCGTATGCCTGCCACGCGCCGCTTTCGGCATCCGCGGCAAGCCACCACTGCGGCATCGCGCGCCAGCCTTCGGGATCGTCGCCGAACGGCTTGACCTTCAGCCAGCCGCGCACGCCATACGGGGCGACGATGCGCCCCAGAACCACCATGCAGGTCAGGCAGCGGCCTTGCCGGCGGCGAGTTGCTTGACCAGGCGGGCGGCGGTCGGCGACAGCTGGGCGCCATGCTGCTGCCAGTAGGACAGGCGCTCGGCATTCACCATCAGGCCGGTTTCGCTCTCGGCGGCCACCGGATTGTAGAAGCCGATGCGCTCGACAAAGCGGCCGTCGCGGCGGTTGCGCGAGTCGGTCACCACCATGTTGTAGAAAGGGCGCTTCTTGGCGCCGCTGCGGGCAAGTCGGATGACGACCATGGATGTGTTCCCTGAAACTGGAAAAAGGCAGCGATTATAACCGCGATTACCGAAAAATCAATCAATCAAAGACTTCGGCGATCGTTCTCTGGATGGCCGCGGCCTGGGCCTTCGGGTCGGGCGCCTGCCGGATCGGCCGGCCAACGACGATGTAGTCGGCACCGTTCCTGAAGGCCTGGGCCACACCCACGGTGCGCTTCTGGTCGTCCGCCGGCCGGTTTTCCACCGGCCGGATGCCGGGCGTGACCACCAGCAGCTTCTGCCCGAGTTCGCGCCGGATCACGGGCGCTTCCAGGCCGGAGGAAACGATGCCGTCCACGCCGGTGGCCAGCGCTCGGCGGGCGCGGGAGAGAACCAGCTTTCCGACGTCGCAATCGAAGCCGAGGTCGTCCAGGTCGCCGCGGTCGAGGCTGGTCAATACCGTCACGGCGAGGATCTTGAGGCCAGCGCCCCCTTCGTCCCTTCCCTGCACGGCCGCTTCCATGATGGCCTGGTTGCCGTGGATGGTGGCGAAGGTGGCGCCGCTGCCCGCCAGCGCCCGCACGGCGGAGCGCACCGTTTCCGGCACGTCGAAGAACTTGAGATCGACGAAGACCTTCTTGCCCTGGCCGACCAGCCAGTCCAACAACTCAAAATAGTTGCCGGTCATGAACAGCTCCAGCCCGATCTTGTAGAAGCGCACGCTGTCGCCTAGCTGCGCCACCAGCGCCCTGGCGTCGTCCGCCCGCGGCACGTCCAGCGCGACGATCAGGCGTTCGCTAACATCGATCGGTTTATCGGAGAGCAGGTTCGTCATTTCATCATTCCTTCGCGCCGGGCGATAGCCGCAGTCAATTCCATGAGCATTCCGGAAAATTCTGGCGGGAGCGGAATTCTACTAGAATCGCGCAAGACATCTTCCCTCGCGTCCCCATGGCCGAATCCATCCGAAGTTCCACGTCTTCCCCGGAGCTGCAAAGCGCCCTCGCCTGGCTTGGCGCGCCGCCAGCCGAAGATCCCCTGCGAGATCTGGTGCCCCTGCGAAACCACTTGGCCGAGGGCGCCGACGCCGGGCTGCCGCCACTGCGCTGGCTCAAGGTCCTCGAGCTTTTCCAAGCACGCGCAAATGCGATCGATGACGCGCTCAGGCCCTTGCTGCTGGACGCGACGCTGCCCCTGCCGCGCCACCTGAGAACGGTCGCGCAGGGGCTTGTCTGGGTTCATGGCGCCTTGGCCGAAGGCTACCTGCGCGTGGCAAGAGAAGCCGACCCGACGAAGCTGACCCTGCCCAGGCGCACCCTGCCCGCCCTGTGCGCCGAGGCGCTGGCGGGCCTTTCCCGGCAATACGAAGTGGCCCTCCTGGTTTCGGCGCCGGCGCCGGCAAACCTGTGGAGCCATGTCCAGGCCGCCTTCCATCTGCTCAATGGCGCCTTTCCACCCCATGCGATCCTGACGCCGGACATCGCCGCCGCGGACCGCGCCCTCAAGAGCGTGCTGGCCTTGGCCGCGGCGCAGCCGGAAACCTTCGCCGCTCGTGAAATCGATTTTCTGGCGGACTATCTGCGTGGCGCTGCGCTCGCCGTCGAGGTCCGAACGGCGGCGCCCGAGCCGATGGCCGACTGGCACTGGCTGGAGGAAAGCCGCGATCTTCCGCCCGTTGCCGCTGGGCGGCGGCTGCCTCCACCCGACGGGCATGTGCTTTATTTCAGCTGCACGGCGCTGGGCAATCGCGTGCGCGAACAGATCGGCCGGCTCATTTCCGGCGAACGGCCCGAGACGCTGGGCATCCCGCCCATGGCCGCCGCCGGGGACTACCGCAATGCGCTGGCGCGCGCTGGCGCCCGGTGGTCGTCCCCGCAGAAGCGGCAGTTCCATCGCCGCCGCCAGAACCAGCGCGTCCAGGTCTGCGCCCATCTTGGGACGCTGTGGCGCCAACTGCACGGCGACGCCGGGGCGGCATCCGGCGAGGCGGGCATGCAGATCACCAACTGGATGGTGCTCAACGAAAGCCCCGGCGGCTACGCGATGATGCACGTGTCCGGGAGCATCGCCGGCCTGGTGGCGGGCGCCGCCCTGGGACTGCGGATGGTCTCCGGCCAGCCCTGGAGCATCTGCCTGGTCCGCTGGGCGCGCAGTGACAATCCGGAGCATGTCGAGCTGGGACTGGAGCTGATCGCCCCTTCCGCCGAGGCGGTTCGCATCGTCTGGCCCGGCAGGGACGCCGGGGCGGCGCCGACGACCGCCCTGCTGCTCCCTCCGCTGCCACGCATCGACAGGGGCGAAGCTCTGCTGGCGGCTCGCGGCCATTATTCGGCCGGCCGCTTCACGCTGATCAGCGAAGGCGGCGGCAAGCTCCAGTTGACCGAATGCATGAGCCAGAACCTGGCCCTGCAGACGGCCTGCGTCGAGGTCTTCGAGTTCGAGCGGGATTTCTCGCCGCGCTGAGGATCATCGGCCGGGGCGGGTTGCCCCCGGCAGTTCCGCGGTCACCAGCGCGCCCAGCAGGATCACCGTCCAGGAAAGGAAAAGCCAGGACAGGAAGATCGGCAACGCCGCGAATGCGCCGTAGATGACCTTGTAGGCCGGAAAATTGGTCAGGTACAGTCCGAACAGGCGCTGCATCAGCAGGAATCCGCCTGCCGCCAGCAGGCCGCCGAAGACGGCATGCCAGGACGTAACCGTCCGGTTCGGCACCCCCCAGTAGAGCAGGGCGAACAGCGCCGTCATCGAAGCGAACGGCAGGAAGCGGAAGACGAAGACGTTGACCCAGGGCGGCTCCGCCACCAGGCCGAGCGACGCGCCGGCCAGATAGGTCAGCACCGCCAGGCTGCCGCCGAACGCCAGCGGCCCCAGCAGCAGGGCCAGGGTGTGCATGGCCAGCCGGCGGATCAGCGGCCGCCTCGACCCGACTTTCCAGATGGCGTCGAAAGTATGCTCGATGGTGAACATCTGTATCAGCGCCGTCGCCACCAGCATGACGACGCCGGCCATCGTGACGCGCTCGGTGCGTTGTGCGAATTGTCCGACATGCCGGGCAATGGTGGTTCCCGCCTTCTCGGGCAGCAGGTTGGTCAGCAGGAACTTCTCAAGGGAGGCGCCGAGGCTGGCAGTGAAGGGAAGCAGGTCGATGAGCGCCGCCGCAACGGCGATCATCGGCACCAGGCCGAGGAGCGTCGCGAAGGAGAGCGCCGCCGCCGTCTGCGCGAGGCGCTCGGCGCAAAAACGCCGCACGACCCGGACGGCGAGGCGGAAGGGGGCAAGGATCGGCATGTGACGACGGGGTCACACTTGCGGATTCAGTCGTTCCCCTCCGGAACACAGCTTGTTCAGGGCGTTGAGGTAGGCCTTGGCCGATGCGACGATGATGTCCGTGTCGGCGCCCTGCCCGTTGACGATGCGCCCACCCCTGGACAAGCGCACCGTCACCTCGCCCTGGGCATCGGTGCCGGTGGTGATGGCATTGACCGAATAGAGCAGGAGGTCGGCGTGGCTTTCCGCCACTTTTTCGATGGCCATGAACGTAGCATCCACGGGGCCGCTGCCGATCGATTCGACCTGCTTCTCCACATCGTCGACGGAAATCGTCAACCGCGCCAGCGGGGCTTCGCCGGTCTCGGAGTGGAACATCGACGACACCAGCCGGAAGCGTTCGTGGGCGGGCTCGAGCGTTTCGTCGCCGATGAGGGCATAGATGTCCTCGTCGAAAATTTCCCGCTTCTTGTCCGCGAGATCCTTGAAGCGCCCGAAGGCGGCGTTCAGGGCCTCCTCGCTCGGCAACTCGATGCCCAGCTCCTTCAGCCGGGTCTTGAAGGCGCTGCGCCCGGAGAGCTTGCCGAGCGTAAGACGATTGGTCGTCCAGCCCACGTCCTCGGCGCGCATGATCTCGTAGGTCTCGCGATGCTTGAGCACGCCGTCCTGATGGATGCCCGACTCGTGCGCGAAGGCGTTGGCGCCGACGATGGCCTTGTTCGGCTGCACGGGATAGCCGGTGATCTGAGAGACGAGCTTCGAGGCCGGCACGATCTGCGTCGTGTCGATGCGCGTGTCGCACGCGAAGAGGTCGCTCCGGGTTCGCACCGCCATGACCACCTCTTCGAGCGACGCATTGCCGGCGCGCTCGCCCAGGCCGTTGATCGTGCATTCGACCTGGCGGGCGCCCGCCAGGACCGCGGAGAGGGAGTTGGCCACCGCCAGGCCCAGGTCGTTGTGGCAATGGGTCGACCAGACCACCTTATCGGCGTCCGGCACGGCCTCGATCAGCCGGCGCATGCGCTCGCCCCAGGGTTCCGGAATGCTATAGCCGACCGTGTCCGGGACGTTGATCGTGGTGGCGCCGGCCTTGATGACGGCGTCGAAGACGCGGCAGAGGAAATCGAAGTCGGAACGCACCGCATCCTCGGCGGAAAACTCGATGTCGCGGGTGTACTGGCCGGCGAGCTTCACCGCCGCGATCGCCGCCTCGACGACCTGGTCGGGCGCCATGCGCAGCTTCTTCTCCATGTGGATCGGGCTGGTGGCGATGAAGGTGTGGATGCGGCCGGACTTCGCCGGTCGGATAGCCTCGCCGGCGCGGCGCACGTCGTTCTCGTTGGCGCGGGCCAGGCCGCAGACGGTCGAGTCCTTGATCGCTTCCGCGACGGCCCTCACCGCCTCGAAGTCGCCGGGGGACGCCGCCGGAAAGCCCGCCTCGATCACGTCGACGCGCATGCGCTCCAACTGGCGGGCGATGCGCAGCTTCTCCTCGCGGGTCATGGCGGCGCCCGGGCTCTGCTCGCCGTCTCGAAGGGTGGTGTCGAAAATCACCAGATGTTCTTTACTCACGGCCGTTCTCCCGCAACAGGCTTGCGCCGGGACAGCCAGCCCCAGGCAGCCATGACATACCCGGACAGGGCGTAACCGAGGAATAGTGCGAACAATACGCCGGGCGGATGGATCGATATCAGCGCGAAGCCCAGGGCAAAGGCCACCACCATCATGAAGGGAACGCTCTTGCGCAGGTTGATGTCCTTGCCGGAGTAATAACGGATGCTGCTGACCATGGTGACGCCGGCGAAGATGGTCAGGCCGCAGGCAATCCAGCGAACCTCTTCGCCCGATCCGCCGTTGACGCTCTCCACCAGCCAGACAAGGCCGGCGATCAGGGCCGCGGCCGCAGGACTGGGCATGCCCTGAAAGTAATTCTTGTCCGCCACGCCGATGCTGGTGTTGAACCGCGCCAGGCGCAGCGCGGTTCCCGCGCAGTAGATGAAGGCGGCGATCCAGCCCAGCTTGCCCATGCCCTTGAGCGCCCACTCGTAGATGACCAGCGCCGGCGCGGCGCCGAAGGACACCATGTCGGACAGCGAATCATATTCCGCGCCGAAGGCGCTCTGGGTGCGGGTGAGCCGCGCCACGCGGCCGTCGAGGCCGTCGAACACCATGGCCAGGAAAATGGCCACGGCGGAGTGCTCGAAACGCCCGTTCATGGCTTGAACGATGGCGTAAAAGCCGGCGAACAGCGCAGCCGTGGTGAGCAGGTTGGGCAGGATGTAGATACCGCGCCGGCGCAGTTCCGGATTCATCAGCGCCTTGCGGGGGAGGAGTTCAGGCATGTTTTCGATCCCTGCCATGCAGACCGGAGCATTGTAGCCCAGGCCCGCGCGACACGGCGTTCATGGCAGCTCGGCGAGGACGGTCGAGGTTGCGCGCACCTTGTCGCCGATCGCCACCTTCACGCGGACGTCGGTCGGTAGATAAAGGTCGACGCGCGAGCCGAAGCGGATGAAGCCATAGCGCTGGCCCCGGACAAGCCGGAAACCGGCGTCGACGTAGCAGAGGATGCGGCGGGCGATCAGGCCGGCCACCTGCACGCAGGTGACGTCCCGGCCATCCGTCGTGCGGATGTGCAGGGCGTTGCGCTCGTTCTCGGTCGATGCCTTGTCGAGGTCGGCGTTGACGAACCTGCCCGGGTGATACCAGCGCCGAACGACTTCGCCGTCGACCGGGCTGCGGTTCGAGTGAACATTGAAGACGTTCATGAACACGCTGACCTTCAGCGCATCGCGGTCAAGCCAGGGATCGCGCACGGGCTCGATCGCGACGATGCGGCCGTCGGCCGGCGACAGCACGCTCTGCGCGTCACCCGGCACTTCGCGCGCCGGGTCGCGGAAGAACTGGAGCACGAACAGCGCGATCAGCCAGAACGGCAGCGCCCACCCCCAGCCCACCGCCGCCGTGACCAACAGCGCCAGACCGGCGGAGAAACCCAGGAAGGGCCAGCCTTCCCGGGCGATGATGGGATGGGGATACACTCAGCTCTTGCTCTGGTCGACCAGCTTGTTCTTGCTGATCCAGGGCATCATCGAACGCAGCTGCGACCCCACCTGCTCGATGGGATGGGCGGCGTTCAGGCGCCGGTGGGCGGTCATCTCGGGGTAGTTGGTGCGGCCCTCGAGGATGAATCGCTTGGCGTATTCGCCGGTCTGGATGTTCTTCAGCGCCTCCCTCATGGCGGCACGCGCCTCGCCGGCGATGACGCGCGGGCCGGTGACGTATTCGCCGTACTCGGCGTTGTTGGAAACCGAGTAGTTCATGTTGGCGATGCCGCCCTCGAAGATCAGGTCGACGATCAGCTTGACCTCGTGAAGGCACTCGAAATAGGCCATCTCGGGCGCGTAGCCCGCCTCGGTCAGCGTCTCGTAGCCGGCCTTGATGAGTTCCACCAGGCCGCCGCAGAGCACGGCCTGCTCGCCGAACAGGTCGGTCTCGGTCTCGTCGCGGAAGGTGGTTTCGATGACGCCGCCCTTGGTGCCGCCGTTGGCCGCGGCATAGGAGAGCGCGATGTCCTTCGCCTTGCCGGTCTTGTCCTGGTGGACGGCGATCAGCGACGGCACGCCGCCGCCGCGCAGGTATTCGGAGCGCACGGTATGGCCCGGGCCCTTGGGAGCGACCATGATGACATCCACGTCGTCGCGCGGCACGACCTGGTTGTAGTGGATGTTGAAGCCATGCGCGAAGGCCAGCGCCGCGCCCTTCTTCAGGTTGGGCGCGACATCGCCGTAGTAGACGGCCGGGATGTTCTCGTCGGGCAGGAGCATCATGACCACGTCGGCGCCCTTGACCGCCTCGGCGACCTCCTCGACCGTGAGACCGGCGGCCTCAGCCTTCTTCCAGGACACGCCGTCGCGGCGCAACCCGACGGTTACCTTGACGCCTGATTCCTTGAGGTTCTGGGCGTGAGCATGGCCCTGGGAACCGTAACCCACGATGGTGACCTTTTTGCCCTTGATGAGAGAAAGATCGGCGTCCTTGTCGTAATAGACCTTCATGAAAAACCCCTGTGGAAATGAACCTGTTTAAACGCGCAGGATGCGGTCGCCGCGCCCGATGCCGCAGACGCCGGTGCGTACCGTCTCGAGAATCAGCGACCGGTCGAGGGCGTCGAGGAATGCGTCGAGCTTGGTCGTATTGCCGGTCAGCTCGATCACGTAGGTGGACTCGGTGACGTCGATGATGCGCCCGCGGAAGATGTCGGCGATCCGCTTCATCTCCTCGCGGTCCTTGCCGGTGGCGCGCACCTTGACCAGCATGAGCTCGCGCTCGATGTGGGCGGCCTCGGAGAGATCCACCACCTTGACCACGTCGATCAACTTGTTGAGCTGCTTGGTGATCTGCTCGATGATGTCGTCGGAGCCGATGCTGACGATGGTCATGCGCGAGAGCGAGGCGTCCTCGGTCGGCGCCACGGTCAGGGACTCGATGTTGTAGCCGCGGGCGGAGAACAGTCCGGATACGCGGGAAAGCGCGCCGGATTCGTTCTCGATCAGGATGGAAATGATGTGACGCATGATCAGAGCGCCTCCGAGAAGACCATTTCCGTCAGCCCTTTTCCGGCCGCCACCATGGGGAACACGTTGGCTTCGGGTTCCGTCAGGAAGTCCATGAAGACAAAGTCGTTCCTGTGCTTCGTGAAGGCTTCCCGGATCGCCGGCTCCACGTCGGCGGGTTTCTCGATGCGCATGCCCACATGTCCGTACGCCTCGGCCAGCTTGACGAAGTCCGGCAACGCCTCGACGCAGGACTGCGAATAGCGTTTTTCGTAGAACAATTCCTGCCACTGCCGCACCATGCCCAAGCAGCCGTTATCCAGGCACAGCACCTTGATCGGCAGATGAAACCGCTTGCAGGTCGAGAGTTCCTGGATGTTCATCTGGATCGAGCCCTCTCCGGTGATGCAGGCCACATTCGCTTCCGGATGCGCGAACTGCGCGCCCATGGCCGCGGGCAGGCCGAAGCCCATCGTACCCAGCCCGCCGGAGGTCAGCCAGCGGCGGGGACGGTCCAGCTTGTAATACTGCGCCGCCCACATCTGGTGCTGCCCGACATCGGTGGCGACGATGGCGTCCCCGCCCGTGACTTCATAGAGTTTCTCGATCACGAACTGGGGCATGATGAGGTTCTTGCCCTGCCGGTATTTCAGGCAGCGCCTCTCCCGCCAGCCTTCGATCTGTTTCCACCAGTCGGCCAGCGCATCGGCGTCCGGCTTTTTCGTCTCGGATTCGAGGCACCGGACCAGGTCGCCCAGCACGTCGCCGACATCGCCGACGATGGGCACATCCACCTTGACCCGCTTGGAAATCGAGGACGGGTCGATGTCGATATGGATGATCTTGCGCGGCACTTGGGCGAAGTGCGCCGGATCGCCGATCACGCGGTCGTCGAATCGCGCGCCGACGGCCAGCAGCACGTCGCAATGCTGCATCGCCATGTTCGCCTCGTAGGTGCCGTGCATGCCCAGCATCCCCAGGGACTGCCGGTCGCTTCCCGGATAGCCGCCCAGCCCCATCAGCGTCTGGGTGATCGGAACGTTCAGCATCCGGACGATCCGCGCCAGGCTGTCCGAAGCGTCGGACAGGATGACGCCGCCGCCCGCATACACCACCGGACGCCTGGCCGACAGCAGCATCTGAGCCGCCTTCCTGATCTGCCCGGAGTGCCCCTTGACCACCGGGTTGTAGGAGCGCATCGCCACGGTCCCGGAATAATCGAAGGCGCATTTGTGCGCCGTGATGTCCTTGGGAATGTCCACCAGCACCGGTCCGGGACGGCCGGTGCGCGCGATATGGAACGCCCGCTTGATCGTGATCGCCAGATCCTTGACGTCCTTGACCAGGAAGTTGTGCTTCACGCAGGGTCGGGTGATCCCGACGATATCCGCCTCCTGGAAGGCATCCTGCCCGATATAGCCGGTGGGCACCTGCGCCGTGAGGACGACCATGGGGATCGAATCCATGTGGGCCGTGGCGATACCGGTCACGGTGTTGGTGGCGCCGGGGCCGGAAGTCACCATGCACACGCCGACCTTGCCGGAGGCGCGCGCATAGGCGTCCGCCGCGTGGGCGGCCGCCTGTTCGTGCCGCACAAGGATGTGCCGTATCTTGTCCTGTTTGTACAGCGCGTCGTAGGTATGCAGGGCCGCGCCGCCGGGATAACCGAAAACGTATTCGACCTTTTCTTCCTGAAGACACCTGATTACAATCTCTGCGCCGGTCAGTTGCTGCATTGACATCGTATTTCCTGGATTTGCTGGATTTAACCAAAGAACGCGTAACCTTACTGATTCGGCCGCGGTTGGTCAAGGCGGCCGATATTCCCGCCCCGACTCCATCGAGGACACTTCCCCTGGCCTCCCGCATCGAACTTTCCGACTTTCTCGCCGGCATCGAGCGGCGAGCCTATAAACAGGCAATGTTCGCGGTTCATGATTCGGATACCGCGCTCGATGTCGTTCAGGATGCGATGCTCAAGCTTGCGGAGAAATATGGGGACAAGCCCGCCGGCGAATTGCCCTTGCTGTTTCATCGCATCCTGCAGAACACCATCCGGGATTTCTATCGCCGCCAGAAGGTCCGCTCCCTGTGGACGACGCTCCTCTCGTCCTTTTCCCGGGAAGAGGATGGGGAAGACGATCCGCTGGAAACTTTGCAGGCCGACGGCGGGTCAACCATTGCGACGCCGCACGCCAGCGTCGAGCAAATGCAACTGCTTGCCGTCATTGAAAAAGAGGTCGGAAACCTGCCGCCTCGTCAACGAGAGGCTTTTATCATGCGTTACTGGGAAGATATGAATATCGCCGAAACAGCCGCCGCCATGGGGTGTTCCGAGGGAAGCGTCAAGACCCATTGTTCGCGGGCCACAAACGCGCTCGCAACCGCCCTGCGGGCCAAGGGGATCGGATTATGAACGAAGAATTCCGGATCGCTTCGCAAATATGCCGGGTCCTGGACCACGGCGTGGAGGGCCTCCCCTCCGCAGTGACGTCGCGGCTGCGGGAAGCCCGCCAAGGGGCGCTTGCGCACCAGCGGGCGACAGCCGACGACCTGATCACGGCAGGTGTGGGCAACGGTTCCCGTGGATTCCCCGTCGGCAGGCCGTACGCCAATGTCCGCATCCTGCTGGCCGCGCTGGCACTCATGATCGGCGCCGCGGGAACCTATCAGTGGAACCAGTTCCAGAAGGCCGCCGAGCATGCCGAAATCGACAGCGCCCTCCTCGCCGATGAAATTCCCTTCAACGCCTATCTTGACCAAGATTTTCTGAAATGGCTCGACAACCTCGCGCAAGAGCAAGAAGCCTCATAGCCGCATTGATCCTTGCCGGGACTCTCCTGCCGGCCATCGCTGTCGACTCCCCCGTCCAGCCGATCATCCAGCCTTACTGGGCCGAGCTTTCCGTTCAGGAGAAGCAGGTTCTCGCCCCGCTTTCGAAAGACTGGGACGGGATGGAGGCGTGGCGTCGCAAGAAATGGCTCGACATCGCCAAGCGCTATCCGGGCATGACCCCGGACGAGCGGGCTCGCTTGCAGGGCCAAATGAAGGCATGGACAAGCCTGGCGCCCGAACAGCGCCAGGCGGCGCGCGAAAAGTACCGGAACGTGCGGAAGGCGACCCCGGCGCAGAAGGAAGCCCTCAAGCAGATGTGGTCCGAGTATCAGACCCTGCAAAAACCGGTCGAATCCGTCCCGGGAAAATAATTACCTCCGCTCCACCCACCAGAGCATGCCGGCGGCGGCCAGCATGAACAGGGCGCTGGGCGTGATCGCCGCATAAAGCGGCATCCAGCTGTTGATGACGCCAAGGCTCGAAAACAGGCCGTTGAGCATGTGAAAGGTCACCCCCAGCATCACGCCGGCAAAAACCTTGACGCTCACCGCCCCCATGCGGTCATGCATGTAGGCGAAGGGCAGGGCCAGGGCCATCATCACCAGCGCGGCGAGAGGGTAGATCATCTTCTTCCACAGCGCGATTTCATAACGCTGAGTCTTCTGCTGGTTGTCGGCGAGGTGCCGGATGTACAGGTAAAGATTGAGGGTGGACATGCGCTCCGGCACCACCATCAGGACCGAGAGGATGTCCGGATTCAGCGCGGAACGCCACTCGGCGGCCGGGAGACGGGCGACGCTCGCCCGTTCGCCCTCGAACGACGTCTGGACGACGTCCGTCAGCTGCCAGCGATCCGGCGGCAGGTACAGCCCCTTCTCGGCCTCGCTGATCGATCGCAGCCGGTATTGCCTGTCGAATTCGTAGATCCGCACGTTGCGCAGCGTGGTGTCCGGCAGCACATCCCGCACATTGACGAAGGAAAATTCGTCCTTGATCCAGAGGCCGGAGCGGAATTCCTGGCCGATCACCGAACTCGTGGCCTTCAGGCGCAACTGCTGGGCGGCGCGCTCGGAGGGCGGTGCGACGAACTCGCCGACCACGAAAGTCAGCACCGCGAACACGGCGCCGAGCCTGCCTAGGGTCAGCAACAGGCCAGAGGTCGACAGGCCCGAAGCCCGCAGGACGGTGATTTCGGAATGCCGGGCCAGCAGCGTCAGGGCATAAAGGCTTCCGATCAGGACGGCGACGGGGAAAAGTTCATAGACGCGGCCGGGCAGCGTCAGGGTCACGTAGGCGATGGCATGCGGGAGCTGGTAGCCGCCCTTGCCCAGGTCGTCGAACTCCTGAAGCAGGTCGAAGAACGCGAACAGCACCAGAAAGGCCGCCAGCACGAGGGCGGTGGCGGCATAGATTTCGCGGGCCAGGTAGCGCTCGTATACCTTCAGCGCCATCGCCGCACCCATGAGAACACGGCCAGGCGGTGGGAGAACATCATCAGCAGAGTGGCGAACATCGCCGCGTGCACCGCCCAGATACCGATTCCGAAGGACAGCTTGCCTTGAGCAACCCAGGCCTGGCTGATACTGATCAGGTTGCTGTACGCCATGAACGTCAGCAGGGCGAAAATCAGGTTGTTGGTACGGCCGGCGCGCGGATTGACGAACGACAGCGGAATCGCCAGCAGCGCCAGGTTGAGCGCCGCGAGCGGAACGCCCAGCCGCCAGAGCAGTTCTCCCAGGTTCGCCGGGCTCGGCTGCCTGACCAGTTCCCAGACCGGCAGATGCCTGGGCGACTGCTCGACGCCGCGGGTCTCCCTGGTTTCGGTACGCACGGCATAGCGGTCGAATTCCATGACCCGGTAATCGGCCATGCCCGGCGTGCTTTCATAGCGGCGGCCGCGCTCCAGCACCAGGAAGCGGTCGCCGTTGGCGCTGACCTCGGTATGCCCCTCCGATGCCGCCATCACACCCAGGCGACCATGCTGCATCGAGCTGATGAAGACATTCCTGACGCGGCCCGTATCGCGGCCCTCATTGTCGGCGACGGCCTCGACGAAGAAGACCCGGTCCGCCTGGGACGATTCCTTGAAGGCGCCGGGGGAAACGCGGGAAACGTCGTCGCGCTGATCCATGCGGTTCCGGTACTCGGTACTCTTGTTCTGCGCCCATGGCGAAAGGAACAGGGAAAGCACCGCGATGGCGGCCACCAGCGGCAGGGCGAACTTCATCACCGGCCGGATCCATGCCGTCAGGGGCAGCCCCGAGGAAAACCAGATGGCCATCTCGGAATCCCGGTAGGAGCGGGAAAGCGACAGCAGCACCGCGACGAACAGGGTCAACGACAACAGGGTGGGCAGGTAATTGAGCGCGCCGAACCCCAGCAGGGCGACCACCGACTCGGGGACGATCCGGCCCCCGGCCGCCTGGCCGAGCAGGCGGATCAGCTGGCTCGTCATCATGATCGCGAACAGCGCCACGAAAACAGTGGCAAAGTTCTGGGCGAACTCACGCAGGGCGGCGCGTTGAAAAATCATCGAGACTTTGACTTTTACGGAATGGATTGTGGATAATCGAAAAAGAACATGATTTCCGCAAAATCGTCGGATCACCCATCTACAGGAGCGGCATGTGGAATTTAGCATAAGAAGCGGCAGTCCCGAAAAACAGCGCAGCGCCTGCGTCGTCGTCGGCGTGTTCGAGCCGCGCAAACTCTCCCTGCCGGCGGAAATCATCGACAACATGGCCCACGGCCACCTTTCCGATCTTTTGCGGCGCGGGGACATGGAAGGCAAGGCCGGCTCGACCCTGCTGCTTCATAACGTCCCCGGCACCCTGGCCGACCGCGTGCTGCTGGTGGGGCTCGGCAAGGAAAGGGAGTTCCGCGAAAAGGAATACCGTTCCGTCATCGCCACGGCGGTGAAGACCCTCAATGAAACGGGCGGCTTCGACGGCACCCTCTACCTGACGGAGCTTCCCGTCAGGAAGCGCAGCGTGGCCTGGCGCATCCGCCAGGCGGCCATGGTGTCCCTGGACGCGCTTTACCGCTTCGACCAGTTGAAGTCGAAGAAAGACGACGTCCGCCGTCCCCTGCGCAAGCTGACCTTCTGCGTCGAGCGCCGCAACGAGCTTGCCGCCGCCGAAGAGGCGCTCGCCCAAGGCCATGCCATCGCCGCCGGCGGCACGCTGATGCGGGATCTCGCCAACCTGCCGGGCAACATCTGCACCCCCGCCCATCTCGCCGAACAGGCGCTGGCGCTGGCGGCAGAGCATGGCCTGAAGGCGGAAGTGCTGGAACGGGCCGACATGGAGAAGCTCGGTATGAATTCCCTGCTTTCCGTGAGCAAGGGTTCCCATCTGCCTCCAAAATTCATCGTCCTGCGGCATGACGGCGGCAGAAAGGACGAAAAACCCGTGGTCCTGGTCGGCAAGGGCATCACGTTCGACACCGGCGGCATTTCCCTGAAGCCGGCGCCGGAAATGGACGAGATGAAATTCGACATGTCGGGCGCCGCGGCCGTGCTCGGCGCGATGAAGGCGGCGGCACAGATGAATCTGCCGCTCAACGTCATCGCCGTCATCCCCGCCGCCGAGAACATGCCCGGCGGCGGCGCCAGCAAACCCGGCGACGTGGTCACCTCGATGTCCGGCCAGACCATCGAAATCCTCAACACCGACGCCGAGGGCCGCCTGATCCTCTGCGATGCGCTGACCTACGTCGAGCGACTCGATCCCGAATGCGTGGTCGATGTGGCGACCCTGACCGGCGCCTGCGTCATCGCGCTGGGCCATGTGGCGACCGGACTGCTCGCCAACGACGACGGCCTCGCGCGGGAACTGCTCGACGCCGGTCAGGAGGCCCACGACCGCGCATGGCAGATGCCCCTGTGGGAAGACTACCAGGAGCAGCTCAAGAGCAACTTCGCCGACATGGCCAACATCGGCGGCCGGCCCGCCGGCACGATCACCGCCGCTTGCTTCCTGTCGCGCTTCACCAAGAAATACGACTGGGCGCACCTGGACATCGCCGGCACCGCCTACCAATCGGGCAAGGAAAAAGGCTCGACCGGCCGGCCCGTACCGCTGCTGGCCCATTTCCTGATGGCGCGGGCAGGCGGGCGAGCAGAGCGGTAGCCTGAGCGGTGACCCGAATTCTCTTCTTCCACAGCGCCCCCGACCGCCTGTCCATCGCGGCGGAATGGCTGCGCCGGGCCTGGGGACGGCGGCAGGAAGTGACGATCTATGCGCCTCATCCCGAAGTGGCCGGCCGGATCGACCGCCTGCTGTGGACCCAGCCGGCAACGGACTTCCTGCCCCACTGCCGCGCCGCCGCCTCTCTGGCCGGCGAGACGCCGATCCTGATCGCGGATCGCATCGACAGCCTCGACAAAATATCCCGGGATCGCTGCCTGCTGAACCTGTCCGACGAGGTGCCGCCCGGCTTCTCCCGTTTCGGGGAAGTGGTGGAAATCGTCAGCACGCAGGACGCCGACCGGCTGCCGGCGCGGGATCGCTTCAGGTTCTACCGCGAGCACGGCCACGCGCCTGAAAATCGCGATGTTTCCGGAGGCCTTCAAGATGAGTGACGGCGATGATCTGCTGGACAAGGCCGATGCCCTGATCCGCCGGCATCGCACCTCCATCGCCGGCGCCGGCGGCGGCGATGGCGACGACATACCACTGCTGACCCATGTCGTCGCGGATCCGCCTGCTCTCGGCGCGGCACGAGAACTTCTGTCTGACCGCATCGAATCCCTGGCGCGCGAACCGCTCTTCGATCGCCTGCCCGCCCAACGCCAGTCGCTGGCCGACGAGTTGGTCGCCTGGCTCGACACCGAGCTGCCGCAGGTCGTCATGCGCGTGATGGACGGCGTCACCGACCACATGGTCGCCCAGGTGACCGCCGAGGCGCGCTCAGCCCTTCTACCCCGCCTGCAAGCCGCCCTGGAGGCGGAAGAACATCATGGAACTCGACAAGAGCTTTGAACCCGCACAAATCGAGCGGCGCTGGTATCCCCTGTGGGAATCGCGCGGCTACTTCGCCGCCGGCCTCGACACCGGCAAGACAGACAACTTCTGCATCCTGCTGCCGCCGCCCAACGTCACCGGCACGCTGCACATGGGCCACGGCTTCAACCAGACGCTGATGGACGCGCTGACGCGCTACCACCGCATGCGCGGCGACAACACGCTGTGGCAGCCGGGCACCGACCACGCCGGCATCGCCACGCAGATCGTCGTGGAGCGCCAGATCGACGCGCAGGGTGTCTCGCGCCACGACCTCGGCCGCGAGAAGTTCCTCGAGAAGGTATGGGAGTGGAAGGAATACTCGGGCGGCACGATCACGCGCCAGATGCGGCGCCTGGGCGCATCGCCCGACTGGAGCCGCGAGCGCTTCACCATGGACGCGGGGCTCTCGAAGATCGTCACCGAGACATTCGTGCGCCTGTACCGCGAGGGCCTGATCTACCGTGGCAAGCGCCTGGTCAACTGGGACCCGAAGCTGCTCACCGCCGTCTCCGACCTCGAGGTCGTCAGCGAGGAGGAAGACGGCTTCATGTGGGAGATCAAGTACCCGTTCGCCGAGGGCAAGGGCGCGCTCGTCGTCGCCACGACGCGGCCGGAGACAATGCTGGGCGACGTCGCCGTCGCGGTGAACCCCGAGGACGAGCGCTACGCGCATCTGGTCGGCAGGCATGTCCATCTACCGCTCACCGGCCGCACCATTCCGATCATCGCCGACACCTATGTGGACAAGGAATTCGGCACCGGCTGCGTCAAGATCACGCCGGCCCACGACTTCAACGACTGGCAGGTCGGCCATCGCCACCAGTTGACGCCCATTTCAATTTTCACGCTCGACGCCCGCATCAACGAGCACGGCCCGGAGCGCTATCGCGGCATGGACCGCTACGAGGCGCGCAAGGCCGTCGTCGCCGACCTCGAGATCGACGACCTGCTCGTTGGCGTCAAGCCTCACAAGCTGATGGTGCCACGCGGCGACCGCACTGGCGTCGTCATCGAGCCCATGCTGACCGACCAGTGGTTCGTCGCCATGAGCAAGGCCGGCGAGAACGGCGCCTCCATCGCGCAGAAGGCGCTGGAATGCGTGGCATCCGGCGAGATCAAATTCGTGCCCGAGAACTGGGTCAACACCTACAACCAGTGGCTCAATAACATCCAGGACTGGTGCATCTCGCGCCAGCTCTGGTGGGGCCACCAGATTCCCGCCTGGTACTCGGACGACGGACGCGTCTGGGTCGCACATGACGAAAGCGAGGCCGAGGCGCTGGCCAGGAACGACGGCTACACCGGCGGGCTGGAACGCGATCCCGACGTGCTCGACACCTGGTATTCGTCCGCCCTGTGGCCGTTCTCGACGCTCGACTGGACGCCCGAGTGGCCTGCCAAGTCGAATCCCGCGCTCGACCTTTACCTCCCCTCGACGGTGCTCGTCACCGGCTTCGACATCATCTTCTTCTGGGTGGCGCGCATGGTGATGATGACCAAGCACATCACCGGAAAGATCCCGTTCCGCGACGTCTATGTGCACGGCCTGATCCGCGACGCCGAGGGCCAGAAGATGTCGAAATCCAAGGGCAACGTGCTCGACCCCATCGACCTCATCGACGGCATCGCGCTGGACGACCTGGTGAAGAAGCGCACCACCGGCCTGATGAACCCGAAGGACGCGCCCAAGATCGAGAAGCGCACCCGGAAGGAGTACCCGAACGGCATCCCAGGCTTCGGCACCGACGCGCTGCGATTCACCTTCGCCTCGCTGGCCTCGCCGGGCCGCGACATCAAGTTCGACATGCAGCGCTGCGAGGGCTACCGCAACTTCTGCAACAAGCTATGGAACGCCTCGCGTTTCGTGCTGATGCAGGGCGCGAAGGAAGATGCGCCGCCAACGATGGCCGACCGCTGGATCATTAGCGCGTTGCAGCGTACCGAGGGCGAGGTCGAGAAACATTTCGCGGATTACCGGTTCGATCTGGTGGCGCGCGCGATCTACGCGTTTGTCTGGGACGAGTATTGCGACTGGTACCTGGAACTGTCCAAGGTCGCGCCCTCGCGGAGCACGCTGGTGCGCGTGCTCGAAACCGTTCTGCGGCTCGCGCATCCGTTGATCCCGTTCATCACCGAGGAGCTATGGCAGAAGGTTGCGCCCGTCGCGGGGAAGACCGGCGAAAGCATCATGCTCCAGCCCTATCCGAAGGCCGATCCGTCGCGCATCGATCCCGCGGCCGAGGCCTGGGTTGCGACGCTGAAGCAGATGGTGAGCGCCTGCCGCAGCCTGCGCGGCGAGATGAACCTCTCGCCCGCACAGCGGGTGCCCATAGTCAGCGCCGGCGACACGGCGGCCCTGACTGCCTACGCGCCCTACCTCGCCGCGCTGGCGAAGCTCTCCGAAGTGACGGTGGCCGATGAGCTGCCCGACTCCGATGCGCCCGTGCAGATCGTCGGCGATTTCCGGCTGATGCTGAAGATCGAGATCGACCTCAAAGCCGAGAAGGAGCGCATCGCGAAGGAGATCGCCCGCATCGAAGGCGAGATCGGCCGCGCCGAAAAGAAGCTCGACACGCCAAGCTTCGTCGAGCGCGCGCCGGCGGCCGTGGTCGCGCAGGAGCGCGAGCGGCTGGCGGGCTTCCGCAGCACGCTCGAGAAGCTCGTCGCGCAGCAGGCGCGGCTCGCGCCATGACGAAAATTTCCGTCGTCATCCCCGTCTTCAACGAGATCGACAACGTCGACGACCTCGTGTCGCGCCTCGGCGAAGCCCTGTCCAGCCTCGATTTCGAGGCCATCCTGGTCGACGACGGCTCCTCCGACGGCACCGGCGTGCGGCTTGCCGAACTCGCTACGACGCGGGAATGGCTCAAGCCCATCTACCTTGCGCGCAACTACGGTCAATCCACCGCGATGCAGGCCGGCTTCGACGCCGCGCAAGGCGAAGTGATCGTCACCCTCGACGGCGACCTCCAGAACGATCCCGCCGACATTCCGCGCCTGCTGGAGATGCTGGAGAACGACCCCGGCGTCGACATCCTTTCCGGCTGGCGCAAGAACCGGCAGGACGCGACGCTCAAGCGCAAGCTGCCTTCCCGGATCGCCAACGGACTGATCTCGAAGGTCACGGGCGTCGAACTGCACGACTACGGATGCTCGCTCAAGGTCTATCGCCGGGAAGCCCTGGCCAATGTCCGCCTCTACGGCGAACTGCACCGATTCGTGCCGGCGCTCGCCCACCAGTTCGGCGCGCGCGTGAAGGAAGTCGTGGTCAGCCACCATGCGCGCCGGCGCGGCACCTCCAAGTACGGCATCGACCGCACGCTGCGCGTGATCCTCGACCTGCTGCTCGTCCAGTTCATGCTGCGCTACGTCCAGCGCCCGATCCAGTTCTTCGGCGGCGCCGGCGCCGTTCTGCTCGCCGGCGGCGGCGGCATCCTGGCGTATCTGCTGGCGGTCAAGCTGGGCGGCGCCGATATCGGCGGCCGGCCCCTGCTGCTCGGCGGCGCCATGCTCGCGCTGATGGGCGTCCAGCTCGTGGGCATGGGCCTGCTCGGCGAGATTCTCGTGCGCATCTATCACGAGCCACACGGCCGGTCCCAGTACCTCACCCGCGACACCCCTCGACCGCCCGCCAAGTGAAGACCAGTCCCGCGGCCAGGATTGCCGTCTCGGCCGCGCTGCTCGGCCTCATCGCCTGGGCGGTCGACGGCGCCGGCCTCTGGCGGCGCCTCGCGGACGCCGATCCGCGCTGGTTTGCTCTGGCCTTCGCGATGGGCATACTTGCCAACGTCGTCTCCGCCTGGCGCTGGCTCGCCATCGCGCGGCACATGGGCCTCAATGCGTCCGCCGCCGCGCTGCTGCCCGCCTACGGCCGGAACGTCACGCTCAACACCGTCCTGCCCGGCGCCACGCTCTCCGGCGACGCATACCGCGCGCTCGTCCTCCAGAAGCTCGGCAATCCCATGCTCAAATCGGCGGCCTCGGTCGCGGTCGACCGGCTCTCCGGCCTGTGGGCGCTGTTCGTGATCTCATGGCTCGCATGGATCGCGATGGCCGCATCCGGAACGGCCGTCCCGCGCGCGGCCCTAAACCTCCATCTCATCGCGATCGGACTGGCCGTCTTCGCGCCCTTCGCCGCGGGCGCGCTGGCCGGCCGCCTGAATCTCGCTCCGGACAGCCTACCCGCGCGATTCCTGCGCCTGCTCTCCGAGACCGCACGGCTCACGCGCCTCACCTTCGCCCCCTCGGTCGTCGTGCAGGCCGCGACCATCGCCGCGCTGTGGGCGGCGATGCATGCCGTAACGCCGGAGGTGCCAATGCTCACCCTCGTCGCGGCCTCAGCCCCCGTATTCCTGGCGGCTGCGCTGCCGGTCTCGGTGGGCGGCTTCGGCACGCGCGAGGCGGCGCTGGCCGCATACTGGGCGCTGGCCGGGCTGCCGGCCGACGCCGCCGTGGCCGGCGCGCTGCTCCATGGGCTGGCGACCACGCTCCAGGGCGCGCTGTGGGCGCCGCTCTTCCTGCTCAGGCATGGGAAATAAGCTCGCCGCCATCCTCGTCGCGCTGCTGGCCTGGCGCTTTTTCGCCGCGCAGGACGCCGGCCTCGGCCTCTCGGTGGACGAGGCCCAGTACTTCCTGTGGTCGCTGGAACCGGCCTGGGGCTACTTCTCAAAACCGCCGCTGATCGCCTGGACCATCGCGCTCGCCACGAAGGTCTGCGGCGATTCCGAAACCTGCATCCGGCTGCCCGCATTGATACTGTTCGCCGCAACGGCCTGGATCATCGCCCTGATCGCGCACCGGCTGTTCGACGAAAAGACGGGCCTCTGGGCGGGCATCGCCTTCGCCACGCTGTTCCTGACGAGCTTCTACTCGTGGTTCATGACGACCGACAGCCTGCTGCTCTTCCTGTGGGCGTCCTCCCTGCTGCTCTTCCTGCGCGCGCTTGAGACGGACCGCTGGCGCGACTGGCTCATGCTCTCCGCCGCCGTCGGCCTCGGCCTGCTCGCCAAGTACAGCATGGGGCTGTTCATGATGTGCGCGCTGGCCGTGCTCTGGATCGACCACCGGCCGCGGCTCGCCGGCCCGAAGCCGTGGATCGCCGTCCTGCTGGCGCTGACTTTCCTCGTGCCCAACCTCGCCTGGAACCTGGATCACCAGTTCGCCACGCTGCGCCACACGGCCGAGATATCCCAGCTCGACCGCAAGCTGTTCCATCCCGATTCATTTTTGTATTTCGCGGCTGCCCAGTTCGCGGTCATGGGGCCGCTGCTGCTGCCCGCGCTGATCCGGGCCGCGGCTGACCGCCGGACCTGGCGGAGCGACCCCCGCCAGCGGCTGCTCGTGCTCTTCTCCGTGCCGGTGCTGGGCCTGTTCCTGATGCTCTCGCTGCTCTCGCGCGCCAACGCGAACTGGGCGGCGCCGGCCTACGTCGCCGCCACCGTGCTGGCCGCCGCATGGCTGGCGAGGGAAGGCCGCCGGCGCTGGTTCGCCGCGGCCGTGGCCATCAACCTGCTGATGGCCGCCACGCTCTACCACTGGCACCGGATCGCGCCCGCCATCGGCATCGAGCTTGGGCGCCGCACCGACCCGTTCGACAGGCTGCGCGGCTGGGATGCGGCGGGCCGGCAGCTTGCCGGACCGTTGAGGGAGACGGGCTGCCGGGCGGTGGCCGCCGGCGACCGCACCGCGATCGTCGAACTCGCCTATTATGGACGCCGCGCGCTCGGCGAGCCGGTCGCGCCGCTGGCCTGGAACCCGTCGGGCATCGTCCGGAACCATTTCGAATTGACGGCCGACGTCTCGCGATTGAAGTCCGGCTGCGCGATCCTCGTCGGCGGCTTCGACGGGGAAAATCTGAGACGGGGGTTCGCGCAGGTCGAGCCGCTGCCGCCGCTGACCGTGCCGTTCGAGGGCAGGCCGCAGCCGATGCCCGCCTGGCGGGTGGCCGGCTTCCGGAGCTACGAGGGCGCGGGCCGGTAGAACACCCACCGCGCGAGCAGCGCCGCGGTGAAATACACGATGAACCCCGAGAACACGACATCCGACAGGAAGTGTCCGCCCTGGGCCATGCGCACCAGCCCCATGTGGGCGCCCCAGAGCGCGCCCGCGACGAGCCAGAACCGGCGCCGCTTCGGGAACACCCAGGCCAGCGCCATCAGGGAGAATGCCCCGGCGGCGTGGCCGCTGGCGAAGGAACAGTTTTTCTCGCACTGGCCGGCGATCACCCAGGCCGGCGTGAACTGCCTGTCGCCGCCGAACTCGACGATCTGGTGGGGCCGCGCCCGCCCCCAGTGGTCCTTCAGCACGGTGAGCGAAAGGCCGGGGCCGACGGCCAGCACCGCCAGCAGGAAGAGCGCATGCCGCCGCAGGCCCCGGAAGCGTTGCCACAGGCTGGCCAGCACGGCGACGATCAGCAGTATCTCCCACAGGTACACCAGCCGCGGCGACCACTTGTAGAAGAACTGCGCCCAGACCGTGTTCCCGAGCGTGAAGCCATCGATGGGCTCGTAGAACAGCGAACTCGCCGCCAGGTCGATGCCCGGCGCAATCAGGAAAAGAAAGGCCGCCCCCCCGAAGAGGAGCGGCATCAGCCCGCAGGATGGGAGGATTGAAGGTTTATCAGTTGCCACCCTGCGCATGATATTCGCCGCCGGCCACCTTGGCCATCATCGCCGCATTGCTGTCCGGGTGGCTGGAGATGCCCATGAACTGGAACATGCCCAGCTCCGGCCAGGCCAGCGCAGTGCGGTAGCGCGCAAAGAGCGCGTAGGCCTTGTTGCCGACGACGAAGATCTCCCACGGCAGGGCGGCGACATGGTCGGGGCCGATCTTCTTCGCCCACCAGCCCTCCCCGTCCTCCGGATCGTTCGTGGCGATGCCGAACACGGCCAGTTTCTTCTCCGGCATCACGACTTCATAGACCTTCGCGGTCTTCGCCACGCCCTTCGCGAGGTTGTCGCGGATGGTCTTCACCGCCGCATCGAAGTCCGCGTGCGCCTTGAGTTCGCTTTTGTCCTCGAACTTTTCCATGCCGATCATGTAGCGGTACTCGGCGAGCTCCTCCGCCTTCACGTCGCCGCCGAACGGCTTGCCCGCGCCGAGCGCCTGTTTCAGTTTGCCGGCGGCGGCTTTCACGGCGGCTTCCACCCTGGCGTAATCCTTTCGCAGGAATGCGCGCTGCCAGTATTCGAGGTTGACGGCGGACACGGCGCCGTCCGCCTTCACGCCCACGCGGATCGGCACGCCGACCACGGATGCGCCGCCGACCTGCGCCAGCGCGGCGGTCAGGCCCGGTTCGGTGACGACGATCGAGCCATGCCCCGCAATGCCGGCAGGCGCATGCCGGCCGACCACCGTGAAGCCCGCGGCGGCCAGCTTCTGCTCGGCCGCCGCCATCGCAGCCTTGAGATCGCCCCCGGCCACCTTGTCGGCGCTGACATAGGGTTGCAATGCATGGGAAAGCAGGGAGAGGGCGGCGAGCGCCGTGCCAACGATAAGTTTTTTCATGGGAATTCCTCCGCGAAAAAGAAAAAGGGCTGAAAGCGTTACCGCTTCCAGCCCGGAACCACCGCATTGCAGCAGCGATCGTCTATTAGTACTTTATCCCGTAGGCGATACCGATGGAGTCCTGTTTCATCTTCAGTGTCTCGTTGCCGCCCTGCCCCAGCAATGATGTTGCCGATGGGCCGGTCACCGAGTTGCTGAAAGCATGCATGTAGGACACTGTTAATTCGGACTTGTCGGCAAGAGTCAAAGTGGCGCCTAGCGTGAGATGGTGCTCCACAACGGCCGGCGCGATGATATTAAAAGTTACATCATCTATGGTGCCGCCCCGCACCGGCGACTTTCCATAATTATAGCCAGCGCGCACTACTAGATTCTTGCTGTACTCATGCTCGACGCCGAGTTTGAACACCGTCATGTCGCGCCAGGCAAAACCGGAGCCGTTGGCAGTACCCAGCGCATAAGTTGCTCCAAGGCCACGCAGAGAATTCGCCACAGGGTTGGCAATGGATTTAACGTCCGCATAATTGATCTGCTGGATGTCGAACGCCACGGTGGTACTCGGTGTCGCCTTCACCGCAATGCCGAAGTTGTAGTTCTCCGGAATATCGAAGTCGCCCCCCTCGGCAAACAGACCTTTGTACTGATCAAAGGCACTCATGCGCATCCTGCTGGAATAGGCGGCCCCTAGACTCACAGTATCCGAAAGTTTCCCGAACCAGCCGATACGTACGCCCCACCCGGTCGAATCGTCGTCGCCCTTGTTCGTAACATCACCGGAGCTGCTGGAAAGTGGAGTGAACGCCGACAGGCCATCAACCTTGAAACGCTGGAAACCGAACAAGGGCGAAATGCCAACCGAATGATTAGCGTTGAGCTTGTAGGAAAGTGTCGGCGCGATGATGAGCTGCATCAGATCCACACCCAGCCTGCCGCTCCCCAGCAGCAAATTATTTGGCCCTGCACTCCCTGTAGCTGGGAAGTCTGTATTCATGCCGCCATTTCCATATACGGTCACGCCGGCCGACATATTTGAATTCAGCATCTTGTTGTAACCAAACTCAGGCACGAGAAATTCGTTGCTATCGCTTTCGACACTTCCATCTCCCGCCGCTCCCGGATTCCCCTGCCGTGATGCCGACCGCTTCGGCATGAATAGATCAACGCCGACGTCCATCCGGTTGCCTGCCCATACCATCGTAGCGGGGTTGTTGGCGCCGCCGAAGGTATCGCCGGTCACTGCGGTCGCGGCGCCGCCCATGCCCTTGGCCTTCATGCCGTAGCCGTGCGCGAAATAGCCGTTGGTGGCGAAAACCGGCGCGGCGGCTCCGGCAAGGACAAGCAGTACTGCGATTTTTTTCAGCTTCATTGGGTCCTTCCTCCTTGTTGGTTCAAGCGAAAAACGCCGACCGTGGCGTATTGACGTGCAGGCGCGAGGATTTATTCCCCGTCTTGGTCTTAGATAAAGAGGCAAACGTCCGAATGCTGGGCGATCGGCAGGAAGGACGCGGCGCCGACGTAGTCCATGCCGTCGATGAAGTCGTCCTGGCTGAAGCCGAAGAGCTCGACGGTCATCTGGCAGACTACGAACTTGACGCCCGCCTCCTGCGACAGCTCGCGCAGTTCCTGGATGCTGGCGACGCCGTTGTTCTTGATCGTCTGCTGCATCAGCGTCGTGGCCACGTTCTCGAAGCCGGGAACGCCAGCCTGGATGATGTTCGGGATGTTCCAGTTGATGCCCTTGAACCAGTCCGGGCCAAAAGGCATTTTCATCGGCATGCCGGGATTGCCCAGCGGGCTCACCTTGAGGTCGGAAACGTCCTTCTTGACGAGGTTGAGTCCGTAGAAGGTGAAGAAAATGGTCACGTCCCACCCGAGCGCCGCCGCGGTCGAAGCCAGGATAAAGGGCGGGTAGGCCCAGTCCAGCGTGCCCTTGGTGGCGATGATGGACATCGAGGGCGTCTTCGATTCCTGGAGTTCCTGGAGTTTTTTCGGCAGCAACTCGTCGAGGCGCTTGCTGATCAGCTCGTCGATGGCGGCCATGTCAGGGGGCGCGGTCATATGTTGTTCTCCCGAACGCTGAAACATTGTCTTAGAAAAGTCTAACAAGCTAAGAAACTAATATTCCAGAACCGAAAAAGGCGCCCTTGACGGCGCCCTTCTGTAGGTTCGTTTACTTGCGCTTGATGTAGAACTCGAATTCCTTGTTGTTCTCGGCGGAGGACAGGAGTTCGTTGCCAGTCTGTTTGGCGAAGGCTTGGAAGTCCTTCACGGAACCCGGGTCGGTGGCGAAGATGCGCAGCACATGGCCCGATTGCATTTCGGTCAGGGCCTTCTTGGCGCGCAGGATGGGCAACGGGCAGTTGAGGCCGCGGGCGTCCAGTTCCTTGTCGAAGTTCATGTTGTTTCCTCGTAGGTGATGGTTGGTGGTAAAGCCAGACTCTTATAAGTGGAAAATAATATGCTGGTGAATGGTACTTCTGCAATAGTCTTGATTGTTGCAGTGCCGCATAACTTACCCTGCCGACTGGTAGTAGAGGTTCTGGGGATGGCTGGCCTGGGCGAAGAAATACCACCTTTCGGCGATCAACCCGAAGATCTGGACGATAAAGGCCGCGAGCAGCAACGCCGCCGAGGCGGCCGACATGCCGGCCATGAGCAGCAGCGCCGGTATGGCGAAGGCGCTCGGCAGGAACAGCCACGACATCAGGCGAAACGCCTCCGGCGGCCGGGCGTGGAAAAACTCGCGGGTGTTGAACGATCCGCCCATGAACCCCTGGGACTTTTGCGCAATCATCGGGTGCTTGATGCCGATGGCCGTCTGCAGCGTCGATTTCGGCTTGAGGCGCGCGTTGCGGACCAGCGAGGCGGCGCGCCCGGCCAGTCCCAGCAGGGTGATGGCCAGCGCCCATCCGGCCAGAAAGGCCACGAGTTCCGGCGCAACCGCCGCCGAGAAGGCGGCCGCCAGCGTGAAGCCCGATGCACCGCCGAGCAACACGTAGTTGATCACCGTCAGCGGCGTGTGCCATTCGCGCAGGAAGCGCAGGCAGGCATAGATCATGCCGGTGCACAGGAAGAGGACGAAGGCCAGCGCCGTGCCGGCCGTGCCCAGGACGAAAGTCAGGCTGACGGGAACGGCGCTGGGCAGGGTGGCCAGCACGGGATTGAAGCCGGCGAAGTGGGCGATGCCGTAGAGCGATACCGTGCCCATGAAGGCAGGCAGGGCGAGCACCTCCCGCGAGAGCCAGGAGGTGCGCCATTGGGCCGCCGAGCGCCAGGCCCGCTCCGGCCGGCCGAGATGGAAGAATGAAGCCACCAGTCCCGCCGCCAGGAAGGCCAGGGCCAGCGCGGTGCCGAGGGCGTAGAAACCGTCCGCCTGGGCCGGCAGCAGGCCGAAGGCCGCATAGGACTCGACGGTGAACAGGGCGAGGAACAACCCCTGGCCGGTGCCGATGAGGGTGGTGAGGAAGATGACGGAAAAGGCGGGATGCATCTGGATTGATTACCAACTGGTGACGTCGTCCAGCGCCGGCTCGGCCCGGTCGGGCCTGGGCAGCTGACTGTCGATCTTGAGGGGGTTGTCGGCGCGCTCGATCTCGTCGTGGCGGATGCGCAGCCGGGTCTTGCGGCGCGGCAGGTAGTGGTTGGCGGGCTGCGTGCCCCATTCGGGCATCAGCGGGTAGCCGCCGGCCTCGCGGATCGCGATGGACACTTCCGAGGCCGGATCGTGGATGTCGCCGAACAGGCGCGCACTCGTCGGACAGGCGCGCACACAGGCGGGGCGGCGCTCCTCTTCCGTCAGTGCCGCGTCGTAAATGCGGTCGACGCAAAGGGTGCATTTCTTCATGACCTTCTGCGCCTCGTCGAACTCGCGGGCGCCGTAGGGGCAGGCCCACGAACAATACTTGCAGCCGATGCATTTGTCGTAATCGACGAGGACGATGCCGTCCTCCGCGCGCTTGTAGGAGGCGCCCGTCGGACAGACCGGCACACAGGGCGGCTCCTCGCAGTGCAGGCAGGACTTGGGGAAGTGCACCGTCTCGGTGTCGGGATACTGTCCGACCTCGAAGGTCTGCACGCGGTTGAAGAAGGTGCCGGTCGGGTCTTTGCCGTAGGGGTTCTGGTCCACCATCGGCCCGGCCGGTCCGGAGGTGTTCCACTCCTTGCAGTTGGTGACGCATGCGTGGCAACCGACGCATACGTTGAGGTCGATGACGAGAGCGAGTTGCATTATTTCTTGCCCCCCGCGAAGTAGTTCCACACCGACCTGCGTTCCGGCTGGCCCGGATAGGGTTTCAACGGTTCGAACTGGGGGAAAGTCAGTGCCGGCTCGACGGCGTCTGCCTTGGTGATGCGCACCCGAACGTCGTACCACGCCGCCTGGCCGGTGATGGGATCGGAGTTTGAAACGGTGCCCTCATTTGCCAAACCCGGCCCCGGCAGCTCCTCGGAGATCAGGTGGTTGAGCAGGAAGCCGCGCTGCGATTCGTTGGCGTCGGGCGTCAGGTTCCAGGCCCCCGCGGCCTTGCCGATGGCGTTCCAGGTCCACACCGTGCCCGGTTCGACCGCCTCGGAATGGCGGGCCTGACACTTGACCCTGCCCCACCGGGATTCAACCCAGATCCAGTCGCCGTCCGCGATGCCGGCGATGCGCGCCGTCTTCGAATTCACGTAGAGGAGATTATGGGCGTGGATCTGCCGCAGCCAGGCGTTCTGCGAATCCCATGAGTGGTACATCGCCATCGGCCGCTGGGTGATCGCGGCGAGCGGATATTTTTGCTTGTCGGTCGTCTGGCCTTCGAGGGTGTCGTAGTAGAAGGGCAGCGGGTCGAAATAGGTCTCGACGCGCTTCCTCAGGTGCTCCGGCGGCTTGCGGGTAACCCCCTTGCCCTGGGCGGCGGCGCGGAATTTTTGCAGAACCTCGGAGTAGATGTGGATCAGGATCGGCTCGGCGTAGCGGGTGATGCGGTTGCGCTGGCTCCATTCGAGGTAGCCCTTGTTCCAGTTGCGCATGTACTGGTAGCTCCTGGGCAGCTCGTGGTGGAAGACGCAGTTGTTTTTCGCGTACATCTCCCACTGGTTGGGGTTGGGCTCCCCGCGCAGGTGCTTCTCGCCCCCCCTGCCCCGCCAGCCGGCGAGGAAGCCGATGCCGGAACCGGGCTCGGTCTCGTAATTGACGATGAAATCCGGGTAGTCGCGGTATTTCCGGACGCCCTCCTTCGTCACGAAGGCCGGCAGCGCGAGGCGCGAGCCGAGTTCGATCAGCACGTCCTGGAAGGGCTTGCATTCGCCCGTCGGCGGCAGCACGGGGATGCGCACGGAATCCACCGGACCGTCGAATTCCGAGATCGGACGGTCGAGGATGGACATGACGTCGTGGCGTTCCAGGTACGTCGTGTCCGGCAGGACCAGGTCGGCGAAGGCCGTCATCTCGGACTGGAAGGCGTCGGCGACGACGATGAACGGAATCTTGTGCTCGCCTTGTTCATCCTTGTCGTTGAGCATTTTCCGGACCTCGACGGTGTTCATGGTCGAGTTCCAGGCCATGTTGGCCATGAAGATCATCAGCGTGTCGATGCGGTACGGGTCGCCGCGCCAGGCGTTGGTGATGGCGTTGTGCATCAGGCCATGCACGGACAACGGGTATTCCCAGGAAAAGCCCTTGTCGAGCCGCACCGGGCCGCCGTTCTCGTCGACGAACAGGTCGTCGGGATCGGACGGCCAGCCCAGCGCCATGCCGTCGAGCGGGCGGTTCGGCTGCACCGCCTTCGGGTGGTTGGGCGGGCGGGCGCAGGGCGGGATCGGCCGCGGGAAGGGCACCTTGTGGCGGAAGCCGCCCGGCCGGTCGATGGTGCCCAGGAGCGACATGAGGATGCCCAGGGCGCGGATGGACTGGAAGCCGTTCGAGTGCGCCGCCAGGCCGCGCATGGCGTGGAAGGCGACGGGGTTGCCGGTGACGGTGTCGTGATCGACGCCCCAGGAATCGGTCCAGGCGATGGGCAGCTCGATCTTCTGGTCGCGCGCCGTGACACCCATTTCGTAGGCCAGGCGCCGGATGGTTTCGGCCGGGATGCCCGTCACCCCTTCCGCCCATTCCGGCGTGTAGTCCTCGACGCGCTCCTGCAGAAGCTGGAACGCGGGCTTGACCTTTGTTCCGTCGCGCATCCCGAATTCGCCGCGCAGGTAGGGATCGGCGCCCGGCGTATGCGTCACCACGGGGCGGTTCGTGTTGCGGTCCCACCAGAGCTTGTCCTGCGGATCGTAGCAGGCCTCTTCCTCCGGCACTTCGGTGCGAAGGAACATGCCGAACTCGTCGCTCGCCTCATCGACGTTGACGAGCTGTCCGGCGTTGGAATACCTGACGAGGAAGTCGCGGTCGTACAGCCCCTTGGCGACGATCTCGTGGATGAAAGCCAGCAGCAGCGCGCCGTCGGTGCCGGGGCGGATGGGCACCCACTCGTCGGCGATGGCCGAGTAGCCGGTGCGCACGGGATTGATGGAAACGAAGCGGCCGCCGTCGCGCTTGAACTTCGACAGCGCCATCTTGAGCGGATTCGAGTGATGGTCCTCGGCGGTGCCGATCATCACGAAGAGCTTGGCGCGATCGAGGTCCGGCCCGCCGAACTCCCAGAACGAGCCGCCGATGGTGTAGATCATGCCGGCGGCCATGTTCACCGAGCAGAAACCGCCGTGCGCCGCGTAGTTGGGCGTGCCGAACTGCCGGGCGAAGAGGCCCGTGAGCGCCTGCATCTGGTCGCGGCCGGTGAACAGGGCGAACTTCTTCGGGTCGGTCGCGCGGATTTTGCCGAGCCGCTCGGACAGCATCGAGAACGCTTCTTCCCAGGAGATCGGCTCGAACTCGCCGGCGCCGCGTTCCGCTCCGGCCTTGCGCCGCAGCGGCTTCGTCAGCCGCGCCGGCGAATACTGCTTCATGATGCCCGAACTGCCCTTGGCGCAGATGACGCCCTTGTTCAGGGGATGGTCCGGGTTGCCGTCGATGTAGCGCACCTCGCCGTCGCGCAAATGCACGCGGATGCCGCAGCGGCAGGCGCACATGTAGCAGGTGGTCTTCTTGATTTCCTGGACGGGGGGCATGGCCGGACGACCGTGGTAAATTGTCGTCGTCGCATTCTATGACCGAACAACCATGCAACTCACTGAATTCACCGATAGCGAGATCAAACTCGTCAATCAGACGCTCCTCGAACGCTACGGGCACGCCGTGACCGTCGAGTCGGCCGAGGCCGAGATCGAGATTGTCCCAGGCAGCGGCCAGGTCGACGATTGCGCCGTACTCTACTGGTCTGAGCGGGGCGCTCACTTCGTCGTCTTCAAGCTCGCCGACAACCGATTCCGCGCCCAGTTCTTCTATAACGAGGCGACGCAGTTCGGCACCGGGAAGGATTCCTTCGACAACCTGGGCGACTGCGTCATCACGCTGCTGCAAGTGCAGTCCGACCACGAGCGCCAGATGCAGGGCGTCCGCTCCGGCATGACCGGCCGCGACCTCAAGGAACTGGACGACTACGACGGCCCCCTCGTGATCTGATTCCAATGAAGATCTGCATCGTTTCGGATAGCCACGACCGTGGGCCGGCGCTGGCTGCCGCCGTCGGGGCGGCGAGGGCCGAGGGCGCCGAAGCGGTGATCCACTGCGGCGACCTGATCGGCGTCAATACCGTCAAGGCTTCCATGAAGCTCGGCCTGCCAATTCACGTGATCCACGGCAACAACCTCGGCGACCTCGTCGCGCTCGCGCGCATGGCCTGCCATTCCGAGGGCCTGCTCCACTACCATGGCCGCGACGCGGTCCTCGATCTCGCCGGCCGCCGCGTCTTCGTGACCCATTACCCGCACTACGGCCACGCGATGGCCTGCACCGGCGACTACGACCTCGTCTGCTGCGGCCACAGCCACAAACCCGACATCGGACAGCAGGCCAACGTCAGGGGCGGCATGACCTGGCTCGTCAATCCCGGCACGGTGGCCGGACTCGGCGCACCGGCGGCGACCTGGATCCTCGGCGACCTGGCGGCGCTGACTTTCGAGGTGAAACCGACGCCGGCCGTCTGACGGCATTCTGGCGGTCTATCGCCAGATAGAAACAATTTTGCCCGGGTTTGACCTTTCACAAGATTGCCCCTTGTCTCCCCAAGGTAGAATCGCGGCCGTTTCTTTACAACCGGAGACTTGATGTGACGGCTCCCATTTCAACCAACCAGACGATCCTGGTCGTCGGCGGCGGCATTGCAGGCATGACGGCCGCCATCGAAGCCGCCGAGTGCGGCAAGCAGGTCATCCTGGTGGAAAAGACCCCGGCGCTCGGCGGCCGCACCGCCCAGCTCTACCGCTATTTCCCGAAGATGTGCCACCCGACCTGCGGGCTGGAGATCAATCTCAAGCGCATCAAGGGCAACCCGAACGTGCGCGTGATGACGATGACCGAGGTGACGGCGGTGGCCGGCTCCCGCGGCAACTACAGCGTCACGCTCAAGGTTTCGCCGCGCCACGTCAATGAAAACTGCACGGCCTGCGGCGACTGCGGCAAGGCGGTGACCTCCGAGGTCGCCGATGCCTTCAACTACGGCCTGGCCAAGGTCAAGGCGGCCTACCTGCCGCACACGATGGCCTATCCGCAGCGCTACGTGATCGCCCCGTCCATCGCCGGCACGGCCGAGGGCGAGGCCGCCAAGGCCGCCTGCAAGGTCGGCGCCGTCGATCTCGGCATGAAGGAGGAAACGGTGAATCTCAACGTCGGCGCCGTGGTCTGGGCGACCGGCTGGCGTCCCTTCGACGCCAACAAGATTCAGCCCTACGGTTACGATCGCTTCGACAACGTGGTCACCAGCGTCGAGTTCGAGCGCATGGCCGATCCGCACGGTCCCACGGGCGGGAAGCTACTGCGCCCCTCCGACGGCCAGCCCGCGAAGAACGTCGCCTTCATCCAGTGCGCCGGTTCGCGCGATGAGAACTACCTGCGCCACTGCTCGCGCATCTGCTGCATGGCCACGCTCAAACAGACCCAGTATGTCCGCGAAGCCTGCGGCGAAGAGGGGAAATCGACCGTCTACTACATCGACATCCGCGCCATTGACCGCTTCGAGGATTTCTACGCCAACGTCTGGAAGGATCCGACGGTCAGCTTCGTCAAGTCCAAGGTCGCGCGCATCGCCCTGAACGAATCCAATGGAAACCCGATCCTGCACGGCGTCAACACCGAGGGCTACCACCGCTACGCCAGCGAGCACGACCTCGTCGTGCTGGCGGTCGGCATGGAGCCGGAAGTAACCGGCGTGAAACTTCCCGACGACATCGTCCAGGATTCCTCGAACTTCATCGAGGGATCGAAGGACGGCGGCATGTTCGGCGCCGGCGCGGCATCGAGCCCGCTCGACGTGAACCGCGCCGTGCAGAGCGCCACGGCGGCGTCCCTGCGCGCGATCCAGGTGATCAACAAGACGGCCGCGGTGGAGGCGTAAGAGATGGCTGACAACAACGCAGTTCCCAAATTTGCGGCATACATCTGCTCCGGCTGCGGCATCGGCGACACGCTCGATGTCGGCGCCCTGGAGAAGATCGCCACCCGTGAAGGCAAGATGGCAGTGGTCAAGAGCCACCCCTTCCTTTGCTCGACCGAAGGCGTCGAGCTCATCCGGAACGACATCGCCAACGAGGGCGTGACCCATCTGTGCATCGCCGCCTGCTCGCGGCGCGCCAAGACGGAAGCCTTCAGCTTCCCGGCGGCCGTCTCCCGCGCCAACCTGCGCGAGGGCGTGCTCTGGGTCGTTGCCGAAGGCTCCGACCACGACGAGGTGCGCCAGGAGATGGCCGAGGACTACGTGCGCATGGGCTGCGCCGAGGTCAAGAAGATGACCCTGCCCCTGGGCAACCCCGACAACAAGGCCGAGAGCAAGCGCATCCTGGTCGTCGGCGGCGGCGTGACGGGCATGACGGCGGCGCTGGCCGCGGCCGATGCGGGTTACGAGGCATTGCTGGTCGAGAAAAGCGACGCCCTCGGCGGCTTCGCCAGAAACCTCGTCAAGCGCGTGCCGTTCAACGCGCCCCATGCCGAGCCTGTGCCTACCGGCATTGACGAGATGGCGGCCAGGGTCTCCAGCCATCCGAAGATCAAGGTGGCGCTCTCCACCACGATCGCCGAGACGGCGGGCGCGCCTGGCCGCTTCAAGGTCAAGCTCTCCAACGGCGCGGAGGAGACCGTCGGCGCCATCGTCCAGGCCACCGGCTTCACCACCTATCCGCTCGACAAGCTGCCCGAACTCGGCGGCGGCCAGGCCAACGTCACCGACCAAGCAGGCCTCGAAACCCTGACCAGCGCCGCCAACGGAGGCGCGATCAAGCGCACCGACGGAAAGGAAGTCAAATCCGTGGTTTTCGTGCAGTGCGCGGGCCAGCGCGGCTCGGGCGGCAACGGCGATGGAACGCACCTGGACTACTGCTCCGGCCACTGCTGCGCGACTTCGATCAAGCAGGCGATGTACTTCAAGGATCAGAATCCTGATATCGACACCGTGGTCCTGTACCAGGATCTGCGCGTGCCGGGCATGGGCGAGGACTTCTATCGCAGTGCCCAGACCAAGGGCGTGACCTTCACCAAGGGCAAGGTTTCCAAGGTGACGGGCGGCAACGAGTGTACGGTCGAGTTCCAGGATCTGATCCTCGATGAAGCGGCCTCCGCCGCCGCCGACCTCGTGGTGCTGGCCACCGGCCAGGTGCCCAACGCCGGCGTCAACCTCGACGAGTGGACGGCCATCAACACCCTGGCCGAAGGCGGCGACGAGGCGGCAAAGCAGCAGCGCACTGCGCTGGTCGACAACACCTCCGTCCTCAAGCTGACCTATCGCCAGGGCCCGGACATGCCGCAGTTCAAGTACGGCTTCGCGGATTCGCACTTCATCTGCTTCCCGTACGAGACGCGCCGCACGGCCATGTACGCCGCCGGCCCGGCGCGCCGGCCGATGGACATGTTCCAGGCGCAGGAAGACGCCACCGGCGCCGCGATGAAGGCCATCCAGGCCATCGAGAACGTCTCGAATCGTCGCGCCTCGCATCCGCGCGCATGGGATCTTTCATTCCCGAAGGCGCGCCTCGAAGGCTGCACCCAGTGCAAGCGCTGCACGGTGGAATGCCCCTTTGGCGCGATCGACGAGGACGAGCGCCGCTTCCCGTTGTTCAACGAGGAACGCTGCCGCCGCTGCGGCACCTGCATGGGCGCCTGCCCGGTGCGCGTGATCTCCTTCGAGAACTACTCCTGCGACACCGTCGGCAGCCAGATCAAGGCGGTCAACGTGCCGGACGAGTTCGAGGAGAAGCCGCGCATCCTGATCCTCGCCTGCGAGAACGACGCCTATCCCGCGCTCGACATGGCCGGCCTGCAGCGCATGACCTACTCGGCCTTCGTACGGGCGATCCCCGTGCGCTGCCTGGGCTCGGTCAACACCATCTGGATCACCGACGCACTGAACTCCGGCTACGACGGCGTGATGATGATGGGCTGCAAGAAGGGCGACGACTACCAGTGCCACTTCGTCAAGGGTTCCGAGCTGGCCTTCTATCGCACGAGCAAGATCGGCGACACGCTCAAGCAGCTCAGCCTGGAGATGGAACGCGTGCAAACGCAGGAGGTCGCGATCACCGACAACGCCCGCGTGGTCCAGCTGATCAACGACTACGTCGCCCAGCTCGAAAAGCTGGGGCCGTCTCCGATGAAGGGCTTCGGTTGAAAGGGAACATGACGATGACGACTGCAACCTACAAGAACAGCTTCCTCAAGGAAGTCGAGGCAAACGTCGAGGACGGCCACATGGTCAAGATGTGCATGCAGTGCGGCGTGTGCGCCGGCTCCTGCCCGCTCGGCCCGCACTGGCAGCACTCGCCGCAGAAGCTCTTCATGATGATCCGCGCCGGCAAGCGCGAGGAAGTGCTGACCTCAGACTCCATGTGGATGTGCACCTCCTGCTACAACTGCATCGTGCGCTGCCCGCGCAAGCTGCCGATCACCCACATCATGCACGGCCTCGCCCACTACGCGCACCGCCTGAACCTGGCGCCCGCGAAGCAGCCGACGCGGGCCATCGCCAAGCTGTTCTGGGACAACCTGGTCAAGACCGGCCGCGTCAATGAACTCAAGTTCTCGCTGGCGATGTATTTCAAGGACGGCTTCGGGCAGGGCGTGAAGAATTCGATGGCCATGCAAGGCGTCGGCTTGGGCCTGGTCAAGGCCGGTCGCCTCAGCCCGATGGAAATCCTTGGCGGGCACAAGTGCCAGGACCAGAACGGCATCCAGAAAATAGTCGCCAAGGCGCGCGAGATCGAAGACAAGCGCCGCGGCCTGGCTTGAACGGAGTCGAGAAATGACCAAGAAACAGTATGCGTTCTATCCCGGCTGCACCCAGCAGAAGGGCGCCTCGGGGTCGAACTTCACCACCTCGATCCAACTGATGAACGAGAAGCTGGGCATCCAGCTCAACGAGATCCCCGACTGGAACTGCTGCGGCGCCTCCATCGGCTACGGCGAGGGCGGCGAGCTGCCCCGCCTTGCGATCAATGCCCGCAACCTGGCGCTGGCTGAACAGCACCTGCCCGGCCAGGACATGGTCTCCGGCTGCCCGGCGTGCTGGCTCTCCTCCCGCGAGACGGTCGAGCGCCTGCACGAATTCGGCAGCCTGATGGCGGAAACCAACGAAGCGCTCAAGGAAGCCGGCCTCGCGTTCAAGGGTACGGTCAAGGCCCGCCACATGGTCGAAGTGCTGATCGAGGATGTCGGCTTCGAGGCCATGAAGGCCCCGGTAGTCAAGTCGCTGGAGGGTCTCAAGATCGCCGGTTACGTGGGCTGCCAGACCAACCGTCCCTTTGGTATCGCAGGCGAGTCCTTTGAAAACCCGATGTATCTGGACCACATGATCGAAACGGTGGGCGCCGAAGCCGTCAAGTACGATCAGAAGGTCACCTGCTGCGGCGGCGCGCTCGCCTTCTCCGAACCGGACAAGGCGCAGAACCAGATCCGCCAGATCGTCGAATCCGCCTACGACCACGGCGCCGAACTGATCGTCACGCCCTGCCAGCTCTGCCAGGCCAACGTCGAGATCTACCAGTCCGAAATCAACAAGAAGCACGGCACCAAGCTCGCCATGCCGGTCGTCTACTACTCGCAACTGATGACCGTCGCCTACGGCGGCTCGGCCAAGGAAGCCGGCCTGAACGGCCAGCTCATCCGCGCAGAGAAACTGGAAGGCTTCGCTAACAAATAACAGGCTGCACGCTCGGGGAGAACCGCGGCGCCCGCCAAAAGCGGGCGCCGCAGTCGTTTACGGCTCCTCGCCGCAGTCGCCCCCGACGCACTCGTCGGTGGCTTCGATCATGCCTTCCTCGGCGTTCATCAGCTTCCGGGCGGCTTCGCGTTCGATGGCCTTTTGCCGCTCGCGCCAGCTTTCCAGGCGCTCCTTCGCGGTCGCCTCGTCGAGTTCGATGCTCTGCTCGCCGAACAGCACCTGCTTGAGGAAGCGGAAGGCGAAGAGCATCAGTTCGGTGTCGTCGGCCATGAGCATGGCGCGCTCGTCGTCCCTGAGCTTGAAGAGCTTGCCGAAGCCCTCGGAGGCGACGAAGGCGCGGAAGGTGTCGACGTCGTAGCAGGCCATGAAGAAGAGCTGTCGGCTCTTGAGCGAAGGCTTGCCGACGGACGGACCGGAGGATTTCTTCTTCAGGATGAGCTGGCGCCAGCCGCGCGCCAGCTCGTCGTATTCGGCCACGCCCTGTTCGGCGCGGTACTCGTCGATGGTCAGTGTGCGGGGCTCCTGGTGGCCCAGGCAGTGCGGCTCCTCGACGATGGCGTAGGAATCGCGGTCCACATACTCGTCCTGCTTGCGCATCGAGAGCAGCGCGACGGGATAGTAGCGGCAGGCGGTGGGGCGGTCTTCATAGACGCTGCACCCTTCCGGGGTCATGAAGCGGCAGGCGGTGCCGTTCTCGACGGGCCGGAACTTGACGCCGGCGATGTCGTCCTTCTCCAGCTCATAGGGCACCGTGTATTCCTTGAGGAATTCGGCGGAAGCGACGCCCAGCCGCGTCTTTAGCCGGATCACGTCGTAAGGCGTGAGAGAGATATCGATGTTGGAACAGCAGGCGTTCCAGCAGGAAATTCCCTTGCGGCAGGAGAACTGTATCTTGTGGGTGCCGTCCACCATGTTGGGAACGACGGGGCTGCCGGAAATGGGAACCTGGGGATGGGAATCTGTGGTCATGGCGTTGGAAACCTTGAAGTAAAACAGGCCGGAGGTCTTTCGACCCCCGGCCTGAGTCTAACAGCCTGCTACGCGATCAGTGCGGCGCGGCGGCCTTGAACAGCTTGGACTTGTCGACCAGGTCGACGTGCTTGCGCTTGAAGCAGGTCCACTTCTTGGTCTTCTTATCGTAGATCGAGTTCACGAAGCAGTGCCAGTTGGTCTCGTCGACGAAGTTCTTGTCGGTGCGATAGTAGAAGCCGGGGTAGCGGCTCTCCTCGCGGAACTGGATGTGCTTCATGTGGGCTTCGGCCGTGAGTATGCGATGGTAGTTTTCCCAGGCGCGCAGCAGCTCGTGCAGGTCCTTCGCACGCATCTTCTGGGAGTCTTCCTTCAGCATCTCGAGCTTCTCTTCGGCCTTCTCGAGCATCTTGTCGTTGGTGTTGTAGTAGGTGGCGACACCCGCGACGTACTCGTCCATGATCTTCTGCAGGCGGAACTGGAGCATCTTCGGCGTGATGTAGTTGGGGTTCACGTCGATGGCGGTCGAGTAGTCCTTGTGCTGCAGGAAGTTGCGGACGGGCTTCCAGATGGCCGTAGCAATCTCGTCGGCCGTCTCGTCGAGCTCCGGCTTGATGTCCGGGTTGTCGAGGACGTACTTGACCATGGCCTTGGCGGCCATGCGGCCTTCGGCGTGCGAGCCGGAGGAGAACTTGTGGCCGGAGGCGCCCACGCCGTCGCCGGCGGTGAACAGGCCCTTGACCGTGGTCATGGAGCGGTAGCCCCAGTTCCAGCCGGAAGGCAGGTGACCCGGAACGCCCGGCAGCTCTTCGGTGGTCGGCGCGCCGACGTCCGTCGGGCCGGACACCCAGATGCCGCAGCAGCCGGAGTGCGAGCCGAGCAGGTAGGGCTCGGTCGGCATCAGTTCGGACATCTTCTTCTCGGGCTCGATGTTCTCGCCGACCCAGATGCCGCACTGGCCGATGCACATGTCGAGGAAGTCTTCCCAGGCCTCGGCTTCGAGGTGCTTGACTTCCTTCGGGGACAGGGTCTCGGCCAGCTTGGCCAGCGCGGTGACGGTGTCCATGTAGATCGGGCCGCGACCTTCCTTCATCTCCTTGAGCATCAGGTGGTTGCGCAGGCAGGAAGCGGGAACGGCGGCCTGCCCGTAGGGCGGGTAGTCGTTCAGCATTTCCTTGTTCTTGGTCATGTAGTCTTCGCCGTAGGCGTTGGCGGCCTTGGCCTTGAACAGCAGGAACCAGGCGCCGACGGGGCCGTAGCCGTCCTTGAAGCGGGCGGGCACGAAGCGGTTTTCCATCATGGTCAGCTCGGCGCCGGCTTCCGCCGCCATCGAGTAGGTGGAACCGGCGTTCCACACCGGGTACCAGGCGCGGCCCTGGCCTTCACCGACGGAGCGGGGACGGAACAGGTTGACGCAGCCGCCGGCGGCCAGCAGGATGGCCTTGGCCTTGTAGATGACGATCTTGTTGTCGCGGGTGGAGAACCCGGCGGCGCCGGCGATGCGGGAAGGATCGTTCTTGTCGTTGATCAGGTGGACGATGAAGATGCGCTCTTCGATGCGATCCAGGCCCAGGGCCTTCTTGGCGGCCTCGGCGACGATCCACTTGTAGGATTCGCCGTTGATCATGATCTGCCACTTGCCGGAACGCACGGGCTGGCCGCCGTCCTTCAGCAGGGGCAGGCCTTCCTTGATGGAGTCGGCGCCGTCGTGACGCACGCCGTCCGGCGCGGTCTTCCAGATCGGCAGGCCCCACTCCTCGAACAGGTGAACGGAGTCGTCGACGTTGCGGCCCAGGTCGTAGGCCAGGTCGTCGCGGGTGATGCCCATGAGGTCGTTGGAGACCATGCGGGCGTAGTCGGCGGGATCCTGCTTGTCGCCGATGTAGGTGTTGATCGCGGACAGGCCCTGCGCCACGGCGCCGGAGCGGTCCATCGCGGCCTTGTCGACCAGCTTGATCTTCAGGTCCTTGCCGGTCTCGGCCTTGACGGCCTCGGCCCAGCGCATGATCTCGTAGCCGGCGCCGCTGCACGCCATGCCGCCGCCGATCAGCAGGATGTCAACTTCTTCCTGGACGACTTCCGGATTGTCAAATGTTCCAGCCATTTTCGGTTCCTTTATTCAGAATTACTTGCGGATCAGTTCGGCGGGGTTGCCGGCACGGTAGCCGCCCATCACGTCGCGCGTGAAGGAGCCGGTCTGGGCGATGTCAGCCAGCTTGGGCATCGGCTTGCCGCCAAAGGGGTTGATCGAGCCTTCGGGCGTCGTTCGGATCGGGAACTTGAAGCGCTTCATGTTGCCGTTGCGGAACTTGATGGTCCACATGATGGAGTCGGAACCACGCAGGGGCTGCACGGAGCCGCCCAGCGGCACGACGTCGGCGTAGTGGCGGGCCTCGATGGCGTTCTGCGGGCAGATTTTGACGCAGGAGTAGCACTCCCAGCACTGCTCGGGCTCCTGGTTGAAGGCGCGCATGGCGTGGCCGGTCTCTGAACCGTCCTTGTCCAGCTTCATCAGGTCGTGCGGGCAGATGTACATGCAGGCGGTCTTGTCCTGACCCTTGCATCCATCGCACTTTTCGGTACGAACGAAGGTTGGCATTACTTCTCTCCTTGCTAGCTAACAATCCGCTGGTTCAGCGGTCCTATTTACGCAGCCGGGTTTACGCAGCCGAATGGCCTTTCAACTCGACCTTGACGTTCTGCTCGGCAGTCAAGCCGGCGTAATACTTTTGCAGCACCTTGGCGACTTCGGGGCGGCTGAATTCGACCGGCAGGTCCTGGCCTTCGGACAGCATCGAACGCACCTTGGTGCCGGACAGCAGGATGCGGTCGTCCTTAGTGTGCGGGCAGGTGCGCTGCGAGGCCATGCCGCCGCACTTCTTGCACCAGAACGTCCAGTCGATGTTCATGTTCTTGGTTTCCAGCGCATTGGACGGAATCTCGTCGAAGATCTTCTGGGCGTCGAAGGGGCCGTAGAAGTCGCCGACACCCGCGTGGTCGCGGCCGACGATCAGGTGCGAGCAGCCGTAGTTCTGGCGGAACAGGGCGTGCAGCAGCGCCTCGCGCGGGCCGGCGTAGCGCATGTCGAGCGGATAGCCGGCCTGGATCACGGTGTTGGGGGCGAAGTAATTCTCGACCAGCACGCCGATGGCCTCGGAGCGCACCTCGGCGGGAATGTCGCCCGGCTTGAGATTGCCCAGCAGCGAATGAACCAGCACGCCGTCCATCGTCTCGATGGCGACCTTGGCCAGGTATTCGTGCGAGCGGTGCATCGGGTTGCGGGTCTGGAAGGCGGCGACCTTGGTCCAGCCCATTTCCTGGAACTTGGCGCGGGTCTGGGCCGGCGTCATGAACTGCTCGCCGTACTTCTCCACGAAACCGCCGGTGGACAGCACCTTAATCGCGCCGGCCAGGTTGTACTTGCCCTGGGCCATGACCATCTTGACGCCGGGGTGCTCCATGTCGGTGGTCTTATAGACCTCCATGCACTCGTGGGCCTTGTCGATGGTGTACTTCTCGCTCACCTTCATGGTGGCCAAGATTTCGCCGGTCTCGCCGTCGGCCAGCGCGATGTCGGTTCCGGTCTTGATGCTCTCGTCGTCGGTGGAGAGGGTGACGGGGATGGGCCAGAACAGGCCGCTGGCCATTTTCATGCCGTCGCAGACACCTTCCCAGTCGGCACGGGTCATGAATCCGTCGAGCGGGGTGAAACCGCCGATGCCCAGCATGATGATGTCCCCCGCTTCGCGCGAGCTGACCTTGATCTGGGGCAGTGTCTTGGCGCGCGCCTGTTCGGCGGCGAGCGCGGATCCTTCAAGCAGAAGCGGCTTGAGGGCGCCGCCGCCATGCGGATTTACGAGTGCCATTTCCTTGTGTTCCTCCCGATTGTTACAGACACAAATCACTTCTTCGAAGGATGCGAAGGCTAGCATTTCCGCCCGGCGCCCAGAAACGGTTTTTTCGATGGGGGAATAAGCGACCCCGATTCTATGATGCGCGGGTCAAAGACCCGGCTTCTTCTGCTTCGCTTCCTCGGCCTGGCGGGCCTTGAGCTCCCGTAGGCGGGCGTCCACCTGGGACTGCTCGTAGAAATTCCCGTCCGGCGACTTCTGGGCCAGCTGCAACTGCTCGATGGCGGCATGCAACTGCCCCAGATGGACGTAGGACTCGGCCTGGGCACGGTGTTGCTGCAATTTCCGCCCCAGGAGGGCGTACGTCCGAGCCTGGAGCGCGTGCATGCGGGCGTCTGTCGTATAGTTCTGCAAATCGGCGGAGGAGATCCTGAGGGCCTCTTCCGGCTGACGGTCAGCCAACAGCGCCTCGACGAGGGCGTAGGCGACGGTCCGCGCCTGCGGGTAACGGACCGCGGCGGCGTGCAGGATTTTCGCCGCGCCGGCGGGGTCGTTTTGTTTCATGCGCAGTTCGGCCGCCAGCGTCTCGATCATCGCCGATTCAACCTTCAGCCGGCGAAGCGCCCCGACTTCCCGCTCCGCCGCCGCCGGATCGCCCGCGCGTAGCCTGGCCCGGGCCAGGCCATAGCGTTCCGCCGCCTCGATGGCAAACTTGCGATCCCGGAGCCGGGTCTCGAAATCGGTCACCGCATCCTGCGCCGTCCCCTCCTGCGTCCGCAGCTTGGCGCGGACCAGCAGAAAATCCGTCGAATCGGCCACTTGCCGGTAGGGCCGCATCTGGATGCGGTTTTCCAAGTCGGCCAGGCGCTCGGTGGTCAGGGGATGGGTGCGCAGGTAACCGGGGGCGTTGTTCTCGTAGAGCCGGCCGAATTTCTGGAGGCGGTCGAAGAATCCGCCCATGCCGCGGATGTCATAGCCCGCCTTTTCAAGGAGTTGCAGCCCCATGCGGTCCGCCTCGCGCTCGAAATCGCGGGAATAGTTCAACTGGTGCTGAATGCCGGCCGCCTGGCCCGCCGCGAGGGCGCCCTGGGCGAGGTCGGAGCTCTGGCGCGCGGCGAGGATGGCCACGGCGATCGATAGCAGGGATGCGATCTGCGCCTGGTTCTGCTTGCCCAGCAGGCGCGCCAGGTGGCGCTGCGTGACGTGCGAGATCTCATGCGCCAGCACCGAGGCCAGTTCCGACTCCGACTGGGCGGCGAGGATCAGGCCGGTATGGACGCCGATGTAGCCGCCGGGCATGGCGAAGGCGTTGAGGGTGGCGTCCCGTAGCGCGAAGAACTCGAACGATTGCCGGGTATCCTCGCTCTGGGCCGCCAGCCGTCGGCCCAGGCGATTGAGGTAGTCCAGTATCTCCGGGTCGTCCAGATAGGCGGGCTCATGCAGGCGGATGTCGCGCAGGATGGTCTCGCCGATGCGCTTTTCCGTCTGCGGTGAAAAATCGACCTGGGCAGCCTCGCCCAGGTCCGGCAGGCCGTCGGCCAGGGTGGCCGGGGCCAGGAAAAGCAGAAGAATCAAGAAAATCAGGAGGCGCATACGCTTATGATAACGGCTCCCGACATTGATTCCTGTGGAAGAATCCATGAACTCACCGCCCGATTCACCGCTGACCCACTTCGATGCCGCCGGCCAGGCCCACATGGTCGATGTCGGCGCCAAGGCCGCCACCGAGCGCGTCGCCCGCGCCACCGGCACCGTCCTCATGCAGCCGGCGACGCTCGACCTGATCCGCGCCGGCAGCGCGAAGAAGGGCGACGTCCTGGGCGTCGCCCGCATCGCCGCCATCCAGGGCGCCAAGCGCGCGTCCGACCTCATTCCACTGTGCCACCCGATTGCCCTGACGCGGGTGGCCGTCGAATTTTCCATCGACGCGGGGAACCACAGCATCACCTGCGAGGTCACAGCGCAGACAGTCGGCCAGACGGGTGTCGAAATGGAGGCATTGACGGCCGTCAGCGTCGCCCTGCTGACCATTTACGACATGTGCAAGGCTATCGACCGCGGCATGCATTTCCGGGACATCCGCCTGCTGGAGAAGGCGGGCGGCAAGTCGGGGCACTGGCGGGCAACCGATTGATGGCGCTAATGGGAATATTTGCCGCCTGACTTGCATCCAACGGAACGAGAAGCGAGAATTCGCGTTTGGCCGGCCGCTCGACCACCTGGCCGCCCGTTACGACCACACTCATCACACTGGAGGAATCCCGAATGGACAACATCCGCAGGACCCTGCTCAAGGGCGCGGGCAGCACAGGCGCACTGGCTGCCGCCATGGCCGCCGGCGTGCTGAAACCCGGCCAGGCGCTGGCAACGGAATGGAACAAGGCCGCCTTCGAATCGAAGGATCTGGCAAGTGCAATGAAGGGCGTCGGCGCCGCCACGGCGGCCGACAGCAAGGACTTGGTGCTCAAGGCGCCAGAGATCGCCGAGAACGGCGCCGTGGTGCCTATCGACGTGACCAGCAACATCTCCAACACCACCTCGATCTCCATTTTCGTGGACAAGAACCCGCAGCCCCTGTCGGCCCATTTCGACTTCGCCAACGGCGGCGTGCCTGAAGTGTCGGTGCGCCTGAAGATGGGCCAGACTTCCATGGTCAAGATCGTGGCCAAGGCGGACGGCAAGTTCTACAGCGCCCAGCGGGAAGTGAAGGTCACCGCCGGCGGCTGCGGCGGCTGACATCCCACAACGATCACTACGACAAGGAACAAACCATGGCAGATCCGATGAAAATCCGCGCCCAGATGAAGGGCGATGTCTGCGACATCAAAGTACTGATGAGCCATCCGATGGAAACCGGCTTGCGCAAAGATACCGCCGGCAACGCCATTCCGATCCACTTCATCCGGACCTTCAGCGTTGCCATCAATGGCAAGATCGTGGTGGATGGGCAATCCGGCCCCTCGGTCTCCCGCAACCCCGTCTTCGGCTTCAAGGCCAAGGGGGCAAAGGCCGGCGACAAGGTCACTGTGAAATGGATCGACAGCAAGGGCGAGAGCCGGACAGACGAAGCGACGGTCGGCTGATCCGTCCGGCCTGACGCGGACACCCTCCCGTCAAGTCGCCTTGCGTATGGACAACAGACAGGACCGCATCGTCGAGGTGGACGGCGTCCACTTCGCCCATGGACAGCGCCAGGTGCTCAAGGGCATCAGCCTCTCCATTCCGCGGGGCAAGGTCGTCGCCATCCTCGGCGCCTCCGGCTGCGGCAAGACCACCCTGCTCAAGCTGCTCGGAGGTCAGCTTTCGCCGTCCTCCGGCATCGTCCGCGTGGCCGGGCAGAACGTCCACGAACTCGACAACCGGGGCCTCTACGATCTGCGCAAGAAGATCGGCATGATGCAGCAGATGGGCGGCCTGTTCTCCGACCTCTCGGTGTTCGAGAACATCGCCTTTCCGATGCGCGAGCACACCGACCTGACGGAGCGAATGATCCGCGACCTGGTGCTGATGAAGCTCCATGCCGTCGGCCTGCGCGGCGCGCACGGGCTGATGCCGGGCGAGCTGTCGGGCGGCATGGCCCGCCGCGTGGCGCTGGCGCGGGCCATCGCGCTCGATCCCCTGCTGCTGATGTACGACGAGCCGTTCGCCGGCCTCGACCCGGTTTCCCTCAACGTCATCGCCGACCTGATCCGCCGGCTCAACGATGCCCTCGGGGTCTCGTCGATCATCGTCACCTACGACGTCACCGAGTCGCTCAAGGTGGTGGACTACGTCTATTTCATCTCCGACGGAGTCATCGCCGCCGAGGGGCCGACCGACGAAATCGTCCGCTCCGGCAACTCCTTCGTGCGCCAATTCGTCGACGGCAAGCCGGACGGCCCCGTCGCCTTCCACTACCCGGCGCAACCCATCGCGCGCGCGCTCCGGGTCGCGGCCTGAGCGGAAGTGTTACTTCCCGTTACAAGTCCCGTGGGACGGATGCACTAGAATCGCCGGCATGAAACTTCCGATCTCCCGCGGCTGGCTCGTCTTTCTCCTCGTCACCGCCGTTCTGCTGGCCGCCGGCGTCGGTGGATATCGTTATTTCGGGAGCAATGGCGCCAAGCCGGCCTGGAAGCTCGCGAAGGCGGAAACCGGGCTCTTGACCGCCGTCGTCTCCGCCACCGGTACGCTCAATCCCGTCGTCTCGGTGCAGGTCGGCTCTCAGGTTTCCGGCCAGGTCAGGGAAACCCATGTCGATTTCAACAGCGAGGTGAGGGCCGGCCAGCTCATCGCTCGCATCGATCCCGAGAACTTCCAGCATCGCGTGCGCCAGGCGGAGGCCGACCTCGACGCGGCGCGGGCGGCCGTCGCCGTCCAGCAGGCCGAGGTCATCCGCAGCCGCGCCAACCTGGACGAGGCCCAACGCGACTACGAACGCAAGAAACTGCTGGTGGAGAAGAACTTCATCTCGCCCGCCGAGCGTGACAAGGCGGGCAGCGCCCTCGACGCCAGCCGCGCCCAGTTGCAGGTGGCGCAGGCCCAGGGGCGCAACAGCGCGGCCCTGGTGCGCCAGCGCGAAGCACAGCTCGCCCAGGCCCGCGTAGACCTGGAACGCACGGCCATCCGCTCGCCGGTGGATGGCATCGTCGTCAAGCGCAGCATCGAGCCGGGCCAGACGGTGGCCGCCAGCCTCCAGGCACCGGAGCTCTTCGTCATCGCCCGCAACCTCACCGACATGCAGGTGGAAGCCGCCATCGACGAGGCGGACGTCAGCCGGGTGCACGTGGACCAGAAGGCGACCTTCACGGTCGATGCCTTTCCGGGGCGCACGTTCGAAGGCGCCGTCCGGCAGGTCAGGAAGGCCGCCTTGGTAGTCTCCAACGTGGTCACCTACACGGTGGTGATCTCCGCCGCCAACCCCGACCTGATCCTCCTGCCCGGCATGACGGCCAACGTGCGCATCGTCACGGCGGAAAAGGACAGGGTGCTGAAAGTGGCTAACGCCGCGCTGCGATTCAAGCCGCCGTCGGATGAAAGGAAGAGCGCCGGAGACAAGCCCGCCAAGGGCCAGGGCAAGGGCGGCAATGGTGGCAATGGCCGGGTGTTCGTTCAGGACGCGGAAGGCAAGCCGAAAGCCGTGCCGGTGAAGACCGGGCTCACCGACGGCGCCATGACGGAAATCCTTTCCGGCGAAATCGCCGAGGGCACCGAGATCATCGTCGGCGCCGCAACGACGCCCAAGCCGCCCGGCGGCGCTCCCGGTCCGCGCCTGTTCTGACGTGATCCACGTCGCCGGCCTGACCAAGGAATACGCGCTGGGCGACACGGTGGTCCATGCCCTGCGAGGCGTCTCCCTGGACATCGCGGCGGGCGAATTCGTCGCCGTCATGGGGCCTTCCGGCTCGGGCAAGTCCACCTTCATGAACCTGATCGGCTGCCTGGACCGCCCGACCGCCGGCGAATACCGGCTGGACGGCGAAGAGGTGTCGGGACTTTCGGGCGACGCGCTGGCGCTCGTGCGCAACCGCAAGATCGGCTTCGTCTTCCAGCACTTCAACCTGCTGGCGCGCACCTCGGCGCTCGACAACGTCGCCCTGCCCTTGCTGTACGGCGGCGCTTCGCCGGTCGAGCGCCGCGCGCGGGCGGAGCGCCGCCTCGCCCAGGTAGGCCTGGCCGAACGCATGGGCCACCATCCTGCCCAGCTCTCCGGCGGCCAGCAGCAGCGCGTGGCCATCGCTCGGGCGCTGGTGAACGACCCCATGCTGGTGCTGGCCGACGAGCCGACCGGCGCGCTCGACTCGCAGACCGGCGTCGAGATCATGGCGCTCCTGCAATCGCTCAACCGGGAGGGCATCACCATCGTGCTCGTGACCCACGAGCACGACATCGCCGACTTCGCCTCCCGCATCGTCGCCTTCCGCGACGGGCTCGTCGTCGAGGATCGTCCCAACACGCCCGCGGAGGCCGCGCCGTGAATTTCTGGGCCACCCTGCGCATCGCCCTGGCCGCCCTGCGCGTCAACAAGATGCGCTCGGCGCTGACCATGCTCGGCATCATCATCGGCGTGGCGGCCGTGATCGTCATGATCGCCATCGGCAACGGCGCCCAGGCCAAGGTGGAGGAACAGATCCGCAGTCTGGGCTCGAACATCATCCTCGTGCTCTCCGGCTCCACGCTTTCCGGCGGCGCGCGGGGCGGTTACGGCTCGCAGCCGACCATCTTCGAGGACGACGCCTACGCCATGCCGAAGGAGGTGGAGGCCATCCAGGCCGCGGCGCCGACGCTGCGCAACGCCGGACAGGTGGTGGCGGGCAACGCCAACTGGTCGACCGTCTTCTACGGCACCACCTCGGAATACCTCGAAGTGCGCGAATGGGCCGTGGTCGAGGGGCGCTCCTTCGACGCTTCCGACGTCCATGGGGCCGCCAAGGTAGTCCTGATCGGCCAGACGGTGGCGAAAAACCTCTTCGGCGACGCGAGCCCGCTCGACCAGGTCATTCGCATCCGCAAGGTGCCTCTGACGGTGATCGGCGTCCTCGACCGCAAGGGCCAGAGCATGATGGGCCAGGACCAGGACGACATCGTCCTCATGCCGATCAGCACCGCCCGGAAACGCGTGCTGGGCGCCGCCCAGGCGCGGTCGAGGAGCGTCGGCTCCATCATGGTCAAGGTGCGCCAGGGCGAGGATATGGCGGCGGCGGAATCCGCCATGCGGGAGCTCCTGCGCCAGCGTCACCGCCTTCAGCCGGAACAGGACGACGACTTCTTCGTGCGCAATCTCTCCGAAATTCTCGAAGCCCAGGAGGCCTCCTCGCGCGTCATGGCGCTGCTGCTCGCGGCCGTGGCCTCGGTCTCGCTGCTGGTGGGCGGCATCGGCATCATGAACATCATGCTGGTCTCGGTGACCGAGCGCACGCGCGAGATCGGCCTGCGCATGGCCGTCGGCGCCCGCGGCCGCGACATCCTCACGCAGTTCCTCGTCGAGGCGATCACATTGTCGCTGATCGGCGGGCTGGTGGGCATCCTGCTGGGCGTGGGCGGCGCCTTCCTGGTCAGCACCCTGGCCGACTGGCCGACCAGACTTTCCGTGACGGCCATCGCGTTGGCCGTCGGCTTCGCCGCCGCCGTCGGCGTCTTCTTCGGGTTCTATCCCGCGAGAAAAGCCTCGCGGCTGCTGCCGATCGAGGCCCTGCGGTACGAGTAGTAGGACTGTCATCATTTTCCGCCGCGGGCGGTGGTAATCTCCTGGCATGGCCGATGAAATCGAACTCAAGCTCGCCCTGCCGGAATCGGCGCAGGCGCTGCTGCTTCGGCAGTCCCTGTTGAAGGAGTCGGTCGCGCGGCGGACGGGACAGCTGGTCAACCTCTACTACGACACACCGGACTTCGCGTTGCGCCGGCATGGCGTCGCGCTGCGGCTGCGGCAGGAGCACGGCGCATGGCTTCAGACCGTGAAATGCGCCGGTAGCGGCGGCGGCGGCCTGACGGCGCGGCCGGAATGGGAAACGCCCTACGGCGGCCGGTTCGATTTTTCGTCGGTGGATGACGAGGACGTGCGCCGCTGGCTTGAACGCCCCGATATCCTGTCGCGCCTCGCCCCCATCTTCGAGACCAGCTTCCGCCGCACCATCTGGCGCTTCGAACCGGAGCCCGGAAGCCGGCTCCTGCTGATGTTCGACCGCGGCTGGATCGCATCGAACGGCCGACGCGAAATCGTCTCCGAGCTGGAAATCGAACTGGACGGCGGCAGGATCGGCCGGATATTCGCCCTTGCCCGGCACCTGGCGGAAAAGGTGCCACTGGCGCCCGCCCTGCTCTCCAAGGCCGAACGCGGCTATCGCCTGTACCAGGGAATACCGATGGCGCCGGTCAAGGCCGCCGATATCCCGCTCCAGGCGGAGCTTCCGCCCCTCGACGCCTTTCGGCGCATCGCCCTCGCCTGCCTCGACCACCTCCAGTACAACCATCCGGGCGCGCTGGCCAGCGACGACCCCGAATACATCCACCAGATGCGCGTCGCCACCCGCCGGTTGCGCGCCGCCCTGCGGCTGTTCGCGCCGCTCCTGTCCGCTGACTTCTCCGCCGGCCTGCTGCCTCCGCTGCGCGAACTGATGGGGCTGCTGGGCCACGCCCGCGACCTCGACGTCCTGCAGGCGGAAATCGTCGCCCCGGTGATCCGCGCCCTGCCCGGTGAACCCCGGCTATCCACGCTCGCCGGCATCATCACCGACCGCCGTTACGCGGCGCGGTCGGCAGCCGTGCAGACGCTGCGCTCGCCCCGTTACGGCCAGATGATCCTGCAGGCCGCCGCCCTGCTGCACGAGCCCGACGGATCGCCGGGGAACACCACCATCGCCGCATTCGCCGGCAACCGGCTCAAGCGCCTGCACGAGAAAGTGCGGCGGCTCGCGCAATCGGCTCGCCAGGACGATCCGCTCGCGCTGCACGCGCTGCGCATCGGCTGCAAGCGCCTGCGCTATGCCCTGGAGTTCTTCGGCCCGCTGGCGCCGAAGAAGTCCGTGCGCCGCGCGGCAACCCGCCTGGAGAACGCGCAGGATGCCCTCGGCCAGCTCAACGACCTAGCGAACGCCGGCCGCCTGCTGATGGATTGCGCCGGCGGCGACGCACGCCTGCGCGAGGCCGTGACCCTGATCGGCGGCTGGCATGGCCCGCGCCATGCGCAGCTTCTGGCCGGCATGCCGGCGCTGATCGAAGGCCTGCACGATCTGCGATTGCCAAGGCTGGTGAAATCCTGCCGTAACACCCCCTCGCTACCATGACGCCCCCTGCCCCCAAGGAAACCCGGATGGACCTGATTCTCTGGCGACACGCCGAGGCCGAGGAAGCCGCCGTCCACCAGTTCGATGCAAAGCGTCGCCTGACTGTCCGCGGCGAGAAGCAGGCCCGCCAGATGGCGAAATGGCTCAGAGAACGCTTCGGAAGGCGCGTTCGGGTGCTGGTCAGCCCGACCAGCCGGACGCAGCAAACGGCCCATGCCCTGGAGCTGCCCTTCGAGATCGAGCCGAAAATCGGTGTCGGCGCCGACGTGGTCCACCTGCTGGGCGCCGCCGGCTGGCCGGATGCCGATGGCGCCGTCGTGCTGGTGGGCCATCAGCCGACACTCGGACGGCTGGCCGCCCTGCTGCTCTCGGGAGAGGAAGCCGACTGGACGGTGAAGAAGGGCGCGGTTTGGTGGTTCTCGAACCGCACGCGCGGAGGGGAGACGCAGACCGTGCTGAAGGCGGTGACGAATCCGGAGATGCTGTAGAAGAGTCCCTCGCCCGACGCGCAACGGCTGTAACATTGCGGCTGTTCGAATGCGTGCGCCCCATGCCTCCACTGTCGCCGGTCCCGCTTCGCGTCCTGATGTCGAGCACGTCCTACCCGTCGGGCATGGACGACTGGAAGGGGTTGTTCATCCGGCACCTCGCCGACGCGCTGGCGCGAAGGCCGGACATCCGGCTCGGCTTGTGGGCGCCGCCCGGGGAAACCCACCCGAAAGTCAGCCCCGCCGCCACGGCGCGGGAATCGCGCTGGCTGGCGCAACTGATGCTCGACGGCGGCGTGGCGCATGCCATCCGGTCCGGGGGCGCAAGGGCGCTGACCACGCCCGCAACGTTGCTCTGGTTCCTGCATCGCGCCTACCGGCGCCAGACCGATCTGGACCTGTATCACGTCAACTGGCTCCAGAACGCGCTGCCGCTGCCCGCCAACGGCAAGCCGTTGCTGGTGAGCGTGCTCGGCACCGACATGGAACTGCTGCGCAAGCCCCTGATGCGCTCCCTGCTGCGAAGGGTTTTCCGGCACCGCCGGACCATGATCTGCCCGAACGCGGAATGGATGGTCGCGCCGCTGGAAACGCTCTTCGGCGACCTGGCCGACGTCAGGTTCGTTCCGTTCGGCATCGATCCCGTCTGGTTCGGCATCGAACGGCCGCCGCTCGCCGGAAACGCCCACCAATGGATCGTGGTGTCGCGCCTGACGCGCGCAAAGCTCGGATCGCTGTTCGAGTGGTGTGCACCCCTGTTCGAGGGCCGGGAACGCGAACTCCATCTGTTCGGCCCCCGGCAGGAAGCGGTCCAAGTTCCCCCGTGGATTCGCTACCATGGTCCCGCATCGCCCGAAGCGCTCAGCCGGGACTGGTTTCCGAACGCCGCTGGCCTCATCACCCTCAGCCGGCATGCGGAAGGGCGGCCGCAGGTCATGCTGGAAGCCATGGCGGCGGGACTGCCCATCCTCGCCAGCCGCCTGCCCGCCCACGAAAACATCGTGCGCCACGGCAAGACCGGCTGGCTTTGCGACGGACCGGAGGATGTCGCGCAGGGCGTCGGGCAATTCGAGGAAGCGGAGTTGAACCGGCAGGCGGGCCGGGCCGCCCGTGATTGGGCGGCAGCCGAAATCGGCACGTGGGACGACTGCGCGCAGCGCTATGCAAGCCTGTACGCACGCCTGATGAAGGCCAGCCGCGATGATTGACGCCATCGCCGTCGTCGGCGCATCCGGCTTTGTGGGGCGATGCCTCCTCGAAGCGCTGCCGGCGTTCGGCGCCCCCGTGCTGGCGCTGGCGCGCAGAGAGCCGTCGCGCCCGCTTCCCGGCGTCAACGCGGTCGTCGGGCGATTCGAAAGCCCCGGGGATTTCCTCCCCTGGCTCCGGCGCAGCAGGCTCGTCGTGCATGCGGCATCGATGTCCACGCCGGGCAGCACCGCCGGCAATCCCCTGGCCGAACTGCACGGCAACCTGGCGCCTACCCTGGCGCTGCTCGAAGCGCTGCAGGCGGCTCCCGAATGCGGACTCCTGTACCTTTCCTCGGGCGGCACGCTCTATGGCGACACTGGTCCGACTCCCGCGAGCGAACAGGGCGCCCTTCGGCCGAAGTCCTATCACGGGGCGGGCAAGGCCGCCGCCGAACATTTCATCCGCGCATGGAGCAGCCAGTTCGGCGGCCGAGCCGTCATCCTGCGCCCCTCCAATCTCTACGGTCCGGGCCAGACCCTGCGCAACGGATTCGGCATCGTCCCCACCGCGTTCGAGAAAATCCTGCGCCGCGAACCCCTGACGATCTGGGGCGACGGCAGTTCGATCCGTGATTATCTCTATATCGGCGATTTCATCGATCTGTGCCTGTCCGTCATTCGCGCACCGATGCCGGCCGGCGCCGAGCCGCTCAACGCCGCAAGCGGGAGGGGCGTCAGCCTGAACGATCTATTGCGAGAGATCGAAACGGTGACCGGCGGCACGCTGATCAGGAAATACGACGCGACGCGGCCGGGGGATGTCGGCCGCGTCGTCCTGGACAACCGGAAGGCGCAGCGGATTTACGGCTGGCGCCCCGCCACGACGCTTGCCGAAGGCCTGGCCAGGTCTTGGGACTGGTACGCCTCCAGCCGGGCATGAACGGGACGCGGGCGCCGGTCTGCTCGGTCTGCATCGCCAACTTCAACGGCGAGGACCTGCTGCGCGACTGCATCGATTCCGTGCTGGCCCAACAGCGATTCGACCCCGGCATCGAGATCATCGTGCACGACGACGCCTCGACGGATGGTTCCCTGGCGCTTCTGCGCGAGCACTATCCCCGGGTCGAGGTCATCGCCAGCCGGGAGAACGCCGGGTTCTGCGTGGCCAACAATCGCATGGCCGAGCGCGCCCGCGGCGAATGGCTGCTCCTGCTCAACAACGACGCGGCGCTGTTTCCCGACGCATTGGCGACATTGCACGAGTGGTCCGCCCGGCAGTCGCCGCAAGGGATCATCTCTCTGCCGCAATACGACTGGCATACGGGCGAGCTCGTCGACCGCGGCTGCCGCCTCGACCCGTTTTACAACCCGGTCCCGAACCTGGATCCAAAACGGTCGGAAGTGGCCATGGCGATCGGGGCGTGCCTTTGGATTCCCCGCCGATTGTGGCTGGAACTGGGCGGCTTCCCCCCCTGGTTCGAGTCGATCGCCGAGGACATGTACCTGTGCTGCTGCGCCCGGCTGCGCGGATACCCGGTCCAGATTCCCGATACGAGCGGCTACCGGCACCGACAGGGCGGGAGCTTTGGCGGCAACCGCGTCGCCGGCGGCCGGCTGGCGACCACCTTCCGGCGGAGGCGCCTGAGCGAGCGCAACAAGACCTTCGTCATGGTCGCCTGCACGCCGGGCTGGCTCCTCGCGCCGCTGCTGCCGATCCATCTGGCGCTGCTGGCGATCGAGGGCGCCCTCCTGTCGCTCCTTCGCCGCGATGCGCGCGTCTGGAGGGGCATCTACGCGGGCATCCTTTCGGCCCTCTTCAAACGGCGACGCGAGCTCGGGGAGGCCCGCCGCCGCAACCTCGCCGCCCGGAAATCGACGGCCGGCGGCTATCTCCGGCAGTTCACCCCCATGCCGCGGAAGCTGGCCATGCTGCTCAGGCACGGGCTGCCCGGCATCCGCTAGGCGCCGCCGTCAGTATCTCCGGGGCGGCCCCAGGCGGCCGGCAACGCCGTCCCATATCCCCCATGCGATCGCCCGCAGGCTCGCCAACCGGCGGTGCGAGTACACGGCATGAGCGTACAGCGTTCCCAGCATGTACCAGCTGGCCCGTACTTTCCACGCGGCGGGGACATGGGACAACCTCAGGAGATGGACAAAATTCCTGAACCGGAAGTAGAGCCGGAAGGGGCCGTATCCGCTGACCCTTCTCCAGCCGAAGTTCCATATCCGCAGACAGTCGTCGCCCATGCGATGAAAGAGGACCGCCTCGCCGGTGCCGAAAATACGATAGCTGCGGGCGATGGCCCGGTGACACCATTCGATATCGACATTGTCGATGAAGAACCCTTCGGCCATACCGCCCACATCCCGCAGGGCGGCGGCGGGAATCAGCATGCCCGAAGTGATGATCGAGGACGAGGCGACGTACGGCGCCTCCCTGGCAGGGAAGCGATGGCCGTAAAACAGCTTGCCCGGGATCGGCGCCTGGAATGGGTAGTCCTGCGAGGTTACCAGGTCCCGGATCAGCGGGCCGACGGCGCCCACCGGCTGCCCCAGGGCCGAGAGTTCCCGTTCGCTTCGCACCAGCCCCGCGACCATGTCCAGCGCCGGCAGACTGTCCTGGTCGCTAAGCAGAACGTACTCGAAATGCTCCGCCAGCGCGACGTCGATGCCGGCGTTCAGGGCGGCGGCGATGCCGAGGTTCCGGCCGAAGCGCATCAGGCGGCAGTTTCCGGCGACGGCAAGGGAGCCCTGCGTCATGGCAAACACGTCATCACGGGCCGCGGGCGTGTTATCCACGATCAGCACCTCGGCGCATTGGGCCGACAGTTGGTCGAGCAGCGGCCCGAGAAGTTCCGCCTTCGGGAAAAAGGTCACCACCACCGCCAGAACCCGCGGCCTTTCGAGCGGCATCATGGCCTGAACGCGGAGATGCGGCGAATCAGCCTTCTCGCGCTTCTGAACAGCCTGATCGTCGGCCTGTCGAACAGGAACCATCGCAAGTTCAGGGCATGGCGCCATTTCTCGACGCCGAAGACCACCGACTGCAATTCCGATTCGATATCCACGAATTCCTCGAAATCCCCGTCGCGCAGGTCCACGCCGATGGCCCTGGCGATCCCTTCGATCAGCGCCTTTCCGCTTCTGACATCCAGCGCCCCGGAGAGGCCGCGGGCGCCCTCGATCCTGTTCAGGAAATCGTGGATCGCCCTGATCACGACGACATTCATCGGAATCGGGGCGCTCCATATCCACTCCCTGTCCACCACCCTGCACCCATCCGGTGCCGGATAGGCGTTGGGCCAGATGCTGTCGATATGCTCCCCGCCCAGGGTCATCACGCCGCCGCGGACCGAGGACAACCGCCTCAGATGACCGACCCATGCCTTGCAGGGCTCGAATATCGTTTCAAGCCCGCTGCCGCGCGATTTGCACCCGAGATACGCAAGGGTGTGAAGCGAGTGCGAATCGGCCCACAAGGAGTCCGTATCGACCAGTTTGAGAACTCCCGCGTCGGCCGTTCCCGTTCCGCTTGCCAATCGTTTCGACACCACGAGCCGGTTGCCGCCGTTCCTGACCACCCTGCTCACCGTGGCGAACGCCGCCTTCCGTCCCGAGGAAAACAGTACCGCCAATTGTTCGAACGAAACCCCCCTCGGGGCTCCCTTCCCCGCGAGGACGAGGAAGGAATTCGAGAAGAACTCGAGCATCCGGTTCCGCGCCAGTTCGAGCAGGACCGGGGCCTCGTCCCATAGCGGCTCCATGTCGCCCGCATGGTCGCGCGACTTCATCTGGGATATCAGCTCGGCCGCCTGCCCCGTCGCCAGGAATTCCCCGTCGAGCACGCAGTCCGGGAGCTTGTAGTCCGGGTAGGGATAGTAGAAGCGAACCAGCGGGAAATGCTTTCTCAAGTCACATTCCAGCTCCCTCTTCCCGAACGTCCTGACGCCGGCCGGCCGGGCGTGATACCCCTCAAGCCCCTCGAACCGAGTCCCCAGGTGATCCTCTCTCGAAGCGTTGAAGTATTTGAGGCCGAACTGGTTCTCGATGGCGATGAAAAGCATGCCGTCGGGCGACAGCATGTCCGAAAAATATCGCAGCGTCGCGCCGTAGGGATCGTCCCCGCCGACAAACGACGCGGAGTATTCGTAGACGCCGATACAGAAAATGATGTCGAACGGCTGAGAGAACGCGAGCTTGTGGAACGGCGCGCAGACGATCGAAACGCCTTCGACATCCCGCGTCCGAAGCCTGGCGAGGCGCGCACGGCTTGGGCTGCCTTCCACGGAAACCACGCTGTCGAAGGATTCCCCGAGAAATCGCGTGATCGCGCCGCAGCCGCAACCCACCTCCAGAACCTTGAGCGACCGGTCGAAGTTGAATCCGGAAAGAAGCTGCGCCCGTTTCGCGCTCAGATGATATTCGCTGGGCCAATCCCTGATGCGGGCCTCCAGTTCGCTCGACCGGCTGCCCAGGTCCCCCGCATCCCGAAAGACCTCCTCCAGATACCGCTCGGACGCGGCGCCATCGGAGTAACCGAATTCGCGGTGCTCCTTTAGAACCCATACGGAAGATGGATCCAGAACCAGGTCATTCTCGACGATTGACTGAATGTCCATTCGGCTTTCCCCGCGTCACTTCCCGATCGATCCGCTCAGGCACCGGTTCGCGATCCCCCACAGCGCCAAAGTACTGATCGTCACCCGCACGATCCAGGCCATTGCGGCACCCTCGATTCCATGGCGGTCGACCAGCCAGTACAGATAGGGAACGTAGGCCACGAGTTCCGCGACATGCAGCTTTGCGGTAAGGTCCGGCCGGCCATACGCCTGGATCAGCGCCTGCGACAGGTGACCGAAGCTGTTGATGAATATGCCGATGGCAATCAGCTGCGCGACGCGATGGCCATTGGCCGCGAAGTCTTCGTTGATCCACCATGCCAGCACCGGCTGGGCAAACATGTAGGTGAGCGACGTCAGCGGCAGCATCACGATGAAAATGAGCAGCACCGACTGGCCATACAGCCGGCCGGCCGACGGGGCGTCGCCCGGAAACAGCCTCGCGAAAGCCGGGAACAGCACGCTCACGAATATGCCCGGGATCAGCAGCAGGTTGATCACGACGTCGTACGGGGTCGAGAAGTACGCGACGGCCTCGACGGAAACAAGGACCATCACCAGAAACCGCCCCAGATAGAGGAGCAGCGGCGCCGCAATGTTGCTGAGCGTCATCCAGCCGCCGAATGAAAGCAGTTGCCTCATCAGCGCCGGCTGCAATCGCCTGCGCCGGCCAAGCTCCGGAAACAGCCTGAGGCAGATCGCCAGGCAGACCGCGAGAAATGCGATGCGCGCCGCCACAAGCGTCAGAACCATTGCCGGCAGCGAATGCGAGTACGGCAGGATGGCCAGCGGCCCCAGGTATGTGATCACGCCAATCGGTATCCGCACCATATTGACGAGGTCGAAGCGCTGGTAGGCCTCGAGGATGCCGCGCAGTGCCGTCGTGCAGATCACGACGGGAACCGACACGGCAAGGAGGTGGAACGCCGCCAGGGTCTCGGATCGAAGATGCTCGGGTATTTCAAGTTGGGTTCCCACCAGCCAGGGCGAGATGAGGGAGATCAGCAATGCGCCCGCCATTCCGAGGATCGTCATGAGCGCCATCCCGGCCCAAACCAGGGCGGGTATCTCCGCTTCTTCTCCCTTGCCAAGTTTCCGCGCCACCAGCTGGGTCATCGCCCTTCCGAGCCCAAGGTCGAAAAAACCGAAGTACCCCACGATTATCCATGCGATCGAGAGCACGCCGTAGCGGGCCATGCCTATTGCCTCGATCATCGTGGGAATCGCGATGACGGCCACCAGCATCGGCAACCCCGTGCCCAGGAGATTCCAGGTGATGTTGGCCGCGATTCGCATCTCTGTTGGGCAACCCGTGAGCGAGGGGGATCAGTCCTGTTCGCTGTCCTTGAACATGAGTGTGGTGATCTGCTCGGACACCAGGCCGATCAGGAATACGAGGACCGATACGGAGAGCAGCAGCGCGCTCATGTTGGTAAACCGTTGGCTGGCGAGATAATTGAACAAATAGAGGCCCAGCCCGCCGACGAAGAAGGCGCCGCTGATGGGAAGGAACAGCTTGAGGGGCGAATACAGCGTGCCGATCTTGAAAATAATGAGCAGGAACCGAACGCCGTCGCGGAACAGGCGGATGTGGCTCTTCCCGATCCTGGGCGCGGCGACGATGGGAACGTAGCCCACGTTGAAGCCCGCGCGGAAGAAGCACATGGTGATTGTGGTCGGGTAGGAGAAGCTGTTGGGCAGCAGCGGCAGAAAGCGCCGGAACAGGCGGGCGCGCACGGCCCGGAAGCCCGAGGTCAGGTCCTCGACCCGGTGGTTGACCATCCAGCCCGCGAGCCGGTTGTAGAAGCCGTTGGCCAGCGCCCGATGCGCTCCGGCCTGGGATGCCATGCGCCGCGCCCCGACGGCCATGTCGGCGCCCCCGTCGATCCCGGCCAGCAGGCGGGGGATGTCGGCCGGGTCGTGCTGGCCGTCGGCGTCCATGAAGACGAGGATGTCGCCGGTCGCGTTCCGGGCGCCGGTCTTGACCGCGGCGCCGTTCCCCTTGGGATAGGGATGGCGGATGACCCGCGCGCCCGCCGCGCGCGCGAGATCGCCCGTGCCGTCGGTCGAACCGTCGTCGACGACCAGAATCTCCACGCCGGGACACTGCGCCGACAGGCGTGGCAGCAGGCCGCGCAGGCCCTCGATCTCATTCCTCGCCGGGATGACGATGGAGATGCTCATGGCGCCCGATACCCGGCAGTCAGCCGTTCGAGGCCGCCGAGCTTCTCGGTCCACTGTCGCCTGAGGATCGGATTGGCCGGCATCCTGCCGCGGGCGTCGCGCAGCCGCCTGTCCGCTTCCTCGTCCAGGCCGGCGTCCCAAAGCAGGCCAACCGTCAGGGCCAGGGTGTCGATGTCCGGATCGGCGGCGAAGGCGGCGTCGAACTCCCGAATTGTCGAGTCGAGATTCCGAAGGTTCATGTACAGCTTCCCCCGCTGGTAGTGCAGGCGGCCGACCGAATCCCCGCGGCTGCGGTATTTCGCGTTGTCCAGGATCGCCCCGGTGATCGCCAGCAGGTCGTCGACCGTCAGGCCCGGGCATTTTCCTTCCAGCAGGAGGGAGGTCAATTTGCTCACCGTATCCAGGGCCGAGAATTCGAAGACGGCATCCGCCGCGCCGTCCTTCGCCCGCCCGGCGAGCCCGGACACGATGGCGGCGGCGCCCGGCAGATCGCAGCGCAGCTGCACTTCGGACAATACCAGACCTACGCTGCGCGGCATGGCGGCCGATGCGGCGGCGACGATTTCCGCCGCCTTTTCCCGCTCGCCGCGGACGAAGAACGACTGCGCATAGTATTGCACGGCCCGCAGCGATCGGGGATGGGCCTGCGCCCAGACGTCGGCGGCGGAGAAGGGCCTGCCCCAGAGGCTGGCCGACTGCGCCAGCCCTGCCATCAGCAGCAGGCCGAAGGCGGCGACCAGAGCGGCGGCGGCGCGCCGGAAAGCCATGGGAAGCAGGAACGGCAGCAAGGCGACGAGCAGCATCGGCCCGAACAGCGGCAGGTAATTGCGATGCTCGAAATAAAGTTCGAGGGCGAAGGGGCCGGCTTCGAGGAAATGCCCGCCGATGAACCAGAGGACGGCGAAGGCGGGAACCGGATGGCGCCGTCGCAAGGCCGGCGCCGCGGCCGCCAAGACGATCCAGAAGCCGGCCAGCCAGAGCGTTGAGGCGGGCTCCAGCCATCCCCGCGAGGCTTCGAAGTCGTCGTGGAACGGTCCCATTCTGGACGCCAGGGGTACGAAGCTCCGCAGCAGGTAGTCCGACAGGATGCGGGGAGCGGAGAGCAATCGCTCCCCGACCGTGAAATCCCGCATTGCGAAGGTGCCCATGAATCCCTGCCAGTGCCAGGCCACATAGCCCGCGATCGTCGCCAGGGGAACGAGCACGCAGCACCATCTGAATATCCGCAGCGGCTGGCCGTCATCGTCGCGTGCCAGAAGCAGATACTCGATCAGTCCGACGTAAATGACCAGGTTGATCGCCGTTTCCTTGAAGAGCAGGCCGAGGCCGCCACCCAGCGCCAGGATGCCCGCCAGCATGGTCGCCGCGGCCAGGCTCCCGCCGCCGGAGAGCCATCGATCGCGCGCCGCCAGGTAGGCGACGAGGGTCGCGAGCACGCAGGTGGCGGAAAGCAGCGTCATGCGCTGGACCGCCATCATCGATGTCGAGAGCAGCAGCGGGTTGAGCAGCCAGAGCGCCGCAATGGTCACCGCGGCCAGCGGCCAGTGCGTTTGAGCGACGGCGCCGGCAAAGCCCCGACTGGCCACGAGAAGCCGGAATGCGAACCAGGCGACCAGGGCGCCGTTCAACAGGTGGAGGCAGGCATTGACGTAAAAAAAGTCGGCGGGCGCCGAGGGCCAGGAGGGCGCGTTGATGAGAAAGCCGGCCAGGGCCAGCGGACGCCCGATGCCGCTGCTCTTCCCCGTCAGGATGAATGCCAGGGCGCTCTCCCAGTCGCGGACATTGGCGAGCCCTTCCAGATTGGGGAAGTCGTCGAAGCGGAAGGTGGCGCCGAAGGCCAGGGAATACAGGCCGTAACAGGCGGCAAGAGCGCCTGCGAGCAGCGCGGGGGGGAGAAGGCGGCTGAACAAGCGGATGCCCCGGTTACAAAAATACAGAAGCCCCGTCGTTATGGACGGGGCTTCGGACGGCAATCACTGCCCGGGGGCAGAAATTATCCGCGGCAAACGGCAGGCAGATACTTGGTCGGGATGGTGCCGGAACAGGCCCATTTCACAGCGCCGCCAGTGGCCGTCGGCGTCAGCGTGAGGGTACCGGACGTGCCGGAATCCGCGTTCACGGTCGCCGTGATCACGCCGCCGGCCGCAACCGCAACGCTGGTGACGTATTTGCCGCTGATGGACGTGGAGGTGGCCAGACCGGCGCTCGCGTTGCTTGCCGGCCAGCGCGAATTGGTATTGTAGAACTCGGCCACGGCCGTCTTGCTGCCGTCGGCCAGCACGGCGGCCTCGGAGACGCGTGTGCGCACCGTGTAGTCTTGGTATTGCGGAAGGGCGATGGCGGCCAGGATGCCGATGATCGCGATGACGATCATCAACTCGATCAGGGTGAAGTCTTGTTGGACTCGTTTCATGAGATTCTCCTCAGACTTGTTGGTTGGCAGGGCGCCGGTTGCGCGGACGACCCTGGCCGGTATGAGCAACACGCATGCCATCTTGTTCATCCCCTCGTTTCACCGCAATAACACTTGATTCCATCGCGTCCCGATGCCGCGGCAGCTGACAAAAAACGTCACTTGCTGACCAGGGACGCTTCGTCCACGGCATCGACCTGCAAGGGGTCGAGGAATGTCCTGGCGTATTTGAGGTAAACCTTTTCGCGCACGAAGACCTCGAACAGGTCCGGGTCGATGTGGCCGTTGCGGGAAAAGCCGGCCAGGATGCCCATGGCCTGGGAGAGCTTCATGCCGAGCTTGTAGGGGCGGTCCCTCGCGGTCAGCGCCTCGAAGATGTCGGCGATGCCCATGATGCGCGCCTGCACCGACATCTGGTCGCGCGTGAGGCCCTTGGGATAGCCCTTGCCGTCCATGCGCTCGTGGTGGCCGCCGGCGTATTCCGGCACCTTTTCGAGATGCCGCGGCCAGGGTAGCTGTTCGAGCATCTTGATGGTGGCGACGATGTGGTAGTTGATCGTCTCGCGCTCCCGCTGGGTCAGCGTGCCGGAGCGGATGGTGAAGTTCTCGACCTCCTCGGCGGTCAGGAAATCGGCCTCGACGGATTCCACGTTGCGCCACTTGCGGCTCGCGGCGATGTCGCGCACCCGCTGCTGGTCGGTCTCCATCATGGCCTCGCCGCCGATGTTGCACTTGCGCAGGAATTCGCGGTCGGCGTCGAGCGCCTTCAATTCGGACTGATATTGCGCCCAGATATTTTCCTCCGCCGGCGCGTCGCGCCGCTCCCGCAGCGCGAGCTGCCGGCGCAGAGCGTCGTTCTCGGCATCGCGCTTCAGCACTTCGAAGCGGGTGTCGATCAGGTGGATGCGATCGAAGATGGTTTGCAGCTTGGTCGCCTTGTCCACCACATGCACGGGCGTCGTCACCTTGCCGCAATCGTGCAGGAGGCCGGCGATCTTCAGCTCGTAGCGATCCTTGTCGGTCATATGGAAGCTTGCCAACGGCCCTTGCCGGGTGGCATTGACCGCTTCCGCGATCATCATGGTCAGCACCGGCACCCGCTGGCAATGGCCGCCGGTATAGGGCGACTTTTCGTCGATGGCCAGGTTGATGAGGTTGATGAAGGACTCGAAGAGCTCTTCCAGCTGGGTGATCAGCTGCCGGTTGGTGAGCGCGATGGCCGCCTGGGAGGCCAGCGACTCGGCTAGGCGCTGGTCGGCGGCGGAGAAATGGACGGCCTTGCCGGTTTCCGGATGCTTCGCGTTGATGAGCTGGAGAACGCCGATGATCTCGTTCTCGTGATTCTTCATCGGCACCGTCAGGAAGGAGCGGGAACGGTAGCCGGTGCGCTCGTCGAATTTTCGGGTGCCGGAAAAGTCGAAGCCCGCCTCGGTGTAGGCGTCGGCGACGTTGACCGTCTTGTCGTTGATGGCCGCGTAGGCCGCCACCAGGGAATTGTTGGGCTCGCCGCGCTCGTTCTTCAGCGGCAGGTCCGGGAAGTTGATGGGCGTCTCGGCGGTGCCGCCCATGGCGATGCCGAGCGAATCCGTGCGGATGATCTCGAAGCGCAGCGCGGTGCCGTCCTCCGTGACGCGGTAGAGGGTGCCGCCGTCGGCGTGGGTGATGGTCTTGGCCGCGACCAGGATGTTCTCGAGCAGCCGGTCGATGTCCCGCTCGTGGGACAGCGAGGCGCCGATGGCATTCAGCTGTTCGAGGCGGCGAAAGAGGTCGTCGAGGATGTCCGCTGTCATTTGATGCACACCGCCCGAACCTGCTTCATGTCGGTGATGCCCTGGAGCACCTTCTCCATGCCGTCCTGCTTGAGTGTGCGCATGCCGTCCTCCAGCGCCTGGGCGAAAAGCTCGGCGACGCGGGCGTGTTCCTGGATCAGCTTCTTGACCGGGTCGGTGCCGACCATCAGTTCGTGCAGGCCGACCCGGCCCTTGTAGCCGCTGTTGGCGCAGGCGTCGCAGCCCTTGGCCCGGTAGAGGGTGAACTGGCCGTCCTTGGCATAGGCGCTCGCCCACTCCTTGTAGACCCCTTCCATGCCCGCCTTCTGGTCCCTCTTGAAGGTGGCGGTACCCCGCATTTCTTCGCAGTATTCGGTGAGGAGGTGCTTCATTTCCTCGCCGGTCGGCGCATAGGCTTCCTTGCACTTGCACAGGCGCTTGGCCAGCCGCTGGGCCAGGATGCCCAGCAGGGCGTCGGCGAAGTTGAACGGGTCCATGCCCATGTCGAGCAGGCGGATGATCGATTCCGGCGCGCTGTTGGTATGCAGGGTGGCGAACACCAGGTGGCCGGTCAGCGAGGCCTCGATGCCGATGCTGGCCGTTTCGGCATCGCGCATTTCGCCGACCATGATGATGTCCGGATCGGCGCGCAGGAAGGCCCTCATGATGGTGGCGAAGTCCAGCCCGGCCTTCTTGTTGATCTGCACTTGGCGCAGGCCCTTTTGTGTGATTTCGACCGGGTCTTCCGCCGTCCATATCTTGGTGTCCGGCGTGTTGAGGAACTTGAGCACCGAGTGCAGCGTGGTGGTCTTGCCCGAGCCGGTCGGGCCGCAGACGAAGAACAGGCCATAGGGCTTGGAGACGCAGACCTTGAGCTTCTCGAGGTTGCCCGGCAGCACGCCCAGCTTGTCGAGCGGGATCGGCTCGCCAGCGGCCAGAATGCGCATCACCACGTCCTCGACGCCGCCGGCGGAGGGAATGGTCGCGACGCGCAGCTCGATGTCGAGGGGGCCGAACTTCTTGAACTTGATCTTGCCGTCCTGCGGCCGGCGCTTCTCGGCGATGTCGAGGTCGCACATGATCTTGATGCGGGCGACGATGGCGTTGCGGTAGCTTGCCGGCACCTCGATGTATTTCGCCAGGGAGCCATCCTTGCGCAGGCGGATCAGCACCTTGTCCTTGCCCATGCCGGGCTCGACGTGGATGTCCGAGGCGCCCTGCTGATAGGCGTCGACGATGATCTTGTTCACCAGCTTGACGAGCTCGTTGTCGGCCGCCGCGGAGACGTCCTCGGCGCCGCTGTCGAACTCGCCTTCGCCCTCGTCCATGCCCGACAGCAGGTCGCCCACCGAGGTGTCGTCGGTGAAGGCGGCGCCGCCGAACATCTGGTCGACCGTCTGGCGGAACTCGCGGATGGTGGTGACGCGGAAGGTCAGCTTGCTCTTGGGAAAGACGTTGTTGACGACCCGCGAGCCCTTCACCTGTTCCGGGTCCATGGCGAGGATGACCACGCCTTCGGGGCTCTCTTCGACGGGCAGCCACTGGTTCTGCTCGACGTAGTCGCGCTTGAGGTTCCTGAGCAGGTCGATCGGCTTGATGCGGTCCTGCCGGTGCGGCTCGTAGGGAACCCCGAAGAACTTCGACAAGGCGCCTCCCAGGGCGGTCGGCTTGACCTGGAATTCGGTCAGCAACACCTCTTCGACGTCGATATTCTTGCGTCGCGCCGAGCGGACGGCCAGTTCCAGTTCCTGCGCCGAGATGACGGCATCCAGCACCAGGTGATCGTACTTGGACTTGGCGACGTGGGCCGGCTTGTTGCGCTGCGCGAAGGCGATGGCCAGGGTTTCGCACAACCCCTTGATGCCTTCCTCGGCGACGGCGGCGAAGGGCGCGCCGGCCATGTTGTTGATGATCTGAACGACGCCGAGCACCTCGCCGCGCGTGTCCAGGATCGGACCGACCAGCATCTGCTTGGTGCGATAGCCGGTACGCTTGTCCACTTCCCGAAGGAAGCACAGGTCCGGGTTGATCGCCTTCAGCTCCGCCTCGTCATAGACGTCGCGGATGTTGACTATCTTCCTGGACAGGGCCGCATGGCCGGCGATGCTCTGGTCGGCGATCGGCAGCTTGAGGTCCTTGAAGGAGTTGAGGCCCGTTTTGACCTTGGAGACGATCGAGGCCTTGTCCTCGCTGACGGAATAGATCGTCAGACGGTCGGCGTTGAAGAGCGCGCAGATGTCCTGCGACAGCTCCAGCATGATCTCGTCGATGTTCGAGGTCGCATGGATCTTGTTGGTGACCGTCTGGAGGTTCTTGAAGAAGGTCAGCCGGCTGCCGACGTCAGACAGGCCGCCGGGATCCTGGGTGGATGGCACGGCGCTCATCGGCTGCCTCCCGTCGGCGCCGCGAACAAGGCCCTCAGGCCGCCGTCAAGCAGCGCGGCGCGGATGCCCCGCTGGGAAAACAGGAAAGCGGCCGCCGAACTGCGCCGGCCGGTCTGGCAATAGACGATGTATTCCTTTTTCGGATCGAGCATGGGCAAAGTCCGGCGCACTTCGTTCAGGGGAATGTTGATCGCGCCGGGCAGCCCGTCGTGCTGGTATTCGGCGGGGAAGCGCACATCCAGCCAGACGGCGCCGGCCGCCACGCGCCGCTGCGCCTCGACGGGGGACACGCGCCGCATCAGCGGCTCGCGCAGCAGGTCCACAAAATCGGTCTTACTGAGGCGCAGCAGCACGCCGTCGGTCTTCATGGCTACGGTGGCGTTGCGCGTGGTGTCCGATACCAGCGCCTCCTCGCCGAAGGCGTCGCCCGCCTTTAGTTCGGCCAGATCCACCCGGCTGCCGGCCACTTCGCGCGTGACCAGGCAGCGGCCGCGTTCGATGACATAGTAGTAGTCGCCCGCGCCGCCCTGCCGGATGATCGTCTCGCCCCGTTTGGCGCGGATGCGCTGGAAGCGCCCGAGCAGGGTTTCGATGTGGGCCGGCGGCAGGGCGGAGAACACGCCCCGGGTCAGGTTCCGGGCGGCGAATATGCCGGACATCGTGCGCCAATCGGTGCCGTCGCTCTCGGCCGCCGTGCCATGGCCGGGGGATGCCATCTGATCCCAGGTGACGAGGATGTCCAGGGTGTCCTCGTCGAAGCGCAACAGCTCAACGTCGGTGACGGCCTTGCTCGACACCGGCTTCTGCTCTCCCTGGCCGAGGGGCAGCAGGGCTTCGCCGGTGCCGCCGACCAGGAGCGCCGCGCTGCCGTCGGCGAAATCGAGTTTCAACTCGCCCTTCGTCAGGTAAACCACCTGGCCCTCCCAGTCGCGCAGCCGGAAGGGATCGAGATTCCGGGTGATCCGCTCGCTGTGGCAGAGGGGCGCCAGCTCGCGCAGGCTCTCCGGCCCCAGCGAGGCGAGCGGCTGGCAGCGGGACAGCTTTTCGAGAAGGGCGGCGTCGACGGTCACAATTCGAACACCTGGTTGTTCTGAAGCATGCGCGGTTTCAGTTCGCCGACGCAATCCTCGATCTCCTGCATGGTCAGCTCGATCTGGCCGGGCTTCAGATGGGTGATGTAGATGTCGGCGTCCCGTTGCAGGTTGGCGAGCTCCTCGACCAGCATGCTCGGGCACAGGTGTTTGGAGATGACCGCCAAGCGCCGCTCGCGGTTGGAGAACGCCGTCTCGATGATCAGGTGCCGTAGGTTGTCGATCTTGTTGACCGCCTTCCATAGCTCGGGGCAGGGGCCGGTGTCGCCCGAGAAGACAAGGCTGGCCCTACCCGAGTCGAGCTGGTAGCCGACGGCGGGCACCGTGTGGCTGGCCGGCAGCGGCACGATGCGGCGGCCGTCGATGACCGTGTCCGCGCCGACCCGGATGTCCTCGTAGCGCAGGAACGGGTTCTCGGCCGACGGAATCTCGGTGAAATCCGGCCAGACCGCCCAGTTGAAAACGTGGGTGCGCAGGATTTCCTGCGTCGCTTCGGTGGCATGGACGGTCAGCGGCCGGTTGCGCATGTCGCCCACGGTGTCGACCATCAGGGGCAGGCAGGCGATGTGGTCGACGTGGGTATGGGTCAGGAAAACATGGTCAATCTGCGCCAGTTCCGCGATGGACAGGTCGCCGACGCCGGTGCCGCAGTCGATCAGGATATCCTGATCGACCAGGATCGAGGTGGTGCGCAGATGGCGCCCGCCGATGCCGCCGCTGCAGCCGAGAATGCGGATTTTCATGCTGTTCCGTCCCGTCCCCTATTTCGTATCGAAGCTGGTGACGCCATCCCACCCTTCGGCCGGCGGCTCCCTGCGGTGGCGAGCGATACGTTCGGCATAGAGATCATACAGACGGCAGGGCGTCATGCGCGACAGATTGAGCAGGGCCACCTCGGCCTGGTCCCAATCCCGGGCGCGGTAGGCGCGCACTGCCTGGTTCCAGAGCTTAAGTTCATCCATGCGTTCCCTTGCCACCTTCCCTTCCAGCCCGACCGGTTCGAAGATGGCCACCGGCGCCTCTTTGCCTTTGACGCGCACGCGATCCAGCTCGCGGCAGACGACCCGCTTGCCGAACTTCTCGCGGGTACCCTCGCCGACGATGACGCCGACCCCATACTCCTTCGTGATGCCCTCCAGCCGCGAGCAGAGATTGACGGCGTCGCCCAGCACCGTGTAGGCCCTGCGCACCGGGGATCCCATGTCGCCGACCGTCATGACGCCGGTATTGACGCCGACGCCGATATGGAGCTCCGGCCAGCCTCTGGCGACCAGGTCCTTGTTGAGCTCGCGCAGCGCCTCCTGCATTTCGAGGGCGGCGACCACCGCGTGCAGGGCATGGTCCGGATCGTCCACCGGCGCGCCCCAGAAGGCCATGATGGCGTCGCCGATGTACTTGTCCAGCGTGCCGCGCCGCTTGCGGATCACCGCGGTCATGGCGCCGAGGTACTCGTTCATCAGGGCGGCCAGCCGATCCGGTTGGAGGCTTTCGGAAATGGTGGTGAATCCGCGGATGTCCGAGAACAGCACCGTGAGCTCGGCCTTGCGGCCTTCCATGCTGTAGCTTTCCGGGTTCTTCGCCATCTCATCCACCAGTTCCGGCGGAACGTACTGGCCGAACAGGTCCGTGAACTGGCGCTTGGCGCGAGACTCGACGAAATAGCCCCAGGACATGTTGAGGCCGAAGAGCACACCGACCATCAGCAGGCCGCCGGCCAGCGGCAGCACCATGTGGCCGGCGTGCCAGAAGGCAAAGTTCACCGACAGCAGGAACAGCAGCACGAGCAGGGCGACGATGCTGGCGCGCAGGGGCGACAGCAGCGGCAGCAGGAAGACCATGACGGCGCCGGCAAGCAGCAACTGCACGACGTCGGCGCCGAGCATGTAGGACGGCCGGTGCTTGACGGCGGCGTCGAGTATGCCGGCGATCAGGTTGGCGTGGATTTCCACGCCGGGATAGGCCGCGGCGACCGGCGTCGCCCGCAGGTCCATCAGGCCCGGCGCCGTGGTGCCGACCAGCGCGATCCTGTTCTTCAACTGCTCCGGTTTGACGCGGTTGGCCAGCACGTCGGCGGCCGGGATATAGGGAAAGCTGCCCTGCGGGCCGCGGTAGGGAATCAGGGTGGCGGCGTTCTCGTCCACCGGGATGCGCAGGGTGCCGCGTTCGGTCGGCAGGTCCAGCCATTCCATGTCGCCGTATATCTTGCTGGAGAAGAACCGCTCCTCGGGATAACCGGGCACCACCTTGGGAAAGCCCAGCAAGGCCCGCACCATCGCCAGAGATAGGGACTCGTAATATTTTCCGCCATGCTCGGCGAGCATCGGCACCCGCCGCGAGATGCCATCGAAGTCGACCAGGGGATTGAAGTGGCCGGCGCCGGCGGCGTTCTTCTGAAACTCGGGCAGATTGGCGCCATAGGAAGTCCAGTGGGTAAAAGCGATATTGCGCCCCTGGAAGGTACCGGCCGGCAGCACCGGATCGGGGAGCGCCCCCGACCCCGCGCCCTCCGCTCTGTTGGACAGGTAGTAGCCGAGGATCGCCGGCCGACCCTTGATCGCCTCCGCGAAGCGGGCATCGTAGTCGAGCCGCGGCCGCAGTTCGCCGAGTGCCGCATGGAAGGCCTCGTTGTCCTTGAGCTGCTTCGCGGCCAACGCCTCCAGCGTACCCAAGCCGGAGCTACCGTCCGGTTCGGCGAAGACCACGTCGAACCCGACCAGCGCGATGCCGTGGCCGAACAGCTTGTCGACGAGAGTCGCCATCCTGTCGCGACCCCAGGGCCAGCGGCCGATCTCGGCCAGCGATTTCTCGTCGATGTCGACGATCACCACACGTTCGTCGACGCCGCCCGGCATGGTCAGCCGCACCCGGGCGTCGTAGAGAATGGCGTCCAGCCGATTGATGAAGCCGATCTGGTAGAAATATGCGGCGTGGCCCAGCAGGAGCAGCAGGACGGCGAGGCCCAGCGCATAGCGGACGAGATGCTGTTTCACGTCACTTCGTCAGTCGGGGAGGAAGGGGTCAGTCCTTGAGGAAGAATTCCATCTTGATGCCCGCCAGCTCGATGATGTCGTGATCGTTGAGCGGGTGCGCCTGGGCGTCCAACACCTTGCCGTTGACCACGGGGAACCGGGTACCCTCGACGTGGGTGATGAAGTAGCCGTGGGGCCTGCGCGCGATCACCGCCACCTGCACGCCCGGCTTGCCCAGCGTCGTCAGGGTCTTGGTCAGCACCAGCTCCCGGCCGGCGTTGCCGCCGCTGAGGATCTGGAGCGCGCCCGCCGGCAGGGGGGGCGGCGCGGCGGCGGCCGGGGGCGGCGTGGCCGGTCCTTCGGCGTGGTCGGTGAACTTCATGCCCGCCTGGGTGTCGCCGAAGCTCTTGCCGGCGACCTGCTCGGCCGTCTTGCGCATCATGTCCGGCCGCAGCACCATGGTCTTCTCGAAATCCGCGGGCGACGTCTGTTGGGGCACCTCATTGACGTACTTCAGCCGGTACTTGCCCAGCTCGATGGTGTCGCCGTTCTGGAGAAAATGCTTCTTGACCGGCTGGCCGTTGATGTAGGTGCCGTTGGTGCTGCCCAGATCCTCGAGGAAGGAGTCGTTGAGGATCGTGACGATCACGGCATGCTCGCCGGAGATTGCCAGATTGTCGATCTGGATGTCGTTGTGCGGCTTGCGTCCGAGGGTGGTCCGTTCCTTGATGAGAGGAATCTCCTTGAGCACCAGTCCGTCCATGCCGAGTATGAGCTTCGCCATCTTGAGTTCCCCTTACTTGAGCCAGGCCAGCAGCCGGGCCCACCAACCGCGCGCCGCGGGAAATTCCCGTTTCACCCGCACCAGAATCACGGACACGTTGTCGCGGCCGCCATTGTCGTTGGCCATCTGCACCAACTGCTCGGCGCACAGGGCGAGATTCGCCGACAGCGTCGACAGGGTCATGGCGATCTCCTCGTCCTCGACCATGTCGTTGAGGCCGTCGGAACAAAGCAGATAGACGTCGCCCGGCAGCACCGCGTAGTCCCGAATCTCCGGTTCAACCCCCGGATCGACGCCCAGCGCGCGGGTCACCAGGTTCCTGTTCTGCGAATGGCGCGCCTGTTCCGGCGTAATCATGCCGCCGTCGATCTGCTCCTGCAACAGCGAGTGGTCGCGCGTGACCTGCTGGAACGCCTCGCCGCGCAGGCGGTAGAGGCGCGAATCGCCGATGTGCGCCACCGTCATCATGTCGTCGCGGAACAGGGCCATCACCAGGGTCGTTCCCATGCCGGCGTACTGCGGCTGGCTCTGGGCGGCCTGATAGATGGCGCTGTTGGCGCGAGCGATCTCGGCCTCGAGGACCCCGTGCGCCCGCGCCCTGCCGCCGGCATCGCGCCCGCCGGGCGGCTGTTCGGCGAGGGCCTTCTCAAGCTCGCTGCCCAGCAGGGCCGTCGCCATGCCGCTCGCAACCTCGCCGGCGTTGTAGCCGCCCATGCCGTCGGCCAGCACCACCAGCCCCAGGGCGGGGTTGGTGAACACCGCATCCTCGTTGTGGGTACGCACCATGCCCGCGTCGGAGCGGGTGGCGATTTCAAGGGTCTGGCTCAGGTTCATGGCTGGCAGGCGCGAATGTCGCGGGCCATTTCCGCAGCCGTCTGATAACGGTTCCCGGCATCCTTGGCCAGGGCCTTGTCAAGGATGGCGGCCAGGCAAGCCGGCAAGCCGGGCCTGACCGTGCGGATGTCCGGATGGGGCTCGTTGGCGATCTTGAACATCAGCTGGGCCATCGAATCGCCGTCGAAGGGCAGCTTGCCGCAAGCCAGCTGGTAAAGCGTGACGCCCAGGGAAAAGAGGTCGGAGCGGCCGTCGATCTTCTTGCCCGCGAGCTGCTCCGGCGACATATAGGAAGGCGTGCCCAGCACCATGCCGGTCTTGGTTTTCGACGAATCCGTGATGCGGGCGATGCCGAAGTCGGTGACCTTGACCGAGTCGGATTCAGGCTCGTACATGACGTTGGCCGGCTTGATGTCCCGGTGCACCACGTGGTTCTGGTGGGCGTAGTCGAGGGCGTCGGCCACGCGCGCGATGATGCCCAGCACCTTGGGCAACGGCATCAGCCTGTCGGGCTTGACGTAGGACACCAGGTCCTTGCCCTTGAGGAACTCCATGGCGATGTAGGCGAGGTCGTGCTCCTCGCCGGCATCGAAGATGGTAACGATGTTCTGGTGGTTGAGCCGCCCGGCGGTCTCCGCCTCGCGGAAGAATCGCTCCTTGACGTCCTTCAGCTCGTCCTCGTCGAACTCCTGGGAAAGCGCCATGGTCTTGATGGCGACGACGCGGTTGATCTTCGGGTCGCGGCCGAGGTAGACGACGCCCATGGCGCCCTTGCCCAGTTCTTTCTCCACCTGGTAGCGGCCGAGCATGGGCTTCTCCACCTGGCCGCCTTCCAGGATCATGGTGCCGCCGGCGGTGGTGCGGCCCCCGCCGCCCAGGATCACGGTCTCCGACATCTGCCGCGCGCGGGAAAGGCGGCTCTCCAGGTCGCGGAACTTCGGGTTGTGGTCGGCCATGTAGCGGAACACCGACTCGGCCTTGTTGAACTGCCGCTTGCGCTCGAAATCCAGGCCCAGGTTGTAGAGGTTTTCCATCAGCGCGTCGTCGAGCGGGCACTTGCGGAACTTGTCGAAGGCCATGTCGAGCTGGCCCTGGCCCTGGAAAGCGAGGCCGAGCATGCGGTTGGACTCGGCGGAATCGAGGTCGGACTTCGCCTTGCCGCGCTCGGTGACCAGGAATCGCTTGGTGGTCAGCAGTAGGTGGCCGACCAGCAGCAGCGTCGCCGGCACCATCAGTTGCAGCCACATGAGCTGCGTCGACATCAGGGCGAAGTGAGTTGCGACTAGCGCCAGCAGGATGCCGGCGGTGACGCCGGCGCCCATGCCCGCGGAAAGGCGCGGCAGGAGCGCGATGAGGTAGGCCGCCACCAGCAGGAAAACGATCTTCTCCGCCAGGGTGCCCCAGGTCGGCGCCACGAAGAAATGCTCCGACAGGATCGACGACACCGCATGGGCCTGGAGTAGCACAGACGGCATGGTCGGGGAGACCGGCGTCACGAACATGCTGCCGACGCCGGCCGCCGTCGGGCCGATCAGCACGATCTTGTCGCGGTATTTTTCGAGGGGGATCTTGCCGGCCATGACGTCGAAGAAGGAGTCCGCCTGGAACGCCGGCAGGCCGTCCCGATCCTTGTAGAAAAAAGTCAGCATGCGCGTATCGGCATCGGTGCCGATCCCGAGCCGGCCGAGCTTCACCGATTCGCCGGCGCGCACCTGGATGTCGGCGGAGGCGAGGTTCAGGCTCTTCGCGGCCACGAGGAGCGAGAGCGCCGGATAAGTCTGGTCGAAATGACCGAGCACCAGCGGTTCGGTGCGGATGCCGCCGTCCACGTCCGGCGTGACGTTCAGGTGGCCGATCGCCGCGGCGCCGCCGCCCAGGACGTCGATCACCATCGCATCCACGTCGGAGGTCGGGATCGGCGCCCATTCGCCGCCCGCGAGCTTGACGGCGTTCCTGCGGACGTAGTCGGGCAGCGCCTTGTCAGGCCGGCCGCGCGGTTCGCCGATGCGAAACAGCATCGGCAGCGCCACGTTGCCGGCCGCCGCGAAGGCCTCGCCGAGGCGGCGGTCGACGTTGAGCTTTCGCTCGGCTTCCTTGAGCACGCCGCCCATGGGGCCGAACGGCGCGGGCTGCGCGGCCAACTCCTCGTCGCTGCCCGCGAGCGGCAGGCCGCCGGCCTGTCCGTACAGGTCGATCAGCCGGTTGATATAGGCGAGGCCGGGGTCGAGCTGGGGTTCGGAAAAGAAGACGGTGGTGGCAACGACCTTGGCCTTGGCCGCCGCCAGCTTCTCGACCATTTCGGCATGGATCTCGCGGGACCACGGCCAGCGGCCGATGTTGTCGAGGCTCTGCTTGTCGATGGCGATGACGGCCACCTTGTCGGAGGGCTGGCGGGAGGCCATGGCGACGCCGAGGTCATAGGCCTTGCGCTCCAGGCTTTGCAGCAGGTCGCCGTTGCCGAGGATAAGCACGGCCAGACTGACCAGCAGCCCCAGGAACCAGTCGGCTTTCCAGAAATTGGCCTTGCCCATGACCTTGTTTGCCCCCTGTATCCCGAAACCGGCGCCTCACTCAGTACGGCAATAATGTTGGCGTAGAAACAGGACGATAATGCCAATTCTTACAGTTCGATATCAACTCCGTCAATCGTTTTTTATGCCGACGCCACGACGGTTCACACGATTCTCCGTTCCTCCCGCCCCGCTTTTCTCCACGCCAGCCAGTTGCCGACGACGACCACGAACAGTGCGCAAACCGCACTCGCCACATAATGCGCCAGCGGCATCGCCGCCTCCACCCAGCCCTTCACCGCCACGTCGGTGGCCAGCATGCCGCCGGCCACCCAGCCGAGCAGGCCGGCGCCGAGGGTGATGATGACGGGAAACCGTTCCATCAGCTTCAGGAACAACTGGCTGGTCCAGACGATCAGCGGAATGCTGACCGCCAGGCCGAACAGCAGGAGGAATATCGAATCCCGCGCGGCGGCGGCCACGGCGATGACGTTGTCCAGGCTCATCACGAAGTCGGCGACGATGATGGTCTTCACCGCGCCCCAGAGATGGCCGGCGCCCTGGATGTCATGCCCTTCCTCGCCCTCGGGAAGCAGCAGCTTGACGCCGATCCAGAGCAGCAGAAAGCCGCCGATGAGCTTCAGGTAAGGGTAGCCCAGCAGCCCGGCGGCGAAGGCCGTCAGCACCACCCGCAGGCCGATGGCCCCGCCGACGCCCCACAGGATGCCCAGGCGCCGCTGCTCGGCCGGCAGGTTGCGGCAGGCCAGCGCGATGACCACGGCGTTGTCGCCCGAGAGGACGATGTCGATGGCGATGATCTGGAGGACGGCGACCCAGAAGTCGGGCGAGGAAAGATCGAAGGGCATGGGCGGATTCTATGCGATAAAAAAGCCGCGAAGGCTTGCGCCGACGCGGCCCTTGATGGATGGGAAACGGGTCAGAGCACGGACTGAAGCAGCTTGCCCATTTCGGCCGGGTTCTTGGTGGTGCGGATGCCGCAGGCCTCCATCACGGCCAGCTTCTCCTGCGCCGTGCCCTTGCCGCCGGAGATGATCGCCCCGGCGTGGCCCATGCGCTTGCCCGCCGGCGCGGTGACGCCCGCGATGAACCCGACGACGGGCTTCTTGTTCTTGCACTCCTTCGCGTACCACTCGGCCGCGGTTTCCTCGTCGGAGCCGCCGATCTCGCCGATCATGATGACCGCGTCGGTGTCCGGGTCGTTCATGAACAGTTCCAGCACCTCCTTGTGCTTGAGGCCGTTGACCGGGTCGCCGCCGATGCCGACCGCCGTGCTCTGGCCCAGCCCAAGGTCGGAGAGCTGGCCGACGGCTTCATAGGTCAGCGTGCCGGAGCGCGACACCACGCCGATGCGGCCCTTCTTGTGGATGTGGCCGGGCATGATGCCGATCTTGATCTCGTCGGGCGTGATGATGCCGGGGCAGTTGGGGCCGCACAGGACGGTCTTGCGGCCTTCCCTTTTCATGCGGTCCTTCACGGCCACCATGTCGCGCACGGGAATGCCCTCGGTGATGCAGATGACGAGGTCGAGATCGGCCTCGACCGCTTCCCAGATCGCGGCGGCGGCGAAGGGCGGCGGCACGTAGATCACGGAGGCGTTGACGCCCTGCTGGGCCTTCGCGTCCTTCACGGTCGCGTAAATCGGGATGTCCTCGAAACTTTCGCCCGCCTTCTTGGGATTCACGCCGGCGACGAAGCAGTTCGCGCCGTTGGCGTACTGCTTGCACATCGTGGTGTGGAACTGGCCGGTCTTGCCGGTGATGCCCTGGGTGACGACCCGGGTGTCCTTGTTGATGAGAATGCTCATGTGGGTTTTCCCTTACTTTCCGCCGACGGCGGCAACGATCTTCTGCGCGGCGTCCGCCATGTCGTTGGCGGCGATGATGGGCAGGCCCGAATCCTTGAGGATCTGCTTGCCGAGGTCCTCGTTGGTGCCGCGCATGCGCACCACCAGGGGCACGGAGAGATGGGTCTCGCGCGCGGCGGCCACCACGCCCGTGGCGATGGTGTCGCAGCGCATGATGCCGCCGAAGATGTTGACCAGGATGCCCTTGACCTTGGGGTTCGCGAGCATGAGTTTAAAAGCCTCGGTGACCTTCTCGGTGGTGGCGCCGCCGCCCACGTCGAGGAAGTTGGCCGGCTCGGCGCCGAACAGCTTGATGGTGTCCATGGTCGCCATGGCCAGCCCCGCGCCGTTCACCAGGCAGCCGATGTTGCCGTCGAGCGAAATGTAGGAGAGGTCGAACTTCGACGCCTCGATCTCGGCCGCGTCTTCCTCGTCCAGGTCGCGCATGGCGACGATGTCCTCGTGGCGGTAGAGCGCGTTGGAGTCGAAGTTCATCTTGGCGTCGAGCGCGATCACGCGGCCGTCGCCCGTGAGGATCAGCGGGTTGATCTCGGCCAGGCTCGCGTCGGTATCCCAGAACGCCTTGTACAGCCCTTGCAGCACCGCGCGGGCCTGCGGGATGCTGGCGGCGGGCACGCCGATCTTCGCGGCGACGTCGTCGGCCTCGGCGTCGGTCAGGCCGGCCACCGGATCGACGAACACCTTGTGGATCTTCTCCGGCGTGTGGGCGGCCACTTCCTCGATGTCCATGCCGCCCTCGCTGGAGGCCATGAGGCACACGCGTTGCGTCACGCGATCGACCACCATGCCGACGTAGAGTTCCTTCTTGATGTCGGCGCCTTCCTCGATCAGCAACCGGCGCACCTTCTGGCCCTCGGGGCCGGTCTGGTGGGTCTTGAGCTGCATGCCCAGGATCTGGCCGGCGTAGGCACGCACCTCGTCCATGGATTTCGCCACTTTGACGCCTCCGCCCTTGCCGCGGCCGCCGGCATGGATCTGGGCCTTGACCACCCACACCTTGCCACCCAGTTTTTCGGCGGCCTGCACCGCCTCGTCGACGGAGAAACAGGGAACGCCGCGCGGGGTCGCCACGCCGAACTTCCTGAGGATCTCCTTGCCCTGATACTCGTGGATTTTCATAAGATTATTGTCCTGATTGTGAGATTGTCGCCGGCGGCGATGATAGCAAATCATTCCCGCGCCCCGGCGGCAATCGTCCTGCTAATGTCCGCATTAGCAGGACGTTATGTCGAAGCTGAAAGGGGCACGGCTATTTCGCCGGAGCGGGCCTGCCGCCCGCGGCATACACCCGCTTTGCCGCGCTGATGATGACGAACACCTCCTCGCCGCTCAGTTGCGGAAACCGCTCATGGACCGTCCGGTAGGCTAGATGCTCATGGGTCTGGCCGCCCCAACTGTTCTTGGGATCGAGGAAAGGCTCGACCACCTCGTAGGCGACGACGAATATCTCCCGCAATTCGACGCTGACCCGCCGTTCCTTCTGTTCGTCAGACTCGGCCATCGCAATTCCCTTTCACGAAACCCCGGCCTGATTATATGTCCGGCTTGCGGGATAATGGCATGGGAATGCCATGGGAGGCCGCTGATGGTCAACACCGCCGATTTGCTCCAGCCGCGCGTACGGGATCGCGAGGGCCTGCAGGAATTCATCGCCGCGCTCGCCGACCAGGCGCTGGGCATCGAGCGCGATATCGCCCGCTTGAAGAAGACCCCGCGGGACCGGCTCCTGATCGCCGACCTTTTCCGCGCCCTGCACACGGTCAAGGGCGACGCCGCCATCTGCCGGCTGGACATGGGCGTCGCCATCACCCACCCCATCGAGACCCTGCTCGACCGCATGCGTTCCGGCGAATTCATGTTCTCCGACGCGATCGCCGAAATCTTCCTGCTCGCCATGGACCGGCTGGAACTGGCCGTCGAAGCCCTGGCCGGCGACCGGCCGGTCGCCCACCTGAAGTTGGTCGAACTGGTCGGCGGACTCGAAGGGATGGCCGACGCGCCGGTCGAGGCGCTCGATGAACTCGCCGCCAACCTGGTGGAAGCGGTGACCGGCTTCCGGCCGAAACCGGCGGCGCAGCATCTGCGCCCGAAGGCGCCCGCCATGCCCCACGGCGCCGAGCGGCAGGCCGCCGACCTGCGCTTCTTCAAGAGCTTGGCGGTACAGTTCGAGGCGCGCTCGCCGCTGTTCCGGGGCCGCAGCGGGCGCATTCTGCGCCTGGCCCTCGATACCAACGCGGCCGCCGGCAAGCCCGTGGACCCCGTGCAGCTGGAGGCGGCGATCTACCTGCACGACGTGGGCATGATGTTCCTGCCGGAGTCCGTCTGGCTCAAGGTGGGCCACCTCACCGACGAGGACCGGCGAGCCCTGCGCAATCACCCCGCCTGGGCCGCGGGACTCCTTGGCCGCATTCCCGGCTGGACCGCGGCCACCGAGATGGCCGCCCAGCATCACGAGATGCCGGATGGCGGCGGCTACCCGGATGGACTCGGGGACGCCGACATCTGCCCCGGCGCGAAGATCATCGCCATCGTCGACGCCTTCGAGGCCGTCACCCTGAAGCACAGCCACCGCGGCCAGGGCCGCTCGCTGCTGCGCGCCGTCGCCGAGATCAACGCCTGCGACCGGCAGTTCGCGCCGGAATGGATCGCCCGCTTCAACGGCGTCGTCCGCAAGCTCATCGAGTCCTGACGGCGCCCTAACCGAGCGCCACGACGGTCCGGAGGAGGTACAAGGCCGCCAGCAGTTCCTCCCGGCAGGCGAAAAGCTCCATGAGGCGCGCCTCGGCCGCTTCCCGCTGTCCCGATCGGGACAGCGCCAACGCCTCCGCCGCCACGCGGTGCACCCGCTCATGCACCGGCAGCATGGCGCGGAACTCCGGAAGATGCCCGTAGCGGATTCCGCCTTCCCTCGCCAGCCAGCCGCCGAAGCGGCAGTCGCGGTGGTCGAGAGGCGGGGGCGTTTCCAGCGGATAGCCCCGGACGAGGAGGGCCATCTGGTCGACCCAGCGCCGGTGATGCAGTTCGGCGAACAGCAACGGCAGGTCGTCCCGTCGCCAGCCGACGGCGGCGGCGGCCACCCAGACGGGGTCCGAACGCCAGTTCCGTATCCATCCGGCGACATCCGGGGCGGGCATGGGGCGCGCGATGGCGTAGCCCTGGGCGAGTTCGCAGCCCAGGTGCAGGAGCATCACGCCCTGCTCCTCGGTTTCAACCCCCTCGGCGATGGCGGCGCGATGGAAGGCGTCGGTCAGGCCCACGATGCCCTCGACGATGGCCAGATCCTCCGGATTGCGCAGCATGTCGCGGACGAAGGACTGGTCGATCTTCAGCGCCTGGGCCGGCAGGCGCTTGAAGTAGGTCAGCGAGGAATAGCCGGTGCCGAAGTCGTCCAGGGCGAAGCCCACGCCCAGCGCCAGGCAATCGGACATGATGCGGCTCACATGCTCGATGTCCTCGAGGGCCGTGGTCTCCAGCACCTCGAGTTCCAGGCTGCCCCTGGGCAAGTCCGGATGCTCGGCCAGCAGTGCCTGCAAGTGCGACACGAAGTCCGGATGTTCCAGATGGCGGGCGGAAACATTGACGCTTACCGGCAACGTCAGGCCATCGCGCCGCCAGGCCGACATCCGGGCCAGGGCTTCCCGGATCACCCACTCGCCGACGGGTACCGCCAGCTCCGAATCGTCCACCAGTGGAATGAACTCGGCCGGCGCCACCAGGCCCCGATCGGGATCCTGCCAGCGGATCAGGGCCTCCATGCCGGCCACGACGCCCAAGCGCAGATTGACTTTGGGCTGGTAGTACAGGCAGAACTGCCCGGCGGCCAGCGCCTGTTCGATGCGGGTGAGCGTCTCCCGGTGGACGCGCGTCCGGCGGTCATGCTCCGGGTCGTAGAGGTGGTAGCGGTTGCGCCCCGCTTCCTTGGCGAGATACATGGCCTGGTCGGCATGGCGCAGCAGGGCGTCGGCATCCCCCCTGTCCTTGGGATAGAGAGTGACGCCGATGCTCGCGGACACCCGCACCGGCGTGCCTTCCACCACATAGGGATCGGCCACGGCGCGCAGCAGGCGCACCAGGGTCCGCTCGCACTCCTCCAGCGAGGAAACGCCCGACAGGATCAGCGCGAATTCGTCGCCCCCGAGCCGCGCCACGGTGTCGCCGCCCCGCACCGAGGCCGACAGCCGGCTCGCCACTTCCGTCAGCAGCCGGTCGCCGGCCTGATGGCCCAGCGTGTCGTTGACCGGTTTGAAACTGTCCAGGTCCAGGAAGGCCACCGCCAGGAGCTGGCCGCCGCGGTCGGCCTGGGCCAGGGCCACCCGCATCCGGTCCGCCAGCAATACCCGGTTGGGCAGGCCGGTCAGGGTATCGTAGTGAGCCACATGCTCCAGCCGCTTCTGCTGCTCCTTCTGGTGGGTGATGTCGGAGAACACGCCGATGTAGTGGCTGATCGCACTCTCCTCGTCGAGAACGGCCGAAATGGTCAGCAGCTCGGCATAAAGACCGCCCGATTTGTGCCGGTTCCACAGCTCCCCCTGCCAGTGGCCGGTTTCCAGGAGGCTGCGCCACATCCCGGCATAGAAATCGTCGCCCTGGATGCCGGATTTCAGCAGTCTCGGCGTCCTGCCGATCACCTCCTCCTGCCCGTAGCCGGTCAGCTGGCAGAACGTCGGATTCACCTCCAGGAACCGGCCCCTCGCGTCGGTGATGGCGATGCCCTCGTGGGCGTGCTGAAAGACGCTGGCGGCCAGCTGAAGCTGGTTGATTTGCCTCCGTTCCTCCGTCTGGTCCCGGAAGACCAGCACGGCGCCGACCACCTCGCCGGCATCGCGGATCGGCGCCGCGCTGTCGGCGATCGGGCGCTCTGCGCCATCCTTCGCGACGAGGATCGTATGGTTGGCCAGCCCCACCACCACGCCCTCCCGCAAGGTACGGATCACCGGGCATTCCACCGGCTGGCGGGTGCGTTCGTTCACGACGACGAAGACTTCGCCCAAGGGCCTGCCGATGGCTTCCGCGGCGGCCCAGCCGGTCAATTTCTCGGCCACGATGTTGACGAATTCCACCCGGCCCTGTCCGTCCGTGGCGATGACGGCGTCGCCGATCGAGGAAAGCGTGACGAAAAGGCGCTCCTTCTCGTACCCGACGGCGCGCAAGAACTCCTCCACCGAGCGGGCCATCTGGTTGAAAGCGACGATGGAGCGGCGCAACTCCGGGCTGCCCCGCGGCCTGATGCGCGCGGCGTAATCGCCGGAGGCCAGCCGGGCGGCCCCGGCATCCAGGTCCCGCAGGGGCTTGAGGCCCGCCCGCAGCACCAGCCAGATGCCCAGGAAGTCGAGCAGGATGGCCAGGCCGAGAATCGACAGGTGGCCGAGCAGGCGAATCCAGGCCCGGTCGATGGCCGGCTGCGCGGTGATCCCGATTTCCAGGACGCCGTAGCGCCGCCCCCCGACGTCCACGGGCATCTCCCCCTTCATGTCGTACAAGCCCATTCCGGCGAGCCATGCGTTGAAGAAGGCGGGCGAACGGGGCGCCACGGGTTGCCCGCGGACTTCGAGGTTCGTTCCGGAGGCGTCCCGGTAGCGGATGACGGTGATGTTGGGCCGTCGAACGAAACGGTTCAGCATCTGCTCCAGCGTGGAGAAGTCGCCGACCACCACGGACTCGGAAAGGGCGAAGGGCAGCACATCCAGCTCGTCGGCCAGATGTCGGGAAAGGTTGGCCCGCGCATGCTCCGCGTCCTGGCGGGCCGAGGCGTGCAACATGACCGCCCCCGCCACTATCAGGGCGAAGCTGGCCGTAAACAGGAGCCGTCCGGTGAACGGCAGACGGTCCCAGAGGGCTGCGATCCTTCGGGGGATCACTCGATGTCTTTCACCACGGTCTGGCGATAGAAGTCGAGGTAGTTCCGGTAGTCGGCCGGGCCGGACTTAAGGAAGCCCAGCGGCGGCTTCTGGCCGATGATCCGGGCCGAGGCTTCGAGCACCGCGGCGCCTTCGGGATCGTCGGCCATGTCGGCGATGGCCGACTGCACCGCCGCGGCGACGGGGCCGGGCACCCGCGGATGAACGGCGACGGGCAGGTTGTGATACGGCACGGACTCCCACAGCACGCGGTAGCGCACGTTCTCGCGGGCGGCGAAAGCGCGCATGACCTCGTTGTTCACGCCGGCGACGACGACCTTGCCGGCCTTGAGCTGGCCCATGATGCCCTCCTGGTTGCCGCCGAAGACCGGTATCACCTGGATGCCCTGCCGCAAAAGATGGTCCATGGGCACGGCGTAGCCGACGAAGGCGGCCTTCGACGGAAAACCCGCCTCGCGCCCCTGAAGATCGGCCAGCGTGCGGATGGGCGAGTCCTCCAGCGTGACGATCTGGCCGGTGATGGCGCCGGAACGGGGCCGCAGGATGACCTGGTAGCCGGGCGCCGAGGTGGCGGGCAGGAAGATGGTGTTGGAGTAGACGAAGTCGTACTCGCCCCGTGCGATGGCGGCGTTGGACTCCGGTGCCGTGCGGGCGATCTTCAGGCGCAGAGCGATCCCGGTCTTGCGCTTCACATGTTCGAAGATCGGGTTCCAGTACTGGGCCGTGAGGACGGCGCTCCGCTGCGAAAGCACGCCGAAGGAATGGGGGCCCTCCTCCGCCGCAAACGCGCCGCTGGCGAACAGCGCCGACACGAAAACCGCGTAAATGAGTCGCGCAGACATACCGCCACCTCCCGAAAATCCCCGGCGACGGAGCCGCCAGCCATATTGCGGATTATATATGCCGCCTGCGTCCGCGCCAGGCCGCCACACCCTGCACGATGCGCGAGAACGGCAACTCGGCCAGATTGCCGAAACGCTCGCGCGCGGCGCGCACCAGCCGATGCACATCCGGCGCCGGCGCATCGGGATCGAGCACCTGCTGGAGGCCGGCCAGCCCGCCGCACTGGATTTTCATCACCATGGCATGCGGCAGGATGCGGGTGGTCCGGGCGAGGCCGAGCGCGAAGGACGATTTCTCGCGCAGCAGGCCCGCAAGCTCGCCGCAGGCGGCGCGGGCCAGGGGCGAGGTGCAGGCGATCGATTCGCGCTCCGCCGGCGCATGGGGCGCCGACAGGTCGCAAACGGCGCAGCGCGCCCGCAGAGCCCTCTCGAACACACAGGGCAGGCGGTTGATCTCGCCCCTGGCGGACCGGTGGGCCGTTTCGTCCATGGCCGGAAGTCAATAGTCGTCGCCGATGAACGGCTCGGGCTCCCTGACCTGCGACAGCAATTCCTCGGCCAGCAGCTCGTTGTCGGCGAAGATGACCTTGATCTCGGCGCCGGCGGGCAGGCCGCCCTCCTTGCGCAGGGCCTTGGCCTGCGCGGATGCGGTCTTGAAGGCCTCATGCTCGGCGAGCTTCTCCAACTGCCGCACGGGGCCAACGGAGATGACGCGGTAGATGTGGTAGGGCATGGGGATTCCTTTGAAGGCTATTCGACGTATCGCTTGGCGGCCCGGCGCCGGCCGGGTTTCGATTTCTGGATGATGACACCCTTGACGGCCGACAGGTCGGCGATCGCGGTATCGGGATAGTCCGGGTTGAGGGCGCGCAGCCGCCAGCCGTCGCCCACCCTCGCCAGCTGACGGAACGTCCATTCGCCCCCGATCCGCGCCAGGACGAAGGAACCGTCGCCGGCGAGGCCTTCGGGCTCGATGACGATGATGTCGCCCTCGACGAACTCGGGCGCCATGCTGTCGCCGAGCACCCTCAGGGCGAAGGCTTCGGCGGCGGCGCATGCGTCGTCGCTCCCGGCCTCCGGCGCTGGCGCGATGGGGATGATCCGCTTCTCTCTCATGCTTCGATTGTAACCGCGGCAGGCGGGGCGCCGGTCGCCAGACGGGGGGACCGATCAGCCGCGGGGTCGGATGGCGGCGAGGATGCCCTGCATCAGCGCGACTGGCGTCGGCGGGCAGCCGGGCACGCGCGCATCGACGGGAATGACATTTTCGACGGCGCCGCAGGTCGCGTAGTTCGGGCCGAAGAGCTCGCCGACCTCGCCGCAGCCGCAGCCGCAATCGCCCACCGCCACCACCAGCTTGGGATCGGGCGTGCAGTCGTAGGCGACTTTCAGCGCGGTCTCCATGTTCTTCGTGACCGGGCCGGTCACGAGCAGCATGTCGGCATGGCGGGGGCTGGCGACGAACTTGATGCCGCGTCCCTCGATGTTGTAGTAGGCGTTGTTGAGGGCGTGGATCTCCAGTTCGCAACCGTTGCACGAACCGGCGTCGACCTCGCGGATGGTGAGCGCGCGGCCGAGGATGCGTAGAACCTCGTCGTTCAGGCGCGCCACCTCCGGCTGCGGGCCGATGTCGACGGTCGCCGGCGGCTCGGTGAGGATGCCGGTCTTGAGGATGCGCTTGAGCAAGGGAATCATATGTCTTGCCCGGAGTAGGAAAGGTTGAACGACTTGTTGATGAGCGGGAAGTCGGGAACGATGTCCTTCATCACCGCGTGTTCGAGCGCCGGCCAGACCTGCCAGGAGGGATCGTGGGGATGGGCGCGGAGGATGCGGCCCTCGGCGTCCAGCTCGACGCCCACCAGCACCTCGCCGCGCCAGCCTTCGATGACGCCCAGCCCCTTCCCGGCGCGGGGCGCGATCTTCGCGCGGGCGGAGCCGCCCGGCATGCCGGCCACCAGCTTTCGGATCAGGCGCAGCGACTCGAAGACCTCGGCGAAGCGCACGGCCGCGCGCGCCGCGACGTCGCCGCGCACGTCTGAAACCGGCCGCACGCCCAGGCCCGCGTAGGGCACCGGCGGCTCGTAGCCCTGACTCCATACGCGCCCGTCCAGCAGCGTGCCGGTCGCGCGGGCGGCGATGCCGGTGAGCGAGAGTTCCTGCGCCAGCGCGTCGTTGATGGCGCCGGTAGTGAGGAAGCGGTCCTGCAGGCCGGCGTGCTCGTCGTAGAGGACCTTCAGTTCCCGTACCTCGCGCTCGACGACGTCGCACTGCGCGGCCATGGCGGAGCGCAGCGCAGCGTCCGGGTTGGCCGTATCCACAATTCCGCCGGGCACGATGCAATCCATCATGAAGCGGTGGCCGAAGGCCCGGTGCGACAGGCGCACCCAGTCTTCCTTGAGCTTGAAGAACTGCGTGAGACCGAAGCCGAAGGCCGCGTCGTTGCCGAGCATGCCGAGGTCGCCGAGATGGTTGGCGACGCGCTCGCGCTCCAGCATCAGCGCCCGCAGGCCCAGGGCGCGCGGCGGCGGCTCGACGCCGCAGGCCGATTCCACCGCCACGGCGTAGGCCCAGGCGTAGGCGCAGGTCGAGTCGCCGGAGATGCGGCCGACGAGCTTCGCGCCCCGATCGATGTCCATGCCGATGAGGCGCCGCTCCACGCCCTTGTGCTGGTAGCCCAGGCGCTGCTCCAGGCGCAGCACGCGCTCGCCGACGACGGAGAAGCGGAAGTGGCCGGGCTCGATGATGCCGGCGTGGATGGGGCCGACGGGAATCTCGTGGGCGCCCTTGCCTTCGACCCGGACGAAGTCGTAGTCGGTGGGGCCGTTGGGGAAGTCGGCGGCCGGCGCGTCGTGGCGCAGCGGGAACCAGTCCGCCGGCCAGCCGCCGTGGCGCAGCCAGGGCCTTTGATCTCCGCCGTCGATGGCGATGCCGACCATGTCGCGCGTGGCGCGCTGCATGCGGTTGGCGGCGGGGAAGATGCCTGCAAGGTCGGGATAGACGGGGTTGTCCTCGGCGAGGTCGAGTCTCACCCAGGCGTGTCCGGCGTCGATGCCGAAGACGCAATTGACGCGGAAACCCTGGCCGTTCTTCCGCTCGTCCGAGCCCCAGATCGCCGCCAGCCGGCCACCGGCGCGGTGCGCAGCGACGGCGAAGGCCAGCAAGCCGGCGCCGTCCGGCGCCTGCCCGATCCAGACCGGGGCGCCCACGCCCTCCTGTTCGGCGAATTCGATGGGCTGGTCGAGAAACCGTACCGTACTCATCCCATCATCCTTGCGGCCTCATGGAACCAGCGCGTGAGATAGGGGGGAATGTACAGGCCCATCATCAGCACGATGGCCAGGTGCAGGAAGACCGGCGTGATGGCCGGCGCATGCGGCAGCGGCTTCGCGCGGGTCTCGTCGAAGACCATCGGCTGCACCTTGCCGAAGATGGCCGCGAAGGCGACGCCCAGCGCCGTCAGCAGGATCGGCGTGGCCCACGGGTAATGCTTCATCGCATGCGTGAGGATCATGAACTCGCTGGCGAACACGCCGAAGGGCGGCATGCCGAGGATGGCCAGCGTGCCCAGCATCAGCCCCCAGCCGATCAGCGGATTGACCTTGATAAGGCCGCGGATGTCCTCCATGATCTGCGTTCCCATCTTCTGCGCGGCATGGCCGACGGCGAAGAAGATGGCCGACTTGGTCAGCGAGTGCATCGTCATGTGCAGCAGCCCGGCGAAGTTCGCCACCGCGCCGCCCATGCCGAACGCGAAGGTGATGAGGCCCATGTGCTCGATGGACGAATAGGCGAACATGCGCTTGATGTCGCGCTGCCTGGAGAGAAAGAAGGCCGCCACCAGCAGCGTCAGCAGCCCGAAGCCCATCATCAGATTGCCGGCGTAGTTGCCCGGGATCGCGCCGTCGGCCAGCACCTTCACCCGCAGGATGGCGTAGAGCGCAACGTTGAGCAGCAGGCCGGAAAGCACCGCGGAGACCGGCGTCGGGCCCTCGGCGTGGGCGTCGGGCAGCCAGTTGTGCAGCGGCGCGAGTCCAACCTTGGTACCGTAGCCGACCAGCAGGAAGATGAACGAGAGCGCCATGATGGTCGGTTCGAGCTGCCCCTTCACATCCACCAGGTGGGTCCAGAGCAGGGCGTTGCCGGTCTCGCCCAGCACGCGCTCGGCGGCGAAGTAGAGCAGGATGGTGCCGAACAGGGCCTGGGCGATGCCGACGCCGCAGAGGATGAAATACTTCCAGGCCGCCTCAAGGGAGGCCGGCGAGCGGTAGAGCGAGACGAGAAGCACGGTGGTCAGCGTCGCCGCCTCCATCGCCACCCAGAGGATGCCGAGGTTGTTGGTGGTGAGCGCCACGAGCATGGTGAACATGAAGAGCTGAAACATGCTCTTGTAGAGGCGCAGGCGCTGCACCGTGAGCTTTCCGTGCTCGCGCTCGTTCTTCATGTAGGGGCCGGAGAAGATGCTGGTCGTCATCCCGACGAAGGCGGTGAGCGTCACGAAGAACACGTTCATCGAGTCGATGAAGAACAGCTCGCCGAAGGCGAAGCGCGGGCCGTGGGCGATGATCTCGGCCGTCAGCAGCGCCGAGGCGAGGAATGTGCCGCCGCTGGCGATGATGTTGAGGTTGGGCGCCCATTCGCGCTCCCCGAGCACCGTCAGCAGCACGCCGCTGACGAGGGGGATGGCGAGGACGAGGATGAAGAAATCCATCATCTTTCCTTCAGGCGTTCCATGTGGCGGATGTCCAGGCTGTCGAACTGGTCGCGGATCTGGAAGAAGAACACGCCGAGGATGATGACGCCGACCAGCACGTCGAGCGCGATGCCCAGCTCGACCACCATCGGCATGCCGTAGGTGGCGCTGGTGGCGGCGAGGAAAAGGCCGTTCTCCATCGCCAGGAAGCCGATCACCTGCGGGATGGCCTTGGTGCGGGTGATCATCATCAAGAAGGCAAGCATGACGGTGGCCAGCGCGATGCCCAGCGTGCCGCGGCTGATGGTATGCGAGAGCAGCGAAATGGGCTGCGCGACGTTGAAGGCGATCATCACCAGCACGATGCCGATCAGCATGGTGGTGGGCACGTTGACGAGCGATTCGACATCCCACTTGGCCCAGAGCTTGCGCACCAGCCGGCGCAGGATCCAGGGCAGCAGCAGCGCCTTGAGCGCAAGCGTGAGCCCCGCCGACGCGTACAGATGGCGCTGGCCGGTGGTGAATGCGACCACGAAGGTCGACATGGACAGGGTCAGGCCCTGGAGCGCGAACAGGTTGATGAGGGGCAGCACCCGGCGCTGCGCCAGCATGGCGAAGGCCAGCAGCAGGATCACCGAGGCGCAGAGATTGATGAGCTGCGCGGACAATGGGATGGCGGCGCTCATGCCCTCACCTCCAGCAGCAGCCGCACCAGCAGGCCCAGCACCGCCAGCAGGAAGGCGGTGCCCAGGAACTCGGGTACGCGGAAGATGCGCACCTTGGCGTTGATGGTCTCGATCAGCGCCAGCAGGAAGCCGCCGATGGCGAGCTTGAACACGAGCAGCGGGATCGCCGCGACCAGCGCCATGAGGTTGTCGCGCTCGGCGATGCCCCAGGGGAAGAACAGCGCGAGGCCCAGGCAGGAATAGGCGTAGAGCTTGAGGCTCGACGCCCACTCGATCAGCGCGAGGTGGCGCCCGGAGTACTCCAGGATCATGGCCTCGTGGATCATGGTCAGTTCGAGGTGGGTGGCGGGGTTGTCCACCGGCACGCGGGCGTTCTCCGCGAACGAAACGAAGGTGAAGGCGATGCCGGCGAAGGCCAGGCTCGGATAGATCACATACTCTTTGTGCGCCAGGGTCTCGACGATGGTGGTCATGGAGGTCGATTGGGCGATCATGGCCACGGTGAAGATCACCATCAGCAGCGCCGGCTCGGCCAGGAAGCCGACCAGCATCTCGCGCCGCCCGCCCAGGCTGCCGAAGGAGGTGCCGATGTCCATGGCCGCCAGCGAAATGAATACGCGCGCCAGGCCGAAGACGCCCACCAGCGCGATGACGTCCGCCGCCGGCGCAAACGGCAGGTCGGTCGACAGGCTGGGGATGATGCCGCAGGCCAGCACCATGCAGCCGAATACCAGGAAGGGCGCGAAGCGGAAGAGCGGCGAGGCGCCGTGGGCCAGCACCACATCCTTGTGGAACAGCTTGTGCAGCATGTAGTACTGCTGCCGCAGCGGCGGCGCCGTCCGGTTCTGGAACCACGCGCGGCACTGGTTCACCCATCCCGTGAGCAGCGGCGCCAGGATGAGGGCCAGCACGATGGCGAACAGCTGTCCGAGGATGCCTGTCATGGCCGGGCCACCAGCAGCAGAACGATGAGCGTCAGGAAACTGTAGAGCAGGTAGATGGCGATGCGCCCGCCCTGCAGGGTCGTGACGAGGGTGGAAATCCAGCCGACCAGGCGCGCCAGGGGCAGATAGAGCCAGTGCCAGAAATGATCCTCGACCTTGACGCCGTAGCGGGGCGCGGCGTCCCGGATGGACGGGAGGCGGAATTCCATGCGGAACATGGGCTCGAAGATGCGGCGGATCGGCTGCGAAAAGCCCTCGGCCGTGTCCTGGGCGCGCGGGCCGCCAAAGACATAGCCGCAATCCCAGGGCGTCGTGCGCCGCAGGCGGCCGTGGTAGAGGCGCACGACCAGCCAGCGGCCCAGCAGCAGGACGGCGGCGATGGTGGCGAGGAAGATCAGCGGCTCGTAGCTGGCCCGGTCGGGCGAGATGGGCGCCAGCATCCACCAGCCGTGCTCGCTTACCTTGTCGGCCAGCCCCGCGCCCAGCATCTGCCGGGTGGCGGCGTCGATGGCGGAGATCACGGTGGAGGGCATTACACCCAGCAGCACGGTCAGGCCCGTCAGCCAGACGAGGCCCGCCTTCTCCCAGGGACCGGCGTCGTGGGCGTCCTTGAGCGCCGGATCGCGCATCTGGCCGAGGAAGATGATGCCGAAGAACTTGACCATGGCGAAGCCGGCCAGCGCCGCCACCAGCGCCACCAGCGCGGCGGCCACGGGTACCGCCATATTGAGCCAGGAATGCGGCAGGCCGGGCGAGAACAGGAAGGCCTGGAGCAGCAGCCACTCGGACACGAAGCCCGACAACGGCGGCAGGCCGGCGCCACTGATGACGCCGGCGAGCGCGAGCCACGCCACCCAGGGCATGCGGTGGATGAGGCCGCCGAGCCTGGAGAGGCTGCGCTCGCCGGTGGCGTGCAGCACCGAGCCGGTGCACAGGAACAGCAGGCTTTTGAAGCCGGCATGGGCAAGGCAGTGGTAGAGCACCGCCGTCATCGCCAGGGCGGCCAGCGCCTCCATGCGGAAGGCGTGGAAGATCATGGCCAGCCCGATGCCGACGGCCAGGAGGCCGATGTTCTCGATCGAGGAATAGGCGAGCAGGCGCTTCATGTCGTTCTGCACCGTGGCGTAGAGGACGCCGAACAGCGCGGTGACGAGGCCGACCGCCATCGCCGTCACGCCCCACCACCAGAGCGGCGAGCCGAGCAGGTCGAATGAGACGCGCAGCAGGCCGTAGATCGCGGTCTTGAGCATGACGCCGGACATCATGGCCGACACCGGCGAGGGCGCCGCCGGGTGCGCCTCCGGCAGCCAGACATGGACGGGCACGAGGCCCGCCTTGGCGCCGAAGCCGAAGAGCGCGAGCAGGAAGGCGCACGATGCCCAGAAGGGCGAGAGCTGCTGCGCGCGCATGCCGGCGAAGGTATAGTCGCCCGCTCCGCCCGTCATGACGCCGAAGGACAGCAGGATGCTGATGGCGCCGATATGCGCGATCAGGAGGTAGAGATAGCCGGCGCGGCGGATCTCCTCGTCGCGATGGTTGGTCGTGACCAGGAAGAAGGACGACAGGGCCATGCCCTCCCAGGCCACCATGAAGGCGTAGGCGTCGTCGGCCAGCAGCACCATAAGCATGCTGGCGAGGAAGACGTGATATTCGAAGCAGAGCAGGCCCGGCGCCGCCCCTTCGCCCGACCGGAAATAGCCGGCGGAATAGACCGAGATGCCGACCGATGCGAGGCCGAGCAGCAACGCGAAGACGGCCGTCAGGCTGTCCAGGCGCAGGTGGAAGGGCAGCGTCGGCAGGCCGATGGCGAGCACCGCGGTTTCCGCGGGCTGGCCGAGGAAGCACAGCGCCGTGACGCCGACGGAGAAGCCGATCAGCGCACCGACTGAAAACAGGAACTTGCCGATGAAGCGGCGCGGCGCCACCAACCCCGCCAGCCCGACCGCCAGCCACGCGCAGGCGGCGATCAGCAGGGCGTCTATCGGCAACAGCGTGGGCAGCGGGTTCAGCATGGTGCGGGCCGGATTCTATCAGGCCGCCGCGGTTGCCCGGATGGGCCGCAGGGCGTCCTCGCGGCCGCCGTCGCCCGCCTGGGCGTAGATCGCGGCCAGGGCATGGTCGGCGGTGGCGTGGATGTTGGCCTGGCCGATGGCCTCGAACAGGCCGGTGGCGCGCATGACGTCGATCACCTGTTTCTTGAGGCCGGAGAACGCCACGGTCACGCCGCCGCCGCGCAGACGCTCGACGATGTGGTGCATCACCTCCTCGCCGGAGGCGTCCATCTCGTTGATGCCGTCGGCCACCACCAGCAGGTGGCGGGCCTTCGGGTTTTCGGCCACGGCTTCGAGGATGGCGTCCTCGAAGTAGGCGACGTTGGCGAAATACAGGCGCCCGTCGAAGCGCACGGCGGTGACCACGTCGGAGGCCGGCAGGTGATGCACCCTCGCATCGCGCAGCGTGCCGTCGTGATAGCGGCCGAGGATGGCCACGCGCGGCGACATGGTGCGATAGAGATAGAGGCCGATTGCCAGCCCCGCGCCGACCATGATGCCGTTGTCGAGATGGGGCGCGGCGGCCAGCGTGGCGATGAAGGTGACAACGGCGGCGATGCCGTCGTGCTTGTTGGCGTGCCAGGCATGCTTGACGGCGTCGAAGTTGATGAGGCCGATCACCGCCATGATGATCACCGCCGCCAGCACCGCCTGCGGCAGGTGGTAGAGCAGCGGCGTCAGCAGCAGCAGGGTCAGCAGCACGAAGAGGCCCGTGAACACCGAGGACATCCCCGTGAGGGCGCCGGCGTTGATGTTGACCGCCGAGCGCGAGAAGGAGCCGGACACCGGAAAGGCCTGGCTCATGGCGCCGACGATGTTGGCCAAGCCCTGGCCGATGAGTTCCTGGTTCGGGTCGATGCGCTGCTTGGTCCGTGCGGCGATGGCCTTGGCGATGGAGATCGCCTCCATGAAGCCCACGAGCGAGATGACGATGGCGGCGGAAAGCAGGCTGCCGACCTTGTCCCAGGAGATCGTCGGCAGGCTGAGCGAGGGCAGACCTTCCGGAATGCCGCCCACGACCTTTCCGCCGAGCGCGGCTTCGAAATCCATCGCCCAGGAAGCCGTGGTGGTGATGGCCACGGCGATCAGCACCCCCGGCAGCTTCGGCGCCTTCCGGCGGATCGCCCACATGATGGCGATGGCGACGACGCCCATGGCCAGCGTCGGCAGGTGCGTGTCGCCGGTCTTTTGGATCACGCCCCAGATGTCCTGGATGAAATGCTCGGAGCGGCCCATGGGCACGCCGATCAACTTGTTGACCTGCGACAGGCCGATGATCATGGCGGCGGCGTTGGTGAAGCCGACGATGACCGGATGCGAGAGGAAGTTGACGATGACGCCGAGCTTGAACACGCCCAGCGCGAGCTGGACGACGCCCACCAGCAGGGCCAGCATGATCGCCAGCGCCACGAACTCGTCGGAACCCGGCGCGGCGAAGACCGAGAGGGAGGACGCCGTCAGCAGCGAGACCACCGCCACCGGCCCGGTGCCGAGCTGGTTGGAAGACCCCCACAGAACCGCCACCATCACCGGCAGGAAGGCCGCGTAGAGGCCGTAGTAGGCGGGTAGCCCGGCGAGCTGGGCGTAGGCCATGGACTGCGGCACCAGCACGAGGGCCACGGTCAGGCCGGCGATGAAATCGGCGCGCAGGGTCTCGCCCCGGTAGGGCAGCCAGCGCAGGAAGGGAAACAAGGCCTTGGGGGAAAGTTTCACGATGGGTCTGTCGGATATCAGTGATTTGAAGTCTTGGCCGGAGCGGCGGTCACGAGCGGGCAAGCGAGCCTCGCCCACGGATCGGAGGCGCGGTCCGCGGCCACGCTCTCCCAGCCCTCGATGGAATCGATCACCACCGTGGCGATGCACTCGTGGGTGTTGGCGTACTGCACGATGTCCCGTCGGCGCAAGCCAGGCTTCACGGTCAGCGTGTAGGCGACGCCCTCGTCGCGCAGGGTCCTGACGAAGGCATCGACCTCCGCCGGGATCGCGTCACCGGCGCCGGCGGCCAGCACGAGGATGTCGAGGTCGGCGTCCATGCGCTGGCTCAGGCTGCGGGCCGAAGCCAGCAGGCGCGGATCAATGCGCCCGGCACGGACGGCAAGCAACACTTTGCGATCGTGCTTGAAGCGAGTCATGGGCAGTTAGCGCCATCGGCATACTGTTTGAATTCGTCGAAATCAGGAAGTTATTTTCCAGGCGTTCCGCGACGTAAGCGTTTTCGCGGGCCGCCTCAAATTCACTCGCTCCGGCGAAGATGTCGGTGACACGGGCTTTCAATCTCTTGAACCAGGCAGACCACACGGCGACTCTCCTTGATTGGGACAAACTTGGCGGAGTCATCGCAGCATTCGTGCCATGACGCCAGCTCCGCCCTAAGAGTTTGATTACGGGAAACTATCCGTACCATTACGCAACATCGGGTCGGTCGACGAAACGTTGCACTTTGCAACCACCCTTAGATCGAATGCGTCTTAACGTGAATTTGACGGAGGTGGGGATATCGTTGCAATTGGATTGCGATATGTTGCATAATGCAATTATTTGCGGCTATCATCCATGAATTCCCTGCGTCAGAAAATCATCTTCGGCTACTCGGTCATCGGCGTCCTGGTGATCGGCCTGTCGCTGCTTTCCTTTATCGAACTGCAACTGCTGGAGCGGAAAATCGCCGCCGGCGAACGTATCGCCGAGTTCTTCGACATCTCCCTCGAGATCCGGCGTTTCGAGAAGAATTACTTCCTGTACCGACAGGCGGCCGACCTGGCCGAAAACCGGGAATACGTCGGTCGCGCCAGCGCCCTGCTGCGTGGACGCGACCCGCTCTTCGAGGCTCTTGACGAGCCCGCTCGCATCGGCTGGCTGGCGGGCGACCTGGAACGCTATGCCGCACTGATGGAGGAATACGGACGGGGAGGCGACAACGAGGCACTGGCAGGCGTCATCCGGAAGACCGGCAAGGAAATAGTCACCGTCGCCGAAGCCCTGGCCAAGGCAGAGCGCCGTACCCTCCAGGCCCTGCTGGACCGGCACCGCCAGATATTGATCGGCTCCGTCACCGGGGTGACGCTGCTGGTGATCATCATCGGCCAGTTGCTCTCGCGCCGGGTCGCTCGTCCCCTCAAGCAGATGGAGGCGAGTATGGAGGCGGTGGCCGCCAACCAGCTCGCCAAGCTGGAAATGGCCGCCGAAGACCGTGAAATCATCTCGCTGACCCAGGCCTTCAACCACGTGATCCAGGAACTTGAACTGCGCCAGCGGCAACTGGTGCGTTCGGAGAAACTCGCCGCCCTGGGCACGCTGCTTTCCGGCGTTGCCCACGAACTCAACAACCCCCTGTCCAACATCGCCACTTCCTGCCAAATCCTGGTTGAGGAAATCGAGGATGCCGACCTGACCTACAGGCAGGATCTTCTCGACCAGATCAACGGAGAAACCTGGCGCGCGCGCCAGATCGTGCGCTCGCTCCTCGACTATGCCCGCGACCGCGAGTTCATTCGGGAATCCCTGCTTATCGCCTCCTTGGTCGAGGAAACCCTGCGCCTGATCCGTGGCCAGATTCCGGCCCAGGTATCGGTGTCGAGCCAGATTCCCGCAGACCTAGCGATACTGGGCGACAAGCAGCGCCTGCAACAGGCATTCCTCAACCTGATCCGCAACGCCGTCGAGGCGGTGGCGGGCGTCGGCAATGTCCAGATCACGGCACGCACTGTCCGCGACGACCACAGCCCCTGCCCGCCAGGCCGGCTGGTTTTCGGCCAGTGCGCCGGTCATGGCGAAGCGGCGGAAATCGAGATCCGCGACGACGGCATCGGGATTGCCGCCGACATCCTGCCCCGCATCTTCGACCCCTTCTTCACCACCAAGGAGGTGGGCAGGGGCCTGGGGCTGGGGCTGTTCATCGTTTTCGAAATCATCGAGGAACACGGCGGCTGCATCGCCGTGGAAAGCCAGCCCGGCAAGGGGACGGCCTTCTTCGTCCGCTTGCCATTGGGGGATGCGCATGTCTAACGGAAAACTGCTGATCGTGGACGATGAAAAGATCGCCGTGAAGAATCTCGAACACGTGCTGAAGAAGGAAGGCTACGAGGTGACCGCCACCCAGAGCGGCGCCAACGCACTGACCCACCTCGACAAGCAGCAATTCGATGTCGTCCTCACCGACCTGCGCATGGAGAAAGTGGACGGCTTGCAGATTCTGAAAAAATGCCGGGAAAGCTGTCCCGACACGGAAGTCATTCTCATCACTGGCTACGCCACGCTGGAATCGGCGGTGGACGCCATGAAGCAAGGCGCCTTCTACTATATCGCCAAGCCCTTTCGTCTCGACGAGGTGCGCAAAGTGGTGGCGGAGGCAATGGAAAAAATCCGCCTGCGCCGGGAGAACTGCGCCCTGCGCGAACAGGTCGAGAGTTTCCAGGGCAAGGTGCGCATCATCACTCAGGATGGCGAAATGCAGCGGCTGCTGGACATGTCCCGTCAGATCGCCCCCACCGACTGCAACGTACTGATCACCGGAGAATCGGGCACCGGGAAGGAACTCTTTGCCCAGTATCTGCACCACCACAGCCGACGGGCGGAAGGGCACTTCCTGGCCGTCAATTGCGGCGCATTCAACGAGGAGCTGCTCGCCAACGAGCTCTTCGGCCACGTCAGGGGCGCCTTCACCGGCGCCGCCACCGACAAGAAAGGTCTGCTGGTGGCGGCAGACGGCGGCACCTTGTTCCTCGACGAAATCACCGAGATGCCCCTGGCCATGCAGGTCAAGCTGCTGCGGGTCATCCAGGAACGGGAAGTGCTTCCCCTGGGCGCCACGACACCAGTGAAGGTGGATGTGCGCTTTGTCGCCGCCACCAACCGGGACATGCAGGACATGGTGAAACAGGGAGAGTTCCGCCAGGACCTCTATTTCCGGCTCAATGTCGTCAATCTCCACATCCCGCCGCTGTCGCGGCGCCGCGACGACGTGCCGCTACTGGCCTACCATTTCCTCAAGAAATGCGCGGTCCGCATGGGCAAACCGGTGGCGGAAATTTCCGCCGAGGCACTGGACATCCTCAAGGCCTACGACTTTCCCGGCAACGTGCGCGAGTTGGAGAACATCATCGAGCGCGGGGTCGCCATCGCCACCGGCGACACCATCGAGTCCGCCCATCTTCCCGACGACCTGCGCGAGCTGACCATCCGCACCTTCCGCAAGAAGGAAGGCCGGCTGCCCTCGCTGGAGGAGCAGGAGCGCGACTACATCCGCTGGGTGCTCCAGGAAACCGGCGGAAACCAGACGCTGGCCGCGCAGATCCTCGGCATCGACCGCGTCTCGCTGTGGCGCAAGCTCAAGCGCTACCAGCTCGAGATGGAATAGGCGGTCAGAACTCGTTCTGGAGCTTCTTGTAGCCCTTGACCAGCTCGTGGTTGGCGAGGGCCACCGATTCCGAGAAGTCGGCCGCCTGCGGCGTCACCTGCTCGATGCCGGCGAGATCGGCGTCCGAGCGAATGTTGCTGGTCGACGGAATGTGGAAGCCCGGCGGAATGCGGCAACCCTCCACCACCGAGTTGTGGCGCACGACCGAGCGGTCGCCCACGGTGCAGTTGAACAGCACCGAGTTGAAGCCAATGAAGACGTGGCTGCCCACCTCGCAGGGCCCATGGACGATGGATCGGTGGGCGATCGACGTATGCTCGCCGATCATGACCAGGCCGCCGGCCTTCGAGTGGATCACCACGCCATCCTGGATGTTGGAATGCGCGCCGATCAGGACCGGCTCCATCCCGCCCGCCTGGTTCACCTCGTCGGCGCGAATCACCGCGTAGGGGCCGACGAAGACGTTCTCGGCGATGACCACCTTGCCGCAGATGATGGCCGTGGCGTCCACATAGGCGGACTCGTGGATCAGCGGCAGGTCGCCGCTGGGATTCTTTCGGATCACGGTCTTTCCTTTGAGATTGGAAGGGATAAATCAGGGTGATACCCAAATAACACGCCTTGCTCGTTCGCGCCGCATAGCGGGGATAAAATGCTGCGGTTTGCAGCGTATCCGTTGTAGTTCGCATCATTCGGGTGCGCATTTTACGCCAATGCCCGATACGTCCCCGAGGATTCCCATGTTCGCCAACACGCTGCTGCTGCGCCTTTTCCCTTTCCTGTCCTGGTTCCCGATCAATTCGGTCGTCTTTCGCGGCGATTTGATGGCCGGCATCGTCGGCGCGCTGGTGCTGGTGCCCAAGGCGATGGCCTACGCGCAGCTTTCGGGCCTGCCGATCTATTTCGGTCTCTACACGGCGTTCATCCCGGCCATCCTGGGTGCGCTCTGGGGTTCCTCGCGGCAACTGCTCTCCGGGCCGGTGGCCATCGTTTCCCTGATGACCGCCGCCGCCGTCACGCCGCTGGCGGTGCCCTTCACCGAGGAATACATCGGCCTGGCGCTACTGCTGACGCTGATGGTGGGCGTCATCCAGTTCGGCATGGGGGCCTTCAAGCTGGGCACCATCGTCAATTTCGTCTCGCACCCGGTCATCCTGGGCTTCATCAACGCGGCGGCCATCATCATCGCGCTGTCCCAGCTCGACATGTTCCTGGGCATCCCCAAGGGCCGCTCGGATTCCTTCCTCAAGGACATCTGGGAGATGATGGGCTACCTGCCGCAGACCCACCTGCCGACGCTCGCCATGTCCCTCCTGGCGCTGGCGCTCATGCTGGGGCTGAAGAAGATTCCCGCGCTCGCCAAGCCCAGCGTGCTGATCACCGTGGTCATCACCATTCTCGTCAGCGTGGCCACCGGCTACGAGAAGAAGGCCAAGGCCGGTCCGGACCAGATCGTCGATCCCGCCGCGCGGGAACTCGTGACGGGCTATGTCGAGGCCGACCGCAGGATCGGCGAGCTGATGACGGAATTCACGGCAAAATCGACGCGACTGCGCGCCGCCGAGAAGGCGCACGATGCCCATGCCACGGCGGATCTGCGCCACGATCTCGACCTGTTGCAGATCCAACTGAAATCCCTGGAGGCGCAGAACAAGGCGCGCAAGGCCAAGATCAACCGCCTGCACTTCGAGCTCGTGCCGGCCGCGGAGGGCGGAGCGGCGCAGATCCATGTCAGGGGCGCGGCGCCCGCCGGCGCGCAAATCGACGGCCACGACTGGCATGTCAAGAAGATCGAGAAGGGCGAGATGCTGCTGTCGGGGGGGGGCGACGTCGTGGGCAGCATTCCCGCCGGCCTGCCTTCCTTCCGGCTGCCGACGCTGACCTGGGACGCTCTGCTGTCCCTGCTGTCCGCCGCCTTCATCGTCGCTCTGGTCGCCTTCATGGAGACGATCTCCATGGCCAAGGCGCTGGCGGCGCAGACCAAGCAGCGCCTCGACCCGAACCAGGAGCTGATCGGGCAGGGTCTGTCGAACCTCGGCGGCGCCTTCTTCCAGGCCTATCCGTCCTGCGGCTCCTTCACCGGCTCGGCGATCAACCTCCAGGCCGGCGCGAAGACGGGCCTGGCCTCGGTGTTCAACGGCGTATTCGTCGCCGTCACGCTGCTGTTCCTGACCCCGTATCTCTATCACCTGCCCAAGGCCGTGCTGGCGGTCATCATCCTGCTGGCGGTGACGAGTCTCGTCACGCCAAAGGCGATCAAGCACGCATGGAAGGCCAGCCGCGTCGACGGCATCGTCGCCGTCGCCACCTTCGCCGTCACCCTGCTGGCGGCGCCGCACCTGGACCGCGGCATCATGGTCGGCGCCGGCCTCGCGCTGGTGCTGTTCCTCTACCAGACGATGAAGCCGCGCGTCGCCATCCTCGGCCGCTTCCACGACGGTACGCTGCGCGACGCGAAGGTCCATCACCTGCCGGCCTCCAACGTGGTCACGGCGATCCGCTTCGACGGCCGCCTCTACTTCGCCAACGTCTCCTATTTCGAGGACGCCGTACTCGAGGCGGTG